>NZ_JAEUOI010000194.1 GCF_016790145.1 Propionivibrio sp. | reverse complement strand
GCATCCCAAAAGCGATGCGAAAGCACAGGAAGACTGGAAAAAAAACTGCCCGAAAATTTGGCGACCATCGCCAAACCCGACGTTGTGAAGGGCCGGCGCATACGTCTGATGTTTCAGGACGAGGCGCGTTTTGGGCGCATGGTGCGAATTCGCAAATGCTGGGCCATGGTACCCGAGCGTCCAGTCGTCAATAACGGCTATGAACGCGAATTTGTCTATGTGTATGGTGCGGTCAGTCCGCTGCAAGGCGACCTGGATTGGATGATCTGTCGGCAGATGAACACATCGCACATGAGCGTATTCCTCAGCCAGGTGAGTGAGGCACACAGTGAGGACTTCATCATCATGGTGGTGGATGGGGCGAGTTCCCATGTGAGCAAGGAATTGGCAGTACCGGAAAATGTGCGCCTGCTCCGTTTGCCGCCCTATGCGCCGGAACTCAACCCACAAGAGCATATTTGGGACGAACTGCGCGAAAAAGAATTCCCCAACCGGGTGTTTGCAGATTTGGCTGGAGTCACTCGCCAACTCGAATCCGGCCTGCCGAAACTCGCTGCAAATACGGAGTCTGTGCGCAGTATCTCTGCTTGGCCGTGGATTGTTAGTCTCAATATGAACGCGCATTAGAATTAGCCGGAAGCGAGTGATTGAAAGACATCGAAAAAATCTTGCCATCCTGACAACACGTTTCATCAAGAAGGTCATGATGCCAATCTGCTGCTCCTTGATGAACTGGTGGGGAAGCATTTGATTTGACTGGTCATGCCTTGCTGTTTTCCGGCAAGCTCTCAAGCGTCGGTTTGTTGATCAGCCCCGCTGCCGCGCCGCGCCGGGCGCGTTGGCCAAGGTGTTTTTCCTCCGAGAGCAGGGTTTTGGGCTTGTTGCGGAAAGTGCCCTTGATGCTGACCACCGACCCCCTGGCGGCGATCACGGCCTTGAGCGACTCCTTGCCCCGGAGGCCGATGATCTGTACGCCCTTGCCGCCGGAAAGGCGCTTCATCTGGTCGAGCGGGAAGACCAGCAGGCGGCCATCTGCTGACAGCGCCGCCACGTGATCGGTGCCGGCCACGCGCACGGGTGGCAGGATGCCGGCATCGTCTTCCATGGCCAGGAAGGACTTGCCGGCCTTCTGGCGCGAGAGCAGGTCGGCGAATGTGCAGATGAAGCCGTAGCCTGAGGTCTTGGCGAACAGCAGTTCATCTTCCGGCTTGCCGGTGAGCACGTGAGCGACCCTGCCGGTGCCGATTTCGATGAAGGAGGGCAGCGGCGCGCCCATGCCGCGCCCGTCGGGCAGGCTGGCAATCGGCACGGTGAAGGCGCGGCCTTCGCTGGAAATGATGACAAGTGAATCGACCGAGCGGCATTCATGGGTGCTCCCGGGGCCGTCGCCGTCCTTGAACAGCACACCGGAAAGATCGAGCCCATGCCCCTGGCGGACGCGTGCCCAGCCTTTGTCGGAGACGATCAGCGTTACCGGCTCGTCGGCCACCGTCGCTACCTCAGAACGCGAGGCCATGCTGGCCGGCTGGATCAGGGTGCGCCGCTCGTCGCCGTGCTTGCCGGCGTCGGCCTTGATCTCGCGCACCACCAGCTTGCGCAGCAGCGCCTCGTTGCCGAGCAGCTTGCGTAGGTCTTCCCGCTCGCCGCGCAGTTTCTCAAGCTCCTGCTCGATCTTGATGCCTTCGAGCCGCGCCAGTTGGCGCAGGCGGATTTCGAGGATGTCTTCGGCCTGCCGCTCGGAAAGCTTGAAACGTTCAATCAGCGCCGGCTTGGGTTCGTCGGACTCGCGAATGACGCGGATCACCGCATCGATATTCAGAAAGACGATGTGCCGGCCTTCGAGGATGTGGATGCGCTCACTGGCCTTGGTCAGGCGGAAATCGGTGCGTCGGCGAACCGTCTGCACGCGGTACTGGCACCACTCGCCGACCAGATCGGCCAGCGTCTTCTGGCACGGACGGCCATCGATGCCGACGGCCACCAGATTGATCGGCGCCGTGCTCTCAAGGCTGGTGTGGGCGAGCAGCAGGGCGACAAACTCGTCTCGCTCGAGACGTGAGCTGCACGGTTCGAAGACGAGGCGGATGTCGTCGTCCTTGCCCGATTCGTCGCGCGCGCGCTCAAGCTGCGAGGCGAACAGGGTCTTCAACTGCGCGGCCGATTGTTCGATCGATTTTTTGCCCGGTTTCGGCTGAGGGTTCATCAGCGCGCCGATTTCGGAAAGCACGCGGGCCGAGGAAACGCCGGGCGGCAGCTCCCGGATCACCAGTTGCCAGGCACCACGCGCCATTTCCTCGAACTCGTAGCGGGCGCGCACGCGCAGGCTGCCGCGACCCGTGCCGTAGGCGCTGGCGATTTCGGCGGCGGAAGAAATGATCTGGCCGCCACCGGGATAATCCGGGCCGGGGATGTGCTGCATCAGTTCGGCGACACCGGCCGCCGGATTCTGTAGCTTGTGGATGGCCGCTGCCGCAACCTCGCGCAGGTTGTGCGAAGGCATTTCGGTGGCCATGCCGACAGCGATTCCCGACGCGCCGTTGAGCAGCGAGAAGGGCAGGCGTGCGGGCAGAAAGGCTGGCTCCTCGAACGAGCCGTCGTAGTTCGGCTGGAAGTCGACGGTGCCTTCGCCGAGCTCGCCGAGCAGCAGTTCGGCAATCGGCGCCAGGCGTGCCTCGGTGTAACGCATGGCGGCGGCATTGTCGCCGTCGCGCGAGCCGAAGTTGCCCTGACCGTCAACCAGCGGGTAGCGCAGCGAGAAAGGCTGGGCGACACGCACCATGGCGTCATAAGCCGACGTGTCGCCATGCGGGTGGTATTTGCCGATCACGTCGCCGACGACACGCGCCGACTTCACCGGCTTGGCGCCGGCCAGCAGGCCGAGCTCGCGCATGGCAAAGAGCACGCGACGCTGCACCGGTTTCTGCCCGTCCTTGACGTCGGGCAGGGCACGGCCCTTGACCACGGCAATCGCGTATTCGAGATAATCGCGCGCCGCCGAATCGTGCAGCAGGATGCTTTCGTCCTCGTCGTCTTCGGGCGTTTCAGGCAAGGCCGCGGGTGGCGACGGTGGCGGCGCGTCGGCTGGCGGCAGCTCGTCGAACAGGTCAGGTGTGCCGGGCATAGTGATCCTGAGAAGGGATGAATGTGCGTCGTTCAATCCCTCCCGACCTCCCCTTCTCAGGGGAGGAGAAAACCGTTGTGCACCGATACACGGCTCCCCCCTGAGAAGGGGGGCTGGGGGGGTTTAAAAGTGCTAAATGACCAGAGCGTGTCACGTCAAATCTCCGCCCCGATCAGAGCGCCGTTGGCTTCCATCCACGCGCGCCGTCCGGCCGACTCGTTTTTGGCCATCAGCATGTTCATCACCGGAGTGGCGTCGTCGGCGCCGGGCTGGCGGATGCGCATCAGGCGGCGCGTGTCGGGCGACATGGTGGTTTCCCAGAGCTGCTCGGGATTCATTTCACCGAGGCCCTTGAAGCGCGAAATGGCGATGGCATCGGGTTTGACGCCTTCCAGGCGCAGGCGGTCGATCATTGCTTCGCGTTCGGCGTTGTCTAGCGCATAAAGCTTGCGCGGCGGGCGGTTCTTGCCGTGCCCCGGAACATCCAGACGGTAGAGCGGCGGTTGTGCAAAATAAAGGTGGCCAAGTTCGATCAGCCGGGGGAAGTGACGGTAGAACAGCGTGCACAGCAGGACACGGATGTGGCTGCCATCCACATCGGCGTCGGTCATGATCACCACCTTGCCGTAGCGCAGGTTGTCGAGCACGCTGGCCGGTGCCTGCGCGGGGTGCGGGTCGATGCCGAGCGCGACGGCGATGTCGTGCACCTCGCGGTTGGCAAACAGGCTGCCGGCGTCGACTTCCCAGGTGTTGAGCACCTTGCCGCGTAGCGGCAGGATGGCCTGCAACTCCTTGTCGCGACCGGACTTGGCCGAGCCGCCGGCCGAGTCGCCCTCGACCAGGAAAATCTCGTTGCGCCGGATGTCCTCGCTCTGGCAATCCGAGAGCTTGCCGGGCAGGATGGCGACACCCGACTGCTTGCGCTTCTCGACCTTCTGCCCGGCGCGCGAACGCGCCTGCGCGGCGCGGATGGCCAACTCGGCGATCTTTTTGGCAGCGTCCGGGTGTTCGTTGAGCCACAGTTCGAGCGGGTCGCGCACCATGCGCGAGACCAGCGCCACGGCGTCGCGCGAGTTCAGACGCTCCTTGGTCTGCCCCTGGAACGAAGGATCGAGCACGCGCGCGGCGAGCACGTAACTGGCGCGCGAGAACACGTCCTCGGCCGCCAGCTTGACACCCTTGGGCAGCAGCGCACGGTGTTCGGCAAAACTCCTGACGGCGTCGAAAGCGGCCTGACGCAGCCCGGTTTCGTGCGTGCCGCCGGCTGGCGTGGGAATCAGGTTGACGTAGGATTCGCGCGCCAGATTACCCTCGGCACTCCAGCACAGTGCCCAGGCGGCGCCGGAGCCGAGCGGAAAGTTCTCGTCGCCGGCCTGGGCGTAATTCTCGGCGGTGAAGATGGGCGCCGTCAGTTCGCCGTCGATCTGTTCGGCCAGGTATTGCTGCATGCCGTTGGCAAAGCACCAGCTCGTTGTCGTACCGTTCTCGATGGTCAGCGAGATTTCAAGGCCGGGCAGCAGCACCGCCTTGCTGCGCAACAGGCGTTCGAGTTCGCTGGCGGGGATGCTCGCCGTATCAAAGAACTGCGCGTCCGGCCAGGCCCTGACGCGGGTACCGCTGGCCTTTTTGGGCGCATCGCCGAGGCGCTGCAATGCTTCGATCACGGTGCCGCCGGAGAAGGCAATCTGATGGCGTCCGCCGTCGCGTGTGACCTCGACCTCTAGGCGGGTGGACAGGGCGTTGGTGACCGATACGCCGACGCCGTGCAGGCCGCCCGAAAATCGGTAAGCCGAGCGGCCATCGGCCTTGTCGAATTTGGCACCGGCGTGCAACTGGGTGAATACCACCTCGACCGTCGGCACCTTCTCGACCGGGTGCATCTCGACCGGGATACCGCGCCCGTCATCCTGGATCGACACCGAATTGTCTGCATGCAGGGTCACCAGAATGTGCTTGCAGTAGCCGCCGAGCGCTTCGTCAGCCGCGTTGTCGATGGCTTCCTGGATGATGTGCAGCGGGCAGTCGGTGCGCGTGTACATGCCGGGACGATGGCGAACGGGTTCCAGTCCCTTGAGAACGGAAATGGATTCTGCGGTGTAGCTCATTGCGCGGGATTCTCCAGCGTGCGTGTTTCCGGGGCCAGGCCGGAAAAGCAAAGGCCAGCGTGAAACCGGCCCTTTCATATTCAGGTAGCGATGTTTCCTTGCTGGATGACTACTTCAGTACGCTTCGAATCTGACGCCGCCGCGCCGTTCGCCATTGCAAAGTCTCCCGAAGAACAGCAGGCCTTTACCTTTGAGATAAAAGGAGTCCTGCTTGACCAGAAACTCAATGCCTTCATCTGTCATGACACAGGTGCCATTGGTGCTCGTGTCGGTCAACAGAATGCAATCCGCCTGTCTTTCAATACGGCAATGTTGGCGGGAGACGTGAATACCCATCGTAACCAGGTCGTTTGACGGGTTGCGGCCGATAGTAGCCACAGGATTGCTCTGGGTCAATTCAATTGTTTTAAGGCCTTGATGCAGAAGCAGATACGGGCCAATATGGTGAGCATCCTGGCTGGCGGGCCAGAAGGATTCTCCACCATAGGCGCTTGACGGGATCTCGCAATGCCAATCGACCTTGTGAGCTACCAACTCGACAGGGGGGTTTTCCAGTGGGGAGGTAAGTACGCGCAGATCGGGGTTTAGGGTGGAGACAACGAAATCCGAGGCTACGATACCGTCATCGACAAAGGCCAGAAGCGATACGATTTCCCGGGAATTGTCGGTTTCATCTTTCAACCTTTGCCGGACGAGACACTGTTGGATCCCGATGCGCAAAGCCAGCCTGTATCCTGATATCTGCGGCAACCCGGCGCAACGATGCTGCATTTCACGAGCGCCAAGTACGGCAGCGTCGGCCGTATCGAAGCTAATGAGCAGGCCATTGGAGAACAATTGATCTATCCGACCGCGGTAGGTGGCAACGACTCGCTCTATTCGATTCATGCGGCGCGCTACCGGAAAGCCGGATTTGGCGTCATCAAACTGTGCAGAAGCGGGTCCTGTGACCATTAGCTCGGCATGGACCAGATATTTACTGCGTGCTTTGTTCATGGCGAAAGTTCTAATGCGCTCAATGTTGAGAAAACGACAGATCAGTTCCGATTATATCGCTAATAAAAAAGATGTGATGGAAACATGATACATGTTGAATGCGTATTTATTTAATTTTTGCAGGCTGCCCGCCGGTCAAATTTGAAGAATGCGGAATCAACCACTGGTTGGGGAATTGCTTGCTTGCGGCGTGTCCGCGAAAAGTCTCCCCTGCCAGGTGTTGCGCGCTTGCAGGCGCGCCTCAAGGTGCGCCGGGAACTTCGAGAGGCGCATACCCCAATCGGGTGAGACGAGAACATCGGGGGGAACTTCGCTGCCCAGTCGCTGAATCTTGATGTTCGGCGGAAGGTGTTCGAGCATATCGATCACGCGGTCCAGGTAGCATTCCGGGTCGAGCAGCGAAAGACACGCGGGTGCGGCGCGATACTGATTGGCGAGCCGGGTGCCACGTACGATCTGCAACTGGTGGAACTTCAGTGCATCGAGAGGTAATCCGGAAAGCGCCCTGGCGCCGTCAATCAGGCTGTCATGCGTTTCCAGGGGCAGACCGAGCAGCAGATGCCCGGTAATGAACAGGCCGCGCCTGGCGGCGCGCCGGATAGCCTCCTGGGTGCAGGCGAAGTCATGTCCGCGCAGACATTCACGCAGCACCTCGTCGTTGCAGGACTCAATGCCGATTTCCAGTTCTACCAGCGTGTGCGTTGAGAGCTCGGCCAGATAGTCGAGGGTTTCTTCGGGCAGGCAATCGGGGCGTGTGCCGATGACGATGCCGGATATGTCCGGGTGCGCGAGCGCAATACCGTAGCATTCTTTCAACTTGTCCAGATCGTCGTACGTGTTGGAATAGCTCTGGAAGTAAGCGAGGAAGCCCCTGCTTCTCGGATAGCGGCGGCGCATGAATTCGATGCCGGTGTCGATCTGGGCGACGAGGTCGCGCTGTTGGCGCAGATAACTGGGCGAGAAACCCTCGTTGTTACAGTAAGTGCAGCCTCCGACGCCGAGCGAGCCGTCGCGGTTGGGGCAGGTAAATCCGGCATCGACTGAGACCTTTTGCAAACGCCCACCGTACGCGTTCTTCACCCAGTCGTTATAGACATGGTAACGACGACCATTGAAGCGGGCCATGCTTTCGGAAAGACTGCTCATGGTGGCGTGGCCGGCTTGAAACTCAGGAGCCGGCTTCTTCGGTTTGAGCATAGTGCCGGTATAGTCGAAGGTAGCGTTCGTCGGATTGCTTGAGGCGCTCGGTGGCAAGACGGAAAAAGATTTTCAGCATTTTCGATTGTAGACCAGGTGAAGCAGAATTCAGCTTTGAGTAGGGCCACTTGCCGATGGTCCCGTTGCTGGAGGTAGCTACCGTAGCAGCACGTAGAGAGGGAGTTTCTTCGGCGAAGGCAAGTTCGCCGAACAGCGTTCCTGCTTCAAGCAGGGCGATCAGCTTGCCTTTCTGAAGTACCTTGGCTTCACCTTTGAGCAGCAGATAGCACGAAATCGCGTTGTCACCTTCGCGCATCAGCACCGTACCGGCCGGGATCTTGCGCCAGTGCGAAATGCGCAGCAGTTCCCAGAGTTGTGCATCGTTGAGCGTGGAGAGCAACGGCAATTGGCGAAGCTGGTCATAGAGTTCCGCTTCGGCGGGGCGTTCTGCTGCGGACGATTTTGCTTGCAGTGCCTTGGTACTGTGAGTCGATAGCGCCGAGAGTACCGAGGGCCAGTTGGCAAAACGGTCTTCCAGGCTGCGGGCGAGCATTTTGTCGAGCAGGATGTTGAGGTTTTCTGGCAGGTCGGGTCGGAAACTCGTAAGCGGTTCCCTTTCGCCGTTCAAAATCTTGTACATCAACGAAGCCTGATCGGGCGCATCGAAGGGCCGCTTTCCGGTCAGCAGTTGGTGCAGGACGACACCCAGCGCGTAAATGTCCGCCTGCGGCGTGACCCACATGCGAAAGAGTTCGGGTGCCATGTAGGCCAGCGAGCCGATGTCCATTACCTGCGTCGCATCGGTTTTGCCTTGCGACCAGTAGGCGGCTCCGAAATCACAGACCTTGGCCTCGCCGGGACCGACCAGTTGCAGGTTGGCCGGTTTGACATCGCGATGAACAATCCCGGCGCGGCAGGCATAGTCAAGCGCGCTGGCGCACTTATAGGCAATGTCCAGGACTTCAGAAACCGGCTTGAGGTTGTCGGGTCGGGTAAAGGGTTCCAGCGTGCCGTGCGCCAGGTATTCCATGACCAGGTAGGCACTGTTGTCACCAAAGCCGGCGTCGTATATCTCGACGATATAGGGGTGATGCAGGCTGCCCGCCATGTGCACTTCATTCAGCCAGGCTTTGCGCACGAGCATCTGGTCCGGGTCGTCATTGAAGATCTGGGCGTGAGCCACCTTCAGCGCCACCTCACGCTGGGCAAAGGTGTCCCAGGCGAGATAGACGGTTCCGGTGGCGCCGCATCCAAGCTCGCCACGGATTTCGTAGCGCTGGCTGAGACCGGCGGGGAGTTGGGTATTCGGGCTGGTGTCGGTCATGGCGTTGAACAAACGGGAAATCGATTGACTGTCGTCATGTTAGTCGCTTGCCGGGCGCTTGCGTAGCCCCTGGCTGTTTATTCATTATTGGAATAAACAAATAAACAAACAGACTTTGATGTTCTATGAACGCTTGCTTATAGTAGTACCGTTCCCGCTGGGGGCAATGCGGGCTGCAAGGTATAACCCGCTGTTACCACTTCAAGGAGATACCGATGGTCCGTCCGATTCGCAAACTGTTTCTTGCCCTTGTTGCGGCGACTGCGCTTACTGCGGCTTTGCCGGCCTACGCCGAAAGCAGCCTGCTCAACGTGTCCTACGATGTTTCCCGTGACTTTTACAAGGACTACAACCCCATATTCCAGAAACACTGGAAGACGACGACGGGTGAGTCGATCGAGCTCAAACAGTCGCACGCCGGCTCAAGCAAGCAGGTGCGCGCCGTGGCTGACGGGCTGGAGGCTGACGTGGTCACGATGAACCAGGCCTCGGATATCGACTTCCTGGTCGAAAAGGGTCTGGTCGTAAAGGATTACGCCAAAAAATTTCCGAACAACGCTTCGCCCTACACTTCGACGATGGTTTTCATCGTGCGCAAGGGCAACCCCAAGGCCCTGATGGATTGGCCGGATCTGGTCAAGCCCGGCGTACAGGTCATCCTGCCGCATCCGAAGAACACCGGCAATGGCCGTTATTCCTACCTCGCGGCGTGGGGCTATGCGCTCAAGCAACCGGGCGCCAATGACAAGGCAGCGCAGGAGTTCGTCGGCAAGCTGCTGAAGAACGCACCGTTGTTCGCCTCCGGTGGCCGCGACGCGACGACGAGCTTCATGCAACGCAAGCTCGGTGATGTGCTCGTCTCCTTCGAGAGCGAGGCCGAACTGATCGCCAAGGAATTCGGCAAGGGCGAATTCGACGTGGTTTATCCCTCGCTGTCGATTCTGACCGAGTTCCCGGTCGCCCTTGTTGAAAAAGTGGTCGACAAGAAGGGAACGCGCAAGCAGGCGCAGGCCTATCTCGACTACCTGTGGTCGAAGGAAGGTCAGGAGAACGCGGCGCAAAATTACCTGCGTCCGCGCGATCCTGAACTGCTCAGGAAGTATGCCGCTCAGTTCCCGGCGATCAGGACGTTTACCGTCGATGAAGTGTTTGGCGGCTGGCCCAAGGCCTTTCCGGCGCATTTCAAGGACGGTGGAACGTTTGACCAGATTTATCAGAGCAAGTGACTCTGCGAGATTGCATTGAAACCCCAAACGTTCACCGCAAAGGCGCAAAGGCGCAAAGTTGCAAAGACAACGCAAAGGGTCAGGCCTGAAAGGTCGGGTTACGGCCTGAAGGCCTGACCCGACCTACGATCCACTACGATCTGCGCTCTGAGAAGCAGCAAGTCACGCACAAGAAAACATGAATAAACGCGTCCTCCCCGGCTTCGGCCTCTCGCTCGGCGTCACGCTGGTCTATCTTTCACTGCTCATTCTGTTGCCGCTTTCCGGGCTGGTGTTCAAGTCGAGTTCGCTCAGCCTGACCCAGTTCTGGGACATTGCCAGCGGAGAGCGCGCACTGGCTTCGTATCGCGTGACCTTCGGCGCCTCGCTGCTGGCGGCCTTGATCAACGCCTTGTTCGGCCTGATCGTAGCCTGGATGCTGGTGCGCTATCCCTTTCCCGGAAAGCGTCTGGTCGATTCCCTGGTGGACCTCCCTTTTGCCCTGCCGACGGCGGTCGCCGGCATTACGCTGGCAACCCTGTATGCCGGCAACGGCTGGATCGGGCGCCATCTCGAACCGCTCGGCCTCAAGGTGGCGTTCACCCCGCTCGGCATTGTCGTCGCGCTGACCTTCATCAGCCTGCCCTTTGTAGTGCGTACCCTGCAGCCGGTGATCGAGGACATCGAGCCGGAAATCGAGGAGGCTGCGGCGTCGCTCGGGGCTTCGCGGCTGCACACCTTTACCCGCGTGCTTTTTCCGGCGATTTTTCCGGCGCTGCTGACCGGTTTTACGCTGGCCTTCTCGCGTGCCATCGGCGAGTACGGATCGGTCATCTTCATCGCCGGCAACATGCCGCTGATTTCGGAAATCACGCCGCTGCTGATCATTTCCAAGCTCGAACAGTACGACGTGGTCGGCGCAACGGCACTGGCTTGCGTCATGCTTGCGATTTCCTTCCTGCTGCTGCTCGGCGTCAATGCCATCCAGTGGTGGGCGGCCAACCGCCATCAAGGCGACCATCAGGGCCCGGAGCGGGCGAGTCAATGAGTGCGCCGTCTCTGCGCATGGCCACAGCCGAACCGCGCTGGTTGCGCTGGACGCTGACCGGGATCGGCCTCGCCTTCCTCTTCTTCTTTCTGGCCCTGCCCTTGCTGGCCGTCTTTTATGAAGCCCTTGCTGGCGGCTGGTCGGCCTACCTGCAGGCGCTGAAGGAACCCGAAACGCTGCACGCCGTCGGGCTGACCCTGTTCATCGCGCTCTTCGTCATGCCCTTTAATGTCATGGTCGGCGTCGCCGCGGCGTGGGCCATCGCCAAATTCGAGTTTCGCGGCAAGAGCCTGCTGATTACCCTGATCGACCTGCCTTTTGCCGTCTCGCCGGTCGTCGTCGGGCTGGTCTTCCTGTTGATATTCGGCGCCCAGGGGATCTTTGGGCCATGGCTTTCCGCGCACGATGTCAAGATCGTTTTTGCTTTGCCGGGGATGGTCATCGTCACCCTGTTCATTACCTTCCCCTTCGTCGCCCGCGAGCTGATTCCGCTCATGCAGGCCCAGGGCAGGGAAGAAGAAGAGGCCGCCATATCGCTCGGGGCGACAGGCTGGAATATGTTCTGGCGCGTCACGCTGCCCAATATCAAGTGGGGGCTGCTCTACGGCGTCATCCTGGCCAATGCGCGGGCAATGGGCGAGTTCGGCGCGGTGTCGGTGGTTTCCGGCCATATCCGCGGCGAAACCAATACGCTGCCGCTGCACGTCGAGATCCTCTACAACGAATACAACGCCGTCGGCGCCTTCGCTTCGGCCTCGGTGCTGGCACTGTTGGCCCTCGTCACCCTCGTCGCCAAGACGCTGGTCGAGTGGCAGATGCGCAGGGAAACGGAAACGCTCGATACGGTGCTTCCTGCGGAAGCGGTGAGGAGCAAGGAGTGAGGAGAAATTCACTTTCTGCCACCCCCGCCCTGACTCCTCACTCCTCACTCTCAACCCCTCACTGAATTAAACCATGAGCATAGAAATCTGCGGTGTCGGCAAGCGTTTCGGTAACTTTGTCGCGCTCGACAACATCGACCTGCACATCCCGACCGGCGAACTGGTCGCGCTGCTGGGGCCCTCCGGCTGCGGCAAGACGACGCTGCTGCGCATCATTGCCGGCATGGAGTCGGCGGATTCCGGCAATGTCAAATTCGCCGGCGCCGAAGCCACGCACCTGCACGCTCGCGAACGCAAGGTCGGTTTCGTTTTCCAGCACTACGCGCTGTTCAGGCACATGACGGTGTTCGAGAACGTCGCTTTCGGTCTGCGCGTCAAGGCGAAAACCGAGCGCCCGTCCGAGGCCGAGATTCGGCGCAGGGTGATGGATCTGCTCAAGCTCGTCCAGCTCGACTGGCTGGCCGAGCGCTACCCTTCGCAGCTTTCCGGCGGGCAGCGTCAGCGCATCGCACTGGCGCGGGCGCTCGCCGTCGAGCCCAAGGTGCTGCTGCTCGACGAGCCCTTCGGTGCGCTCGACACCAAGGTGCGCAAGGAATTGCGCCGCTGGCTGCGCCGTCTGCACGACGAGATGCACATCTCCAGCGTCTTCGTCACGCACGATCAGGAAGAGGCGCTGGAAGTGGCCGATCGCGTGGTGGTCATGAACCACGGTCGCATCGAACAGATCGGCACGCCCGACGAAGTCTATTCCAATCCGGCGTCGCCCTTCGTCTATCAGTTTCTCGGCAACGTCAATGTATTCCACAGCCGGGTGCACGGCAACTGGGCCGATGTCGGGCGGGATGGGGTGGATAAGATGGATAATACCGCGCCGGAAGGCCAGGCCATGGCCTTCGTTCGCCCGCACGATATCGACATCGAACACGTTCAGGTCGCGGGTGGCCTTGAGGCCATGGTGCAGGATGTGCACGCCATCGGCCCGCTGGTACGCGTCGAACTGGCGCATGCCTCCGAGCTGATCGAGGTGGAACTGACACGCGAACGTGCCACGGTCCTGAATCTGGTCAAGGGTCAGTGTGTCTGGCTCAAGCCGCGCCAGGTCAAGGTTTTCAAGGTTGCCGAAACGGCACTGGAGGAGGGCGGATCGGGGATCTGAGTGCGCCGGCCTGTGACGCAGGCGACGCCCACCGCAGCACCCCCATCAGCTTTTCAGTCGGCGCCCGCCTTGCCGAGCGCGTCCTCAATCCAGGCTTCGAGCAGGGTGTAGGTCACGGCGAGTACCACCGGGCCGACAAAAATGCCGATCAGCCCGAAACCCAGCATGCCGCCGATGACGCCTGAAAAAATCAGCAGCAGCGGCAGATCGGCGCCCTTTTTGATCAGCATCGGGCGCACGAAATTGTCCATGGTGACGACGATCAGGCTCCATACCAGAAGAAAAATTCCCCACCCGGTGTCACCCATCCAGAACATCCAGCCGACGGCCGGAAAGAGGATCAGCCCGGGCCCCACCTGCGCGATGCACAGCATGAGCATTACCGCCGAGAGCAGCGCAGCAAAGGGCACGCCGGCAATGGCCAGACCGATGCCCCCGAGCACCGTCTGAATGATCGCCGTGACCCCCACCCCCAGGGCCACGCCACGGATCGCCTGTCCGGCCAGGATGATCGAATTCTCGCCGCGATCGCCAGCCAGCCGACGGCCAAAACGTCTGACACTCGACGCCGCCTTGTCACCGCTGGCGTAGAGGATGGCCGAAATGACCACGATCAGCAGAAACTGGATTAGCATGAAACCCAGGCCACCGGCCTGCGCAAGAACCCACTTGCCGGATTCGGCTGCGTAGGGCTGGGCCCGCACCAGCAGACCCTGAGGACCGGAGTCAGCCAGTTGCACCCAGAAAGCGTTCAGTTTGCTGCCAATCAGCGGCAAAGTCGCTACCCACTCGGGCGGTTGTGGCAGGCCTGAGGTGGTGAACCTTTTGACCAGATTGGCAATGTCCCCGGCGTGATCGACAATGGTATCGATCGCCAGCCAGAGGGGAACGACCAGCAGCAGCAACATGGCCAGCGTCATTATCGTAACGGCCTGTGCGCGCCGACCGCCGAAGCGCTGCTCCAGCGACTTGAGCATCGGCCAGGTGGCGACCACGACCATGGTGGCCCACACCGTAGCCGCCAGGAACGGACGCAGGACCCAAAGTGAAGCGGCGATCATCAGCAGTATGCAGAGAATCGCCAGCGTGGTACGGGTCAAATCACGTTGAATTTCGGCCATTTCGGGTCTCGCTGAGAAAATTGAAATCGCATTTTACCGGAAGGCAAGGTTCGAATCACGTTCCGCTCGGGTTGCAGGATTACAAGGGTGTGGCTACCGACAAGCACTGACCGGCCGCATGGAAAGCATACCTGGCCTTCAGTTCTCGCCCGCATCGAGTTGATACGGGGGTAGTTTCGCACCGCAGTCAGCGCAGAATTTCGCCAGTGATGGATGGCCTTCGCTCAGGCATTCGTGGCAGGTGCGGGTAGTTATTTCAGGATTAATGCGTCGTACGGCAAATTCTGCGCTGACGATGCCGGTCGGTACCGCCAGTGTTCCCCAGCCCATCAGCATCATCATCGAGGCGATCAGACGCCCGAGATCAGTTTTCGGGGTGATGTCGCCAAAGCCCACCGTGGTCAGCGTGCTGATCGCCCAATACACTGAAACGGGGACGCTGGTGAAGCCGTTTTCCGGGCCTTCGACGACGTACATCAGGGTGCCCATCACCACCACGACAATCAGGACAAAGGACAGAAAAACGGCAATCTTGCGCCGGGTGGCCAGGATGGCGTTGCCCAGTTCGGAAAACTCCCTGACATATTCACCCAGTTTCAGGATACGGAAAATGCGCAGCATGCGCAGCACACGGACATCGATCAACGAGTGCAGGCCGGGGATAAACAGGGCCAGGTAGGTCGGTAGTATGGCGAGCAGGTCGATCACGCCGAACAGGCTGCGCGCATAGCGTTTCGGTTTGCGTACGCACAGCAGTCGCAGGATGTACTCGATGCTGAAGATGACGGTGAAAAACCATTCGAGAACCGTCAGCAGATCTCCCCAGCGGGTACTGATGGCTTCGACGCTGTCGAGCATGACGACAGTGACACTGATCAGAATGAATGCCAGGAGTGTCAGGTCGAAAGCGCGCCCGGCACGGGTGTCCGCCTCGAAAATGATGATGTACAGGCGCAGTCGCCACCCCGCGTCGGGGCGGCCGAAACGGTCGGGTTCGTGGCGCGGTGTCGGTTCGGTCAGCAGAGTGGCCATCGAGCAGGATCCGGGCAGAGTGTGATGAAGTCGCAGGAGAGGTTAATTCTATCCCACGCCGCATCCGATGCTGCACTTGCTGGCTGGCAGTTTGTTGCGGCTGATCAGGACAGGTCGCCGCCGGATGAGGGAATCAACTCTGACTGGCGTGTGCGCTGGCCCTGGCCTGAACAAAGCGCCTTATAGTACAAACGGACTATTGCGTTCGTTAGCACTTATGCACTCTAATCGGACAATGATCGCTGTCAGGTGATCGCTCGACGCAGTGCCCTTAACAAAAGTCAATTCGAGGAGCAAGCCATGAAGCACTTGATCGGAAAAGTCCTGGTGCTGGGGAGTTGTTGCCTGCTGCCTCTGGCGGCCCAGGCCGATACCTTCACCGGAGTTGCCGGCGGTGGTCTCGCCTTTGAAAACACACAGCCGACACTGGGCCTGAACCAGCTTATACAGCCCGTGGGTATTTATCCTTCTCGCGACGGGGGTGGGTCCGGTGAAGCGGTGATGGGAATGATGCGCACCGTTGCCTGGAGCCAGGATGTGCAGTCACCGGCGGCAGGGCATTTACGGTCCATCCAACAGAACCAGGCCTTGTTTTCCATTCTGGGAACCACTTACGGTGGTGACGGCAGGACAAACTTCGCATTGCCCGATCTTGCCGGCCGAATTACCATCGGCATGGGTCAGGGGCCCGGCCTGACCAACAGGGATCTCGGAGAGAAGCTCGGAGCGGCCAGCACGAGCATGAGCCCGTCCCAGATGCCAACGCATGTCCATGCGTTGCCGGCGTCTGGATTTACTGGCAGCAGTGGCGGCAGCCAGGCTATTGACAACATGCAGCCTTCCCTGGCCATGAACTACGTCATCGTTACCCAAGGTGTCTATCCATCGCGTGGCGGTGGCACCGGCGGTCAGGAATTCCTTGGCGAGATCCGTTCCTTCGCAGGAAATTTTACTCCCGGCGGCTACCTGCCTGCCGACGGACGTCTGTTGCTGATCAGCCAGAACACCGCCCTGTTTTCCATCCTTGGCACGCAATACGGCGGTGATGGCAGGAGTACCTTCGCGCTGCCGGATCTGCGCGGGCGAACCATCATCGGCACCGGTCAGGGCGCAGGGCTGACGGATCGGGTGATTGGAGAGCAGGCGGGCTTTGAGCAGATCACACTGACGCAAAACCAGATCCCCGCCCACGTTCACAGTCTGCCGCCAGGGCCAGCCATGACGGCACCTGCCGGAAGCAGTCAGCCTTTCGATACGATGCAGCCGTCACTGGCCATGAGCTACCTGATCGCGACCCAGGGAATTTTTCCCAGCCAGGGCCGTGCCTTGCCAGGAGAGACGGTGATCGGAGAAGTGGTTGCCTTTGCCGGCAACTATTCGCCGGAAGGTAATTGGTCCTTTGCCGACGGTCGTCTGCTGCCGATTTCCGAATATGAAACCCTGTTCACCCTGATCGGTACGACCTACGGCGGCGACGGACAGGAAACTTTCGCTTTGCCGGACCTGCGCGGTCGCACCATCGCCGGCGTCGGAACGAATTACGCGCTGCTGGGCAGTTTGAGCGGGCAGGAAAGCATCACCCTGAACGTGTCGCAACTGGTGGCCCACGTTCATACCGCGCCGGTGCCTGAACCCGAAAGCTACGCGATGCTGCTGGCGGGCCTGGGTCTGCTGGGCGTTATGGCACGACGCAGGAAAGGTCAGGCCTGAATAAACTCAATAAAGTAAACATCGGGAACTTCGGTTCCCGTTTTTACTGGCCAGGGAGTTGTAGGGTTACTAACCCGACCTACGTGATATTGGTGCTGTTTAACGATGACCAACTCGCACGGTGCATCGTCCCGGCTACCGGGCATTCGGTTATAGTGCCGGCTGCCACCGCCTGGAAAATCGAGTGCCCAACCTGCTCTCCCGCCCGCTGCTGTTTGCCGTCGTCTTTATCGAAGGCTTCGCTTCGCTCGGCGCCGAAGTCATCGCGCTGCGTCAGATCATTCCGCATATGGGCAGCTCGATTGTCGTCACGGCGCCGACGATCGGATTTTTCCTGCTGGCGCTGGCGCTCGGCTACCACACCGGAGCGAAGGTGGCCGACAACTATCTGGCCCTCGTCGCCCGAAATTTCCTGATCGCCGCTGCACTCACCGGGGCCGGGCTGGCCGGGGTCACCGTCGATCTGATCTTTGCGGCAATCGGCCCGCCCCTGCTCGCCTATCTCGTTTTCATGGCTGCCGTGCTTTGTCCGCTGGCCTGGCTGATGGGGCAGACGGTGCCGATCCTGACCAACCTGATGCAGCACCGGCGCACCGGCGAGGCCAGCGGTTATGCGCTGTACTACTCGACGCTCGGCTCCTTCCTCAGTTCGCTGCTGCTCTCGTTGCTGATCATGCAGTGGCTCGGCGTCTCGGCGGCGGTCGCCCTCTGCGCCTTGCTGCTGCTCGTCGGCGCCGCACTGCTCGGCACCCGCAACGGGCGAACAGCACTCGCTTCACTGGCCGTCATTGCGCTGACCCTCGTGTGTTCGGCCTGGCCGCGACCGGAGATCGAAACGGCCTACGCCAGCTACACCGTTACCCCGGTCGACATCAAGGGCGCGATCAACCCGCGCGCTTTCAAAAACAACAATTCGCTGGCCTCGCTAATCGATGAAGGTGAGCCGCGCCATTACACACGTTATGTGCACCATATCCGGCGTATCCTGCTTGAGGACCTCGCCTTCCGCGAGCGCCGGATACTGGTGCTCGGCGCCGGTGGTTTCACCCTCTCGCACCGCGAGCCGGACAACCACTACACCTACGTCGACATCGACCCGGCGATCCGGCGTATCGCCGAAGAAAAATTCCTGGGCGAGGCTGCGCTCGGCGAATTCATCGTCGACGATGCCCGGCATTTCGTCGCCAGTAGCGAGCGGCGCTTCGACGCGGTGGTTGTCGACGTCTACAGCGCGCACAGCTCGATCCCCGGCCACCTGGTGACCCGCGAGTTCTGGCAGGGCACGCGCCGCGTGCTGACGGCGGAAGGCGTGATGATCGCCAACCTGATTCTCGATTCCCGGCTCGAAACCCCCTACGCGCGCAATCTGCTGGCGACCATCGAGAGTATTTATGGCCGCTGCGCCGTCGAAGTGCTGCATCGGACGCAGCCGCTGAGCAATGTCATCGTAATATGCCACAACAGCAATCCGCCCCAGGCAACGAGCCTCTACGTCGACGAACGCAATGCGGTGGATTTCGATCGGCTGCGTTCGCATTGATTCCCTCAGCGTAGCGAGCGATGCCGCACAGAGGATCACGGTCTCATGAATCAGGCCATCGGGAAGGCGTTGCCGCCAGTTTCCGGCTCTGCGCGTGGCTGGCGGCGTCGGTCGGGCGATTGATTCCTGTTTCTAGACGGGCGATACTTCTGTTCGCCCCAGTGGAGAGACAAAACGGGAGAAGCGCATGGATCAACCCCAACTTGCAGTTTTCAAATACAAGCATGGCGGCCGCGCCAGCTTCAGCGGCAAGCGCAAGGTCTTTTTTGTCGTCAGCCTGATTCTCGCGCTGGCCCTGTCCATCCTGGCTTTCCCGGCCGGGTTGCTGGCCTGCATCGTTCCGCTGTTTGCCTACTTTGGCGGCGACAGGACACTTTGCGTTGGCCCGCGTTACCTGATCTGTGGCGAAGAGATCGTCTATTACGCCAACGTGACGCAACTTAAACTTTCCGAAGCGGCAGGTTCGCTGAGCCTGCAAACGGCGAGCGGCAAGACGCTGCTGATTGAGCGCGCGAAGTTCCCGACCAGTGCGCGCAAGGCCAACAAGATCGCGGCGAACCAGGCGGCCAAGTTCAACAAGGTGTCGGCCAAAATCGTCGACAAGGTACGCCGCGCTTCGCCTGCGCTGGCCGCGGCCGTCACCTGAACGACAGCGCATGGATTCCACGTCTCAGACGCAGCCGGATACGAAGCCCGCTAGCGATCCTGGCTACACGCGAAATATCCACCTCCTCTACGTGCCGACGCTGGGCTGCAATCTCGACTGCGCCTATTGCTATCTTGGCGAGCAGACGACGCAGGCGGCGCTGAAAGTCGATGCCGGGCGTGCCGTTTCGACGCTGCGTCACGCGCTGAAGGAACTGCGCGCGGCCGGTGTGCTGGCCTTCAACGTCTCGCTGCACGGCGGCGAAGTCACGACGCTGCCGGAAGCCGTTCTCGATGAGCTGTTCACGCTGATCCGCGCGCACTACAGCGAAAATTTCGACGCGATCAACGCGCTCGGCCACCGGAAATCGGCGCCGCACATCAAGACCAATCTGTACCGATTCGCACCGTTCTACGCCTTGTTCGAGCGCCACAAGGTCTCTATCAGTGCCAGCATCGACCTGCCGCTGGCGCTGCACGCGCGCTACCGCACGACGCGCGGCGGCCACGAGTGGCTGGCCCGCACGCACGAGAACATCCGCCTGCTGGCCGGTTATCCGCACGCCAGGAAAATTTCCGCGACGCTCTGCGCTGATCATGTCGAGGACATTCAGGCGATCATCGACGATATCTGGTTCATCCACCGCGAACTCGGCTTCGACATGAACCAGTTCAACCTGATGTTTGCCTTTGCCTCGGTGTTCAATCGCGCCAGCAAGGGCGATGCCGTGCTTGCTCCGGCAACACCGGCGCAGCAGTTGGCCCTGTACCGTGCGCTCAAGGACGAATTCACCGGCACCGAGCTGGACGAGGGGCTGCGCCGCAACTGGTTCGACGAGTTCAAGCCGAGTTATTGCACCAACGCCTTCAACTGCGGCGAGCGCTTCTACCTGCTGCAAAGCGATGGCTCGGTGTATTCCTGCGTGCGCGGTCAGGGCATCGAGGAATTCCGCTACGGGAATATCTTCGAGGATCGTATCGTCGACATACTCGCCAATGGCGCACGCAAGATCGAGCGCATGCATCAGGCCTACGGCTTCGACGCCAACTGCCAGCGCTGCGATCGCCTCGCGCTGTGTCACACCGGCTGCCCGGTGGTCAAGCACCAGAACGCCAGCGGGCGTTCCTACACCTGCGACTTGCAGAAAGCCATATACGCCGACAACCCGCTTTCCTTTCCCGCCGCTTCTCCCGACGCGCAGCGCCAGGCGGCGCGGCAGTACATGATCGACATGCACCCGAGCCTGGCTTTCGCCCAGGCACCGGTGCCGATCAGGCCGTCAGCGATCCGGCTGCCCAACGATCTGGCCGAGGACCGGAACACCCTGCAGGCGATGATTGACACCGACCCCGTGTTGCAGGCGCTGTACAGCGAGCAGGCCTTCATCCTTGAGGTGGGCGACGAACGGGTGCCGCTGACCTCGCAGTTGCTCAAGGAGCGGGCGACCTGGTACACGATGGCGCCGGGCGAGCGCATCGTCGTTCATGTCCAGCGCAGCCTGTTCGACGCCAACTGTCCGGAGTTCCTGCGCAATACGCTGTACCTGCAGATGCTGCGCGATACGCCGGTAGTTTATGGCGACGAACAGCGCACCAAGCAGGAGCATATATTTACCTACCAGATCTTCGTCAACTGCCTGCAGGAGAGCACGCGCCTGGGTGCCGATTACCTGATGGCCGATCTGTCCGGCATCATTGAGCTGCACCGCGAACACTACCGCAAGGGCGTGCTCAACAACCTTCTCTTCACCACGCTGCACCTTCGCGAGTACCATTACCAGAAGCAGAAGAACAACGCCTTCTATCATATCCAGGCGATCAATCTGCCTTTCCAGAATTTCGAATTCAACTATCTTCCTTGAGCCGGGAGCCTTGCCGTGAATGCACCAGAACTGCAACGCACCGCCTACACCGTCGAATGTTTTCTCAACGCGCTGCGCCTCGACGACGGCCCGGCGCGCACCGCCATCGAAGAATGGCTGGTGCGCTGGCTGGCCGGCGCAGCGCACAGGAAAGGCGACTGCGCGATCTACCGCAAGTCGAGTGTTGACTGCTACAGCGGCGGCAAGGTGCTGAAGAGCTTTGCCGTACCCGAAGTCACCCAGGCCAGAGCCCTCTGGTGCGACGGCAGCAAACTGTCGGTGATCGACGGCGAGGAGTTTCTGGGCAGCGGCAAGCTGGTCATGCTCGGCGTCGCCGGCCTGGTGCTGACGATGCCCGGCGTCGCCGCTGCCGAGGCGGCTACGCGGAAGAAGGACGATCGGCGCAGCAGCAATAACAACAATAACAATAACAATAACAATAATAATAACAACAACAACAACGGGTAGGGCAGGGCGATGGATTGGATGATGAATCAGACGGGGTAGTCAGGCAGAATCACGCACGACGGGAATGCCCGCGACTAGCCTTACTAGCGTAGCCTGCCGCTCGGTGCCTGTCTTGTGCAAAATCGAGCTGAGCTGGGTGCGTACCGTGGGCAGCAGCAAACCCTGATCCCGTGCATATTCTTTGACCGAGTCACCATGGCAAAGCGCGCGGGCGAGACGCGCTTCGGCTCTGGAGAGGCCGAACAGGTCCATCAGTTGCCGCGCCGTCGCGATCCGCCTTCCGTCGAGCGGAGCAACCAGACACAAGACATTCCGAGCTTTTGTCGATTCATCGCCATTTGCGAGCGCGGATCGCAGTTCCAAGCGAGTCAGCGTCAGGCTAAATCGCTTGTCCATGTTTTCCGGATCGTGCAGGAGAATGTTCATGGTTCGCCCGGTATCAGCCGCTTTCTTGAGTGCTGAATTGAAGTTCGGCTGATTACTCACCTCGGTACAACAAAGCTGCCCACCAAGCATGCGCAGGACATTGGCGGCTTTGAGAAATGACTCGCCGCGGTAGTCACAATCGACAACGCGAGCGCTCGGCGTCACGATGATTGCCGCCACATGGCTGGTATGGGTCCAACTGGCGGCGAGATCCGCGAACTCGCGCAGTGCCCGGCAATGCACAAACAGGTCTATCAGCCGACGCAAATCAGGCTGTTCTTCGGTTGCAGCCGGCAATCCATGTCCCCGGTACAACCTGCGGCATGGGGCGTTATGGAGATCGCCACACTTGTTGAGCGGGCAATACGAGGGCAGGTGGGCGGATTCCCCGGTGTGGCTGTCAGCCACTGTCGCTCCGGCGCCCACCGGCGGCTGCAAGCATGCCGCCAGCGAGGCAAGCAAGTTCGACAGCCTCTCGGGGGTTATTTCCCCCTGGAATGGCTGCACGGCCAAGCGATCAAGTTCATCAGGCTTGCTAGACACCCACGCCCCGGCATTTTATTGCTATCGTTGAAAATCATTCATTTGAATGATGCGTTCAGTATATGTCATGCGCTAGGCTGCTTAAAAGTGCCTGAATGCGCCACCCGAGTTGTGTTCCCGGATGAGCTTTCGTCAGGAACGAGTCACCCCTACCCGAGTAACCAGAGCTAAAAGGAGATAGTCATGCCGAGCGTATCACGAACCATACTTGGAACTGTCAAGTCCGGGGTTGTCAGCGGACTTTCCTGGCGGGCCGCGCGCAGCACAAACCTCCATGTAGAATCCAGCGTTCTTGTAAAGGGAGACAAGCTTCTTGCTTACAAGCAACGCATTCCGATCGAACGCGACACCGTGATGGTTTTCGCCGACGATGCGCCGCAATACAACTGGGCTCACCCTTGTCGCTACCTGCTGCACGATGCCAAGACCGGTGAGTTCTATCGCGAAGTCAAGGCGCAGTTCCCACCGTACATGACAGGTGAAGCACCCAGGACTTTTCAGGCATTTCACCAACCCGTTCGTATCCTGGATGCCGAGCTGTACTATCCCGTCCTGCCGCGTCTGCGCTGCCCGATCCGCTGGACGAAAGGTCAGCGTTATGCGGTGCTGTTTTCCGGAGCCTCCAACAACCGCCACACCAACGATCTCGAGTTCCTTTACCGGACATTGCGAGACATCTACGGCTTCCCGGCGGCAAACATCTATGTGGTCAACTACGATGGCAGCGTGAACTACAGCGGCAACCCGAAACCAGTGACAAGCTGGCCCGGTGACAGCACGGCCTATCGCATCCCGATCAATGGTCAGGGGACCAAGGCCGGTCTGGATTCAGTCCTTGACACCATCAAGGCCAAACTGAAGGCCGATGACTTGCTGCTGATCCACACCAACAACCACGGCGGCCACAACGGCACCGAGTCCTACCTGTGCACCTACAGCGGCGCGGATTACCTCGCTTCGGAATTCGCCAGCAAACTGGCCACCTTGCCAAAATTCAACTGCCTGATGGTGATGATGGAGCAATGCCATTCTGGCGGATTCAATTCTCCAATACTGGCGAATTCCCCCGCGACCTACACCAGCGTCTCGTCCGCTTGCGAGGAATTGAGGAACTCCATCGGCGGTGCCCACTTCGACCCCTTCGCCCGTGACTGGATCGCCGCCATGACCGGCAGTACACCGTATGGCGGTGCTCTGGCATCGAACCCCGACACCGATGGAACAGGCAAAGTCTCGGCCAGGGAGGCTCACAACTATGCCGATGCCGTGAAGGATCCCTATGACACACCGGTCTACAGCGAATCTTCGGTAGCCGCGGGCAACTTCCATCTGGGTCAGCGCTACTGGTACATCTGGCCAATCTATTGCCGCTTGCTGGTCGAGCTTCTGTACCCTTACTACCTGCGCAAGCCGATACCGGAGTTCTACGAAATGGTACATGACAAGCTGTTGCCAAGTTTGAGGGAAATCGAAGACAAGCTCGGCGGGCAATCGGCCAAGCAGGAAATTGAACTGAAAGAAGCATTAACTGCCGCCACAAAGAAAGTAATGGGACGTTGAACGATCTGGAACAACGCATCCTGGGCAAGATCCGCAACAGTCTGGGTACTGAGCGACTGGAGCGTGCGATCGTCTACCTGGATCACAAGCCGAAACGCGCCGGTGAATACTTGCATGTAGCCGATGTGATCATCGATCTGCCGTGGGATGGGCATGTTGCCTTTGTCGACCTTGAACCCAAGGCCAACTGGGGGCATGCTTGCTCCTATTTTTCGATACGTCTGGATGGCGAGGAGGTCATTGAACTGCCGGCGCAAATGCCACCGTTCTTGAAGGCGGGAGCGTCGGATTTTCGCTTGTTGTGGCGGGGGGGGCTCGCGCCGGAATGGGCGGTCGCTGGCATTTCATCACGTGCCGGACCCGTGTGATCGACCCGGTGGGCTCGGACTACCCTGTGCCCTGTACAATAATTAACAGCCAGTATCGGCTACGGAGTTTGCAAAATGCACATCTATCAACCAAAAGAGGATTGGATCCCGGGCGAATTCGCATCGCTGCTGGCAATTGGCGATTCCTGGTTCTGGTATCCGAAGAACAACATCCTGCAAGCGCTTGCGGAGCACCCGAGGCTCAAGTATCCCTTCAGGAATATCCAGATGCTCGGGTACAACGGGGCAAAACTGGAGCAGTACGTTTTCGGCAAGTACGCCAAACAATTCGCGCACGAACTGCGGCCGATAAACCGGAAGTACTACTCGGCCGTTCTCATCAGCGGCGCCGGCAACGACGCGGTGGACTATCGTCTCGGCTTGTTCAAGAACTGCTCGGCAGCCAACGGGCCCGAGCAGTGTATCGATGAAAGCGGGATGGACGCTTTTCTCGGCAAGGTAGGGACGGCCATTCAGGCGCTGATATTCCACATCAGGCGGGCATTCGACAAAGACGGATTGCAGCCCGACATATTTCTGCATTGCTACGACTATCCTGTGCCGGACGGTCGCGGCTTCTCGCTTGTCTCACTCAAGGTAACCGGGCCATGGCTCGCGCAAGCCATGGACGAATGTCGCGTACCCAATGACATGGCCTTGCGCAAGGCTATCTGCAAGACGTTGATGGATCGGCTGCATGATGAATTCCTTACTTTTGCCGACTCGGCAAACAAGGTTCATTTGATCGATTCACGCGCCTGCTTGGTCTCGGCGGACTACAAGACGGACTGGGATAACGAATTACACCCGACCAGGCAAGGTTTCAAACAGATAATCGATCAGCGGTGGATTCCCGTACTGGCCGGGCTGGGTTACGCGAATTGAAGTTGTTTCACCGAACCCGATGTCTTTGGCTTAAAGCTGCTGCTTCCCAAAGCATTTTTACCCCTTCGACCAGCGCGGTACTTTTTACACCTTATCGAGAACGAGCAGGGCCGTGCGTGGTGAGGTTCATTCTGCGGCCATCAATCTTGCCAGCCGCCATTACGGCTTGATCCAACGGGCATCCGGTGCGGCTGGCAGATCGGTGCTGGCGTAATGGGACTGCCCGTCAATGCGTTCGATAGCCTGCCGGGCCAGCGTCGTGGTATTGCTAACCTGCCGATGCCCGGCCAGGATTTGCAGAAAGCGGCGCGGGTCTGCCAGACGGCTGGAGAGCAGAGCGAGTTGGGGGCGGAACTTATCGTGTAATTTCACTCGTTATAATGAGTAAATTTACTCGATAACATGCGTCTTAAAAGGAAGAGCGTAGCTTGATCGTTCGTGCCGATTCGATAGTAAGGCCAACGAGCGTTGAAAGCCGTATTTCGATCCCTTTGCTGTCAGAGTGTCATGCCGGAGTAGAAATATTTCGTTAATTGGAGGTTCCTTGGCCAGGAAAAGTGATCTCCGTGAATATCCCACATAAAGAAAAATCAAGGGATATAATTCTGCTTGTCATCTATCATTC
>NZ_JAEUOI010000192.1 GCF_016790145.1 Propionivibrio sp. | reverse complement strand
GCATCCCAAAAGCGATGCGAAAGCACAGGAAGACTGGAAAAAAAACTGCCCGAAAATTTGGCGACCATCGCCAAACCCGACGTTGTGAAGGGCCGGCGCATACGTCTGATGTTTCAGGACGAGGCGCGTTTTGGGCGCATGTCGGCGCCGGCGCGAAAGCGGCCGGTCTAAGCCGACGACCGACTGGTGCGATGGTAGCGTTCTACTTTGAGAAAGCAGGCGTAGGAGAAAGCAAAAGGGAGCGCCGCCGGTCTTGCGGGAAGCCGACGGCGGTAGTGGCCGAAGGAGGGAGGAGATCAGATTTCGATCTGTTCGCGCATGCGGTATGAGCGCCCCTCGATGACGATGGTTTCGGCATGATGCAGCAGGCGGTCGAGCAAGGCCGAGGTCAGCGTGCTATCGTTGTTGAAGACTTCCGGCCATTGTTTGTAGGACCGATTCGACGTAATGACGGTTGAGCCGCGCTCATAACGCTGGCTGATGACCTGGAACAGGCCATCGGCGCCAAATTTGTCGATGGGGAGGTAGCCGAGCTCATCGATGCAGAGGATTGTAGGTTTGAGCAGTCTGGCCATCTCGCGCTTGATACCGCCGGTGGCCTGGGCGGCGGCGAGCGAATTGACGATGTCGACCGCTGTGGTGAACAGGGTCGTCTTGCCTTGCAGGCAGGCGGTATGCGCGAGCGCGATGGCCAGGTGTGTCTTGCCTACCCCGACACCACCGAGCAGAATCACGTTGCCATGCGGCGGCACGAAGTCCAGACGAAACAGATGTTGGATCTGGGCTCGATTGATCTTCTTGGGCCACGACCAGTCGAAACCATCAAGGGTCTTGATGCCCGGCAGATGGGCGGCTTTGATCCGACGAGCGATCATCGCCTCGTCGCGTCGGGCAACCTCGCCGGCAGCCAGTTGCTCAAGGAAGCGGCTATGAGTCCACGACTCGCGGACGGCTTGGGCCAGCAAGTCTGGATAGAGCTGCACGAAATACGGCAGTTGTAGGCGTTCCAGATGCTTCACGAGTACCGCATCAGTCATGCTCATGTTCTGTCTCCTCTTTCTGTTCAATGTCGCCGACGATGTCCGGATACGCCGATAAGTCTGCTGGCGGCAATTCCAGTTCCAGTACATCCTGCCGACGCATGAGCACCAATGGGCTGGGTTCCGGCAACTGCCGCGTCCGTGCATTGATCAGGTGCGCGATGTACTCGCTGCTGAATGCCTCAAACGTCAGCGCATCGGTGATTGCCCGCGACACGGCGTCATCACCGTGAATCTCGGCGAGTGCAACGATCTTGCGGATATGAGAAATGGCATTCCCCCGCCGCTCAAGCAAGCCGGCATGGTACTTGGCGGCCAACGGCGTGAGCGCTAGAAAGCGCTTGAGTACCTGTGCATCACGAGCGTGACGGCGCTGAGTGACCAACGCCTTCGCATGATCAGGATCCTCGATGTCCAGATGGCGCTCGAACGAGCGCCCATGCCGGGCGATCAGTTCTGTGCCGTGATAGAGGCAAACCCGATCTGGATAGGCCTTCATCGTCACCAACTGGCCGGCGAAGCGCGCCGGCACGGAATAATGATTCGTCTCAAGTGCCACGCGAAACTGGCGATTGGCACGGACGCTGATGACTCTGCCCACATCGAACAAACGCGGATTCACCGACTGGAGATGCGCCCGTTCCTCGTTCCACAGATCGACTGGTCGACGCTGGGTTTCGCGGTGCAGACGCACATTGGCTACGCCTTCCAGCCAGACCTGGATCGCCGGATTCAGGGCGGCAAACTCGGGCAGGTCCAGACCGTTCAGGAAGCTGACTTTGACATAGCCCACGCCCCGTTCTACGCGGCCCTTCTCGTTGCCTTTCGCCGGTGCGCAGGCCACGGGCTCGAACCCGTAATGCCTGGCGAAATCAAGATAGCGCGGGTTGAACTGTACCGGTTCGCCACGCACATGGCGAATCACCGCACAGCGCAGATTATCGACCATCACCTGGCGCGGGACGCCCAGAGCGTTGAAGGCGTTGATGTGGGCTCCGAGGAACTGCTCCATGGTCTGGGAAAGGGTGAACTCGACATACAGTTGCCGACTCCAGGCGAGCACCATGACGAAGAAGGATAACCGTCGTCGGGTGTTGCCCACCGCGATGGTGCCGTATTCGCCCCAATCAACCTGAGCGACTTCGCCAGGGGCAAAGGCGAGCTTCAAAAAGGCTTCGCGTCGGCGGGGACGGATCGTTTGGACGTAGTCTTTGACGATACTGATGCCGCCTTCGTAACCCGCGTCACGCAGGCGCAAGAAGACCTGCTGTGCCGTGAGGGGATGGGCGTCGAGCCAGCCGACGATGCGTCCCTTGAAGGGATCAAGCTTGCTGGGACGCGGCACGCGCGCCCGTGGCGCATAGGGGCGATTGATCCAGTGACGCACGGTCTTGACGTCCAACCCCAGACTATCGGCCAGTTGCGGCGCGGTGAGGTGACTGGCGACGCCATCGCGGATGGAACACCAGGTGGCGTAGTCGATCATGCCCGGCGCTCCAGAATGGCGTGCAAGCGCGCGAAACGGGCAGCAACGGGTATAGCTTCAAGCAGGCTCAAGACTTGGTAGAGTGGCGGATCGTAGGCCACCAGGTCGAGACTGATCAAGTCGCGACGCGCGCGAGCCAGTTGATCGGGATCCAGACGCAAGCGCCGGCACAGACTGGCGTCGCTGTAATAGGAGAGTCCGTGCGCATCGGCGACGGTGACCAGAAACAGGTACAACGCCCAGGCACCGACGTCAGCCTTCTCGATGTAATGGTCCCGCACCAGGCGGTGATCGAGCCAACTGAAATGCTCCGGCACCTGACGCTGGCGGTCCGGATTCAGCATGCGCTTCGTAATGCTCATGGTCGCCTCCTCGAATATCCTGCCCGAGTTGTATCAGCCGGGTCAGGGCCGAGGCGATGTCCTCTTGTAACGCACTGCCCCAGATATGGGCGATTAATCCCACCATAACAATGGGTTGCGCATTCAAGAAATCTTGTAACGGTGGCCTCGCCGTCGCCTCCGAAGCGTTACAAGAGATCTTCGCCGAGGCCATTACCTCGACCAGCGTGGGACGCGATGGGCTTGGCTCAAACGGCAAGTCGTCTTGTACCGACACTTCGGCAAAGCCTGGCTTGCGTCGGCTATAGCCAGGATGGGCAGCACGCCATGCCCGGACTCGGGCCAGTGCTTCCGGTCCGCTGTGGTAATCCTTGTTCTCCGGCTTCGCCAGCCATTTGGATTGGCTGGCCTTCTTGCTCGCCGCTTTGCACGGCGCCGCTCCACAGTAACGCTGATGCCTTACGTTGCGCTCATCCGGCGTAAATCCCTGCCCGCAATGGACGCATCTGGGCTGTTTCTCTCGCACCATCTCGTGTCGCCTCCCGCCTCATCACGAGATGGGTTACTACACGATCCAGGAAGAAAACCGAAGAAAACTAAAGCAGCGAAGAAAACTCAAGTTTCATATCAGGTCAAGGAAGAAAACCCAAACCAAGAAAATCCAGTTTCGCGTCGGCTAGCCACGACCAGATTCAGATTGGCCGCGACACTGGCGAACCGGGCGGGCTTTCTGACCTTGCCGGGAGGGCATCGTGAACACAATCTCGCCCAAGGGTTCGCCGGCACAGGTGTGTGTCCATAGCTTCTGCCCCTCAGGCAGGCAGCGATTGTGTTTGGCGCGCACCAGCCA
>NZ_JAEUOI010000190.1 GCF_016790145.1 Propionivibrio sp. | reverse complement strand
CACGTCGATCGTTTTGCATCAGGCGGCGCGCTGCGCGTCGTTGATCTCGCCCAAGTACAGCACGTGACGCTGCACCATACCCCCGCCCTTGCGCCGACAGTTCTCGACGACGCTCCAGTAGCGGTGCGTCTTGCCATCCTTCTTTCGTGTCTTGCAGCGTAGAAACATGCCGATAATAGGCACACGACACAAGCATCACGCAAGGGGCAAGGTCGGCACTACAGCGTGTTTTGACGGTTTTGCTCACTCCCATGCCCTATCGATCAGACACTTATGCGCACGAAGCTCATCAAAAATCGGAAAAATTGCGGCGAATAGCGGAAGTCGGGTTAGTTGGCTCCGGTGCTCGGCGGCCCATTCGATCGTCAGCGCCAACGCTCGTCTGGGGAGCTTGCCTGCCATCACTTCCAGCGTTCGAATATCGATCAGCGCTTCATGTTCGCCATAAAGCGCGTGAAAATGCGGTGGCGCATGTTCGCGCCAGAACATCTGAATAACGATACCGAAAAACTCGCTGATCGTCGGCATATGAAGTTCTCCGCTTGTGCAGTCGACGAACTGTCCTCCAGCACATTACAAATATACCCGATACGCTTCGCGATAAATCAATAAGGCCGGTTTCACGATCTTCGTACCAATCGACCGCAGCTTTGAACTCTTCGGTCGCTTCGGGGTGAAACTCAAAGTTCATCGAGCGTGGCGCTGCCGGATTCGCTCAAATACCTGTTCTCCCGAAATCGTCTGAACCTGACTGCTGGCCACCTCGTTCAGGCGACGGTTGGCTACGGATAGCCAGGCGGCGGTTATAGCTTCATCTTGCAGATTGAAGCTTTGCAACAGGGCTTCGGCGATGCGCGCCCGTTCTTCCACAGGCAGGTAGATAATTTCGTCCATCAGGGCATTCGTTTTCATCGGTCATTCCTCGTGCTTGCTGTTGCTGCATTCGACTTTACGCTGATCCCAGGCAACGGAAAACTATTGCGCTATCCACTTTTTTTACGTCCGCCACAGCTTGCGCAGGCCAAGGCGCAACTCTTACGCTAAACGTCTAGCGTAAAGCCAGTAAAGCCCGCTGGGCTATTCCCACCAACCGAGCTTGTGGCCTTTGTGCTGGCCGTTACAAAATCGCTCAGGGAACACAAGGTAGGAGCCAGCTTGCCGCTTGTTATAATCTCGGTTTTCAACAACGACTCGGTTCCCCATGCGCAAGATTCAATCGCTTTTACTCGTTCTGCTGCTGCTTCCGGTGCTGGCCTTTGCCCAGCAGATGCCCACTCCACCTGCACTGGCCGCCAAATCCTGGCTGCTCATCGAAACCGCTTCCGGGCAGGAACTCGCTTCGCAGGCTCCCGACGAACGTATCGAGCCGGCCTCGCTGACCAAGCTGATGACCGCCTACCTCACCTTCTCCGCGCTCAAGCAGGGAACGATCAAGATCGACCAGATGGTGACGGTGTCGGAGAAAGCCTGGAAGGCGCAAGGATCGCGCATGTTCATCCAGGTCGACACACAGGTCAAGGTCGAGGATCTGATCAAGGGCATGATCGTGCAGTCCGGCAACGACGCCTGCGTTGCGCTGTCCGAAGCGATTGCCGGCAGCGAGGACAACTTCGCGCAGATGATGAACCGCGAGGCGCAACGCCTGGGAATGAAGGCGACCAGCTTCCGCAACTCGGCCGGCATGCCCGATCCGCAGCACTACACCACGGCGCGCGATCTGGCGATCCTGGCCGGTGCGCTCATCCGCGACTTTCCCGAGGACTACGCCAAGTACTACTCGCTCAAGGAATTCCGCTACAACAACATCACCCAGCCCAACCGCAACCGTCTGCTGTGGCTCGATCCGACGGTCGATGGCGTAAAGACCGGGCATACCGAAGGCGCCGGCTATTGCCTGATTTCCTCGTCCAAGCGCGGGCAGCGCCGCCTGCTGTCGGTCGTGCTTGGTACGGCCTCCGACGGCGTGCGCGCTCAGGAGTCGCTGAAGCTGCTCAACTTCGGCTTCCAGTTCTACGATGCCGTACAGCTCTATGCCAAGGATCAGGCGGTGTCCAATCTCAAGATATGGAAAGGAACGGAGAAAACGCTGAAGGCCGGTTTCACCAGTGACTTCATCCTCGCCGTCCCCAAGGGCTATGCGCCGCGCATCAAGACCGAACTCGTTTCGCAGCAGCCGCTGATGGCGCCGGTGACCCAGGGCCAGGTCGTCGGCACGATGAAGGTGAGCCTCGACGGCAAGCCGTTTGGCGACTACCCCGTTGTGGCCATCGAAGGCGTGCCGGTCACCAATATTTTCGGTCGAGCCATCGACAGCGTGCGGCTGTGGTTCAACTGACAGCCATGAGCGCCTGTCTCGACGGTCGCTTGCTGCCGCTCGCCGGGGCCAGGGTTTTACCGCTCGAGCGCAGCTTCCTGCTCGGGGCCGGCGGCTACGAGGTAATGCGTCGCGCCGATGCCTGATACCCCACCCCAAGCGGACACCCTTTTCGAATTCCCCTGCGCCTTCCCGCTCAAGATCATGGGTCTGGCCGACGGCGCGCTGGCGCAGGCGGTACTCGGAGTCGTGCTTTCCCATGCCCCGGATTTCGACGGCGCAACGATGGAAATGCGCGCATCGAGCGGCGGCAAATACGTCAGCCTGACGTGCACCATCAACGCCACGTCCAGGCTCCAGCTCGACGCGCTCTATCGCGAACTGAGCTGTCACCCGCTGGTCAAGGTAGTACTTTAGTGAGGAGTCAAGCGTGAGCGGCGAGGAGAAATACCGCCACAAAAACTTGGTGGGTTCGCTCCCGATCCCTGACTCCGCACGGTTAACTGTCCGCTACTGCGGACTCGCAGACTACGAACCAACCTGGCGGGCGATGCTCGATTTCACAGCCAGCCGCAATGCAGAAACCATCGATGAACTTTGGGTCTGCGAGCATCCGTCGGTCTACACGCTCGGGCAGGCGGGCAAACCCGAACATCGGCTTGCAGAGAACGGGATTCCCCTGGTAAGGATCGATCGCGGCGGGCAGATCACCTACCACGGCCCCGGCCAAGTGGTGGTTTATCTGCTGCTCGATCTGGCGCGCCGCGGTCTCAAGGTGCGCGAACTCGTCAACCGAATTGAGCAGGCGCTCATCGACCTGCTGGCCGAACACGGCGTCGGCGCAAGGCGGCTGGACGGTGCTCCCGGCGTCTATGTCGAACTGGCCGGGACAGTGGCCAAGATTGGCGCGCTCGGGCTGCGCGTCAAAAAGAACGGCTGCTATCATGGGGTCAGTTTGAACGTCGATATGAACTTGTCACCCTATGCCGCGATCAACCCCTGTGGCTATGCCGGCATGGCGGTTACCCAGACGCGCGATCTGGGGATTGCATTGACGCCGGCGCAAGCGGCGGAAGCCCTCGTGAGCCACCTCACGCAACAACTGGAGCTAGCATGAGCGAGCAGCAGAATACGCAACCGGGCAAAGCAGCCGGCAAGGTTGCTGGCGTCAAGCAGAAGGGCGAACTGAAAACGGCACGCATCCCGATCAAGGTTATTGCGGCCATTGAACCGCTGCGCAAACCGGCCTGGATTCGTGTCAAGGCCGGCAACGACGCCGGCCGCTTCGGCGAGATCAAGAAGATGCTGCGCGAGCAGAAACTGCACACGGTGTGCGAGGAAGCCGCCTGCCCGAACATCGGCGAATGCTTCGGGCGCGGCACCGCCACCTTCATGATTCTCGGCGACATCTGCACGCGCCGCTGCCCCTTCTGCGACGTCGGCCACGGTAAACCCTTGCCGCCCGACCCGAACGAACCGGCCAGCCTGGCCGACAGCGTCGCCAGCCTCAAGCTGCGCTACGTTGTCATCACCAGCGTCGACCGCGACGATCTGCGCGACGGCGGCGCCCAGCACTTCGTCGACGTGATTTCGGCGGTGCGCAAAAAATCGCCGGGCACCATCATCGAAACGCTGGTCCCCGACTTCCGTGGCCGCCTGGAGATCGCCGTCGATGTGCTCGGCCGCTCGCTGCCCGACGTGCTCAATCACAACATGGAAACCGTTCCGCGCCTTTACCGGCAGGCACGTCCCGGTGCCGACTACGCGCACTCGCTGGCCTTCATGCTGCAATTCAAGGCGCGCTATCCGCAGGTGCCGACCAAGTCCGGCCTGATGGTCGGGCTGGGTGAGACCGACGATGAAATTCTCGACGTGCTGCGCGACCTGCGCGCTAACGGCGTCGAAATGCTGACCATCGGCCAGTACCTGGCACCCTCGACGCACCACCTGCCGGTCTCGCGCTATGTGCACCCGGATACCTTTGCGATGTTCGAGGAAGAAGCCAAAAAGATGGGGTTCACCGGCGCCGCCTGCGGCCCAATGGTGCGCTCAAGTTATTGGGCCGATCAGCAGGCACACAGCGCCGGTGTGGGGTAAAGCCATGATCCGGCAGGGCGTCAGCCTCATCGGCGCGCCAACCGACGTCGGTGCCGGCACACTGGGTGCCCGCATGGGGCCGGAAGCATTGCGTGTAGCGGGTATCGCCAAGGCCATCGAGCAGTTTGGCAGCGAGGTCAGGGATTGCGGCAATCTTGCTGGGCCGGCCAACCCCTGGCAGCCTGCCGTCGATGGCTTCCGGCACCTGCCCGAAGTCGTGCTGTGGAACCGTTTGCTGCACGACGCAGTTTACGAAGAACTCAAGGCCGATCGTCTGCCGATCCTGCTGGGCGGCGATCATTCGCTGAGCATCGGCTCGATCAGCGCCGTCGCCCGCCATTGCCGAGAGCGGAGCAGGAAACTGCGCGTGCTGTGGTTCGACGCCCATGCCGACTTTAACACCGCCACCCTGACGCCGAGCGGCAACATCCACGGCATGCCTGTCGCCTGCCTGTGCGGCCACGGCCCGCAGGAACTGATCGCACTGGGCGGCCACGCGCCCGTACTCAACCCCAGGGAGCTTCGCCAGATCGGCATCCGCAGCGTCGATGAAGGCGAGAAGCGCCGGGTGCATGATATCGGCATCGAGGTCTTCGACATGCGCTTTATCGACGAGATGGGCATGCGCCATACCATGGAACTGGCGCTCGCACTGATCGGACCGGACACCCACCTGCACGTCAGTATCGACGTCGACTTTCTCGACCCCGACATTGCGCCGGGCGTCGGCACTACCGTGCGCGGCGGCCCGACTTACCGCGAAGCGCAACTGTGCATGGAGATGATCGCCGACAGCGGGCGACTGGCATCGCTCGACGTGGTCGAACTCAACCCTGCCCTCGACATACGTAACCAGACCGCAGAACTGGCCGTCGATCTGATCGAAAGCCTGTTCGGAAAAAGCACCCTGATGCGCAAGAGCGAAGCGACAACACCGACCGGAAATTCCCGCCGATAAATCTCCCCTTGAACGCGTTTGACAGGGCTTTCAGGTCGCCTATATTGGAAGTGTAGCTTTGCATTTCCTGTACATAGAGCTACTCAAGCGACATTAGAAGGGAGAATATCATGAAGGGAACGATCACCGACTTCCTCGCGCTTGTCTCGGCGAAGCCTGAACTTTCAAGGGAATTGATCGAACTCGCGGCGCGCCACGGCTTTGAAATTTCGGTCGATGAGTTATCCGAAAAGGAGCTGCAGGGCGTTGTTGGAGGTGTTTTCCAGGGAGGTGGTTTCCAGAGCTACTTGAACGATGCTGGGAACGACGCGCAACTCGCGAATATCGATCTGCAGAACGAGCTCCAGAAGCAGCAGCAAACCCTCCAGATGGTTTCGAATGCCTCAAAAACAGTCTCAGACACGGCGATGTCAGTATCCAGGAAGATCGGCGGCTGAGCGCTAGTCGTTCAGCAACGGGCGCGAACATCTCAGCCTCACTGCCCGACCATGCCATCCAGTCTCTGGTGCAGGAGAACCACAGGCGCGTCGTGATGTCGGCAGTGCCGTTGCCTGCCGATCTGCTTGAAGCCCAGCAGGCGCTGATAATAACGGGAATGGCGCGGATTGACCTCGATCACCGCATCGCTGGCCGCGAAAAAATCCTTGGCGTACTTGAAGGCCGCCTGAAAGAGGGCGATCAGCAAATCGCGTGAGCTGAAATCCGGATCCACCGCCAGCCTCGAAACTTCAAAGACGATCCGCCCCGGGCGGCGCAGCCTGGCTAGTTCCGTGGCGTAAAGCGCATCTGCCAGCAAGCCCTCAGAGGAATCGCGGTTTAGCGTCAGCGTCGCCGCCAGTTCATCGTATTGCCTGGCGGCAAGGGTTACCCGATTCGGATCGTCCATCCGCTGCCCGTGCGATTTGCTGTTATCGCCGCAGCAGACGTGCATCTGCTGCACCAGCATGTTTGCTGCGTCATGCTGGTTCAAGGTTTGCACTGGGCGAATGTCGTAACCACGACAGCGCGGCAGCAGGCCCCACAGCGGTCTGAGCGATGGGAACAGCCGACAAGCTCCGTCGCGCGGACGTCTGGCCTGCCCGTACTGGGCGAAGGCCATTTCAGGAAGCCGCTTGGAATTGATGGCGGTGTGCATGAGGCAATGAAGTGTATGGTTCTCAGCCGGTGGCCGCGAATTGACAGGAATCGCTGTTGCTGAATGAGTCCGGGGGATTGCCGGTCTGGATGGCAATGCCATCGAGTTCCTGGTGCAGGAGAACCGCAGGCGCATCTACACGCTGGCACTGACGCAAGTTGCCGATCTTTTGGAAACCGAGCATGCGCTGATAGTAGCTGGCATGGCGCGGATTGACCTCGATCACGGCATCGCTCCCCGTAAAGATGTCCTTTCCGTACTGAAGTGCGGCCTGAAAGAGGTTAGTCAGCAAGTCCCGGTGGCTGAAATCCGGGTTGACTGCCAATCTTGTTACTTCACATACAATCCGGTTCGGGCGACGCAGGCTGTTAAGTTCTCTGGCATAGAGCGCATCCGCAAGCAAGCCGTCGGTTGAATCCCGGCCCAAGGTCAGGGTCGCCACAACATCATCCGCATGCCATGCGACCAAGGTTACTCGGTTCGGATCGTCCAGTCTGTGCGTTGGCGATTCAGTGCTGTAACCACACCCCGAGTACATCCTCCGCACCAGCATACCGGCCAGGCCATGCTGATACGGTGTGCGCACCGGACGAATGTGGTATCCACGAGAGTGCGGCCGCCCCCGGGACGCTCGATAGACTGTGTCGAGCGAGCCAATGAACTGTCCATCAAGGGATATGGGCCTGTCCTGAAGCCGGATGGCGTTGATGGCGTTCAGCATGATTGGTTTCCGTACTTACTCAACCGGCCGCTGCGCTGAGCGCGACGAAGGGCTCAACCACCGGTCGGGCCTGGGAGGCCACTTTCTCGGAAAGTACGTTGATGTCTCCGCACAGCTCTCCGCCCTCGTCGATCACCAGTTTGCCGTAGCGGATCGTGCCGCTCACCCGCCCGGTGGAATGAATGATCAGTTGCGAACGGGCCGTCAGTTCGCCTTCGAAGGTGCCAAGGATTTCGGCGATATCAATGCTGACCTTGCCTGCGAAAGAGCCTTTCTCGGCGATCCGGATGACCCTGCTGTCCATCGTCGCCTCAACCCGGCCTTCGACCACCAGCGTGTCGCAGTCGAGGATTTCGGCGCCCTTGAGCTTGACGTCGGGGCCAACAATCAGCCGCGCGCCCATCACGTTATCGTTGGCGGATGATTCCCTGGTGGCGGCAGCGATGGTGGCGGATACAGGGGCATTCGACACCGTTGCAGTGCTTGTGGTCTGGGCGTCAGCGGGGTTCCCGGTGGTTTCCTTTGCGGCATTCATGCTCTTGTCAGAACTTGTCAGCGCGGCCGGGGAACCGGAGCCGGGTAAGGGTTGGGCGTCGCGGCGGGTAATGGGATCGTTGCGGCCAAAAGCGCCGGGTTTGTTGAACATGGATTTTCCTTTTGGGTGAGGTTAAAACGAAGACCGGGAGAGACGAGTCGAGTGACTCATAGCGAGGTCCGTGCCAGACTTGAATTTCGTCTAATAAACAGTCGGCTATCCTGGATACCCGATTTTTCGGTTTGCATTTGTCGCTGAAGCTGTCGGGTAAAAGCGACAGGATTTCCGGACTATTTTGCAAAATCCCGCAGGCTCAGCGACTTGCGCTGTCGTCAGGCAGCGACAACAATCGTAACGCATTGTTTATATTATGCTAATAATATTATTCCCAGCCATTTTTACACCTGCCAGGGCGCAATTTGTTACACATGGGGTCTTGCGGGTGGTCTACACTACTCGCGCGTAACTAAATTTTGAACCTTGCGCATGAAACTACCTGACTCCTGAGAGTTTGTTAAAAATCATCGCTGCCTGATTTCCACGCGTGTCACCCCGGCGCACCCCATGGCCCAAGGCCACGTCGGGAGTGTGTAAGGAGGGCGCCGGAATGAAGGCTCGGGAGGTTTTTTCCTTTAATTCACAGCCTCTGAGATGATTCGAATATCGTTCCGCCAGAGCATGCTGGCCGGATTCCTGTTGATCGCATTGCTGCTCAGTTGGGCTGCGGTAAGAAGCTGGCTTGTACTCGGGCAGTTTGTCGAACAAAGCCGGCAGGTTAATGAACAGGCACTGCTACTCAGCGCGTCGATCCAGGAGCTCGCCGAGCGGACGGTCGATCTCGAACGCAGCACGCGCCAGTTCATGGTGCTCAACGATGCCGCCCTGCTCGGGCGCTTCGACGAGAATGTCAGCCACTCACTGGCCGCAGTGAAGCGCCTGGATTCGGTGCCGGGGGAGCCGCTGGGGAAACTGCCCGGCGCCTGGCGACAGGCCGTTGAGCAGCTCAGCCAGGGGCTTCACCAGGCGTCACCACGGGCCGGGCTGTTACCTTTTCTGAACCGGCTAGCCAGGGTCAACAGCGAACTGGAGCATACCGGCCGGCGCTGGATCGACGCGCAGCAGGCGAGCATGCTGGCCGAACTTGGACAGAGTCGCCAGCACTTGACCCGGCTGGTGGCGGCGGCGGTCGTCGGTGCCTTTCTGGTGGCACTGGCAATGGGCTGGTGGCTGGCGCGACCGATAGTCAGTCTGGAGCGATCGATAGAACGCCTGGGTGAGAGCCGCTTCGACCAGCCGGTAACGGTTGGCGGACCCGCCGACCTGCGGCGAGTCGGACGCCGCCTGGACTGGCTGAGACGTCGTCTGGGCGAACTGGAAGCGGAGCGCGAGCGCACCCTGCGCCATGTTTCGCACGAATTGAAGACCCCGCTGACGGCGCTGCGCGAAGGCATCGCGCTGCTGCAGGAAGAGGTGGTCGGGTCGCTTGAAGGATCGCAACAGGAAGTCGTCGATATCCTGCAAGACAACGTGATGGCCTTGCAGCGACATATAGAAAGCCTGCTCCGGCTCAATGCCGCGGCCTTCGAGGCGCGCCGCCTGTGCTATCGGCCGCTGCCATTGAGAAAACTCCTGGCCGACGTGGTGCAGGGACGGGAGTTGCAGATTCAGGC
>NZ_JAEUOI010000163.1 GCF_016790145.1 Propionivibrio sp. | reverse complement strand
GCGAGCGTGACGGTCAGGTCGAGGCCGATCACCAGGAAACTGGTCTGGTTGACGACCTCGGGAATCACCGGATTGACCTTGCCTGGCATGATCGATGAACCGGGCTGCATCTGCGGCAGTCTGATCTCGTTCAGCCCGCAGCGCGGCCCCGAGGCGAGCAACCGGATATCGTTGCAGATCTTGGTCAGCTTTGCCGAGGTCCGTTTGAGAACACCCGACAACTGGACGTAGGTGCCGGTGTCCGAGGTCGCTTCGACGAGGTCGCCGGCAAGAATGAAGCGATGGTCAGTCAGCTCGGACAAATAGCGGGTGGCCAGTTCGGGATAACCTGGGGCAGCCGTCACCGAAGTGCCGATCGCCGTCGCACCGAGATTGATTTCGTGCAGCAACTGGCAGACCTCGGCGATACGGCTGACCTCCTCACCGATGGTCGTTCCCCAGCCGTGAAACTCCTGGCCGAGCGACATCGGCACCGCGTCCTGGAGATGCGTACGACCCATCTTGATCACCCGTTCGAACTCATTGCCCTTGGCGAAGAAGGCCTCCTGCAGGAGGCGCAGCGCCTCCATGTAGCTGGCCAGACGGAGGATCAGCGCTAGCCGGAAAGCAGTCGGGTAGATGTCGTTGGTCGATTGACCGTAATTGACATGATCGTTCGGGTTGACATGCTGGTATTCGCCTTTCCGGTAGCCCAGGCTCTCCAGTGCCAGGTTGGCAATCACCTCGTTGGCATTCATGTTGGTCGAGGTACCGGCCCCGCCCTGGATGAAATCGGTCACAAACTGATCGCACATCTCGCCGGCGATCAAACGCTCACAGGCACCGACGATCGCATCGGCGACCCGGGCATCGAGCACGCCGAGATCGCGGTTGGCCAGCGCAGCCGCTTTCTTGACATAGCCGAAAGCCTTGACGAAATACGGCTCGGCCGACATCGGGATGCCGGTAATGTGGAAATTCTCCTTGCCACGCAAGGTCTGTACGCCGTAATAGGCGCTATCCGGCAATTCCTTCTCGCCGAGGAAATCCTTCTCGATTCTTGACATGTCAACTCCTTTGTCTGAAAAAGGTCGCAATCGATGCCCGCACTGCGCGGTTGCGGCCGCGTTTCTTGATCCGGAGGGCGGGTTATCAGGAGCGCCTGAGCGAAGCGTTGAGCGCTTCAAGGACCTTGCTGCCGGGGCAAAGATAGGCGTCACCGAGCTGGTTCAGCGGCTTCTCCACCGTGTTCAGATGGCGATGCAGATCCTCGGCGCTGCTATCGACGTAGAGCAGGCCGGTGACAATCTCGCCCAGGGCATGCCGTTCCTGCAGATGGTTCATGGCGCCAATGCGATCCGAGGGATCGTAATCGCTGTCCAGTTTGCGCAGATGCAGTATGGAGCCGTCATGCTGAACAATGCGGCGCAGCGAACCGGGCGGATAGGAGGCGTTGATCCGGTCGCGCGGCAGGATGAAATCCAGGCGGTTGACGGCGTCGTTGTGCTCGCGCACGTAGTCGTAGCTCTTGGTCGATCCGGAATGGTTGTTGAACGTCACGCAGGGGCTGATGACATCGATGAAGGCCGGGCCAAGGTGACGCAGGGCGCCCTTGATCAGTGGAATCAACTGCTCCTTGTCACCTGAAAAACTGCGCGCCACATAGCTGGCGCCGAGTTGCAGCGCGAGCGCGACCAGATCGATCGGCGTCTCGTTATTGACCACCCCGCGCTTGCTCTTCGAACCCTTGTCGGCGGTGGCCGAGAACTGCCCCTTGGTCAGGCCATAGACACCGTTGTTTTCAACGAGGTAGGTCATGTTTACGCCGCGTCGCATGGCGTGTGCAAACTGGCCGATGCCGATCGAGGCCGAATCGCCGTCACCGGAAACGCCCAGATAAATCAGGTCGCGATTGGCCAGCGCGGCGCCGGTCAGCACCGAGGGCATGCGGCCATGCGTGGTGTTGAACCCGTGGGAGTTGCCGAGGAAGTAATCCGGCGTCTTTGACGAGCAGCCAATGCCCGAGAGCTTGGCTACCCGGTGCGGCTCGATATCGAGATCAAAACAGGCTTGCACCACGGCGGCACTGATCGAGTCGTGGCCGCATCCGGCACACAGGGTTGAAATGGCACCTTCATAATCGCGCCGGGTATAACCGAGCGAATTCCTGGGCGTGTCGGGGCGCAGCAGTCTGGGTTTGGCGAGATAGGTCATGAAGCCACCTTTTTGCGCGTCGGGGTCATCAACGGTTCCGCCAGCGAAGTCGCTTTGACCTTGCGCAGCGCGAGCGCTTCGGCAATCTTGCCGGAAATGAAGCTGGCGGTGATTGGCGTGCCATCGTAGTGCAGCACGCGCAACAGGCGCTTCGGATCGACCTCTCCTTCGTTGATCAGCAGCATGCGCAACTGGCCGCTCTCGTTCTGCTCGACGACAAAGACGCCATCATGCGCGTAGATGAAATCGATCACTTCGTCGGCAAACGGGAAACTGCGCACGCGCAGGGTATCGACATGGAGCCCCTGTGTTGCGAGCAGCGCCGATGCTTCGGCCATGGCCGGGCTGGTCGATCCGTAGTAAATGGCACCAAAGCGCGCGGGCTGTGCGGCGCGCTGAAGCACAGGTGCCGGCAGAAATGTTTTAGCCGTTTCGAATTTGCGGCGTAGACGCTCCATGTTGTAGATATAGTCGGTTCCGGCCTCGCTGTACTTGGCGTAGGCGTTGCGCGTGGTGCCGCGACTGAAGAAGGCGCCCTTGCTCGGGTGCGTTCCGGGAATCGTGCGATAGGCAATGCCGTCGCCATCGACGTCCAGATAGCGGCCGAAATTCTTGCCGGCTTCGAGTTCTTCGGCGCTCATCACCTTGCCGCGATCGTAGCGGCGCTGGTCGTCCCAGTCGAAAGGCTGACACAGGCGATCGTTCATTCCGATGTCAAGATCGAGCAGGACGAATACCGGCGTCTGCAGACGATCCGCCAGGTCAAACGCCTGGGCGCCGAAGGTGAAGCATTCGTAAGGGTCTTGCGGAAACAGCAGCACATGCCGGGTGTCGCCGTGCGAGGCGTAGGCGCAGGCGATCAGGTCGGATTGCTGGGTGCGCGTCGGCATGCCGGTCGAGGGACCGCCGCGCTGTACATTGAAAACCACCACCGGGACTTCGGCAAAATAGGCCAGCCCGAAGAATTCCTGCATCAGGGAAATGCCGGGGCCGGAAGTCGCGGTGAAGGCGCGCGCGCCGTTCCAGGCGGCACCGATCACCATGCCGATCGAGGCCAGCTCGTCTTCGGCCTGAACCACGGCATAGCGCGCCTTGCCGTTGTCGGGGTCGGTACGGAACTTGCGGCAGTAGCCGCTGAAGGCCTCGATCACCGAGGTGGACGGTGTAATCGGGTACCACGCGGCGACCGTCGCACCGCCATAAACGGCACCGAGGCCGCAGGCGTCGTTACCGTTGATGAATATCCGGTCGCCGACGCCATCGCTGCGTTCGATGCGCAGGCCGATCGGGCAGGAATGACTGGCTTTGGCATAGTCGTAGCCGAGCTTGAGGGCATTGACGTTGGCACCGATCAGCTTGTCCTTGCCACGGTACTGATCGGCAATCAGCTTCTCGACGACGGTCAAATCCATGTCGAGCAGCGCGGTCAGTGCCCCGACGTACATGATGTTCTTGAACAACTGCCGCTGCCGCGGATCGGTGTATTCACGGTTGCAGATTTCGGTGAGAGGAACGCCCAGCACCGTGATGTCTTCGCGGAATCTTGATCGGGGCAGGGTCTTGGTCGAGTCATAGACCAGATAGCCGCCAGAGGCCAGCTCGGCAATGTCACGATCCCAGGTCTGCGGATTCATCGCCACCATCAGGTCGCAACCGCCACGGCGACCGAGCCAGCCATCGGCCGAAACGCGCATTTCATACCAGGTGGGCATGCCCTGGATGTTCGACGGAAAGATATTGCGCGGCGCCACCGGGACACCCATGTTCATGATGGCGCGCGCAAACAACTCGTTGGCCGACGCCGATCCGGAGCCGTTGACGTTGGCGAACTTGATGACGAAATCGTTGCACGCCCGAATGGTTTTCATGGCACTCATGTCTTTCGCACCTCCATCCCGGCTTCAGCCGTTTGCAGGAAAAATTTCTGCATGTCCCAGGCGCCGGTCGGACAGCGCTCGGCGCACATGCCGCAATGCAGGCAGATATTTTCATCCTTGATCATGACCCGTCCCGTCTTCAGTATGTCCGAGACATAGAGCGCCTGCTCCAGGTTATCCGCCGGCGCTTTCAGGCGAGTGCGCAAGTCATTCTCTTCGCCGTTGCCGGTGAAGGTGATGCATTCCGTCGGGCAAATATCGACGCAGGAATCGCACTCGATGCAGGTCTTGCCGGTGAATACCGTCTCGATGTCGCAGTTGAGGCAACGCTCGGCTTCGGAGCAGGCCATGTACGGATCGAAACCCATTTCGAGTTCAAGCTTGATGTCCTTGAGGGTCTTTTCCAGCGCCTTCACCGGCACCTTCTTGCGTTCCTCTTCGGACACCTGATTGTCATAGCTCCACTCGTGAATGCCCATCTTCTGGCTGACCAGGTTGGTCAGCGGCGGCAGACGATCCTCCAGACTTCTTCCCTTGCAGAACAGATCGATGGAAATAGCCGCTTCATGGCCCTGCGCCACGGCAGTAATGATGTTCTTCGGGCCGAGCGCCGCATCACCGCCGAAAAACACCTTCGGCAGTGTAGATTGCAGCGTCGCGTGGTTCAACACCGGCATATTCCATTGGTCAAATTCCAGCCCGATGTCCTTCTCGATCCAGGGGAAGGCGTTTTCCTGGCCGATGGCCACCAGCACTTCGTCGCATTCCATGAATACATCCGGCTCGCCGGTAGGAATCAGGCTGCGTTTTCCCTTGGCGTCGTACTCGGCGCGCACCCGCTCGAAGAGGA
>NZ_JAEUOI010000135.1 GCF_016790145.1 Propionivibrio sp. | reverse complement strand
TGGTCAGCTTGTCTCCGACGCCTTGAGCGGCACCTTTCTCGAATTGCCAACCTTCGTCTGCTCTCTTTTTGTTGGTGTGCTGTTGCGTAATATCCTTGGCGCCATCGGTTTTTACCAGGTTTTCGAACGAGCGGTTTCGGTGCTCGGCAACGTCGCGCTTTCACTGTTTCTGGCCACTGCCCTGATGTCCCTGCGCCTCTGGGAGCTGGCATCGCTGGCCTTGCCGATGCTGGAGCTGCTGACCTGCCAGACGGCATTGATGGCCGTCTATGCCCGCTTCGTCACGTTCCCCATGATGGGCAGTACCTACGATGCCGCTGTCATTGCCGCCGGTCATTGCGGCTTCGGTCTGGGCGCCACGCCGACAGCCGTTGCCAACATGCAGGCAGTGACCGAGCGCTTTGGCCCGTCACACGTGGCATTTCTGGTGGTACCAATGGTCGGCGCCTTTTTTATCGACATTGCCAACGCGACCGTAATCAAGCTGTTTTTGATTCTTCCCTTCTTTTCCAACTGAAACGCCGGCACGGACTGCCCAGCAGGAACTCCGGGACTGCACATCGCTTTTGCATGGACGGTTACCGATTTCCAGTGACTCCGCCGTACCCCAAACATCAATCCGAAAGCCAATGGCGAGCAATCCGCAAGGCTATTTTCAGCCTGGACATCTTTCTCAAGATGCCCGTATTCATTACCCTGCAGACTGATTCCTGGTACGGGTGGGCGGGGTAGCGGCTTGATTGCAACTTTTTTGCCGATATTCCAATATAATCATGAAAAACAACAGGAGCGATGCGTTGGAAAAGCAGTGGTCTTTGGAGTCTTTCGGTACCGATGGCGTTCGCGTCGACTTCGTGATTGCCCAACTGCCTTGTCGAATCGGCCGGAGCAAGGAAAACGATCTGGTGATTGCCAACCTTGGGCTGAGTCGTCTCCATGCCGTGCTGTCGCGTGACATCAGTGGGCAGATCCGACTCGTCGACGAAAACAGCACCAACGGCACCTTCGTCAATCGCCGTCGAGTCGAAGGTTACTCCCTGCTCAACGAGAACGACATCATCCATTTTGCCAGTGCCGAGTTCAAACTGCGCATGACTCTGGTGGACCAGAGCACCGTGCTGCCGTTCGACGAGATGCACACCATGCTGATGCCGGACAATATGTCCTTGTCGGAACGCTTCGTGCCGAACGAAGCCGAGTTTGACCAGTTGATCAATGGCTACGGCCTGTCTGGTGCTGCCCAGCCTATCGTTGACGCACTTACCCGGCAGGTCATGGGTTATGAACTGCTTGGCCGCGCCAATCATCCGCTGCTGCCGCGCACGCCGATCGAACTGTTTGGCCTGGCGCAGGCGATGGATCGTGAACTTGACCTGAGCCTGGCTTTCCGCGAGTTCGGAACCAGCAGGATCGCGCCGCACTGTACGGGCCATGCCTTGTTCATCAATGCTCACCCGAAGGAGACATTCAGCGAGAATTTTTACGTTTCGCTGGAACGTCTTCGCCAGACTTCGCCAGATATCAACATCGTTGTCGAGATTCACGAATCGGCAGTGACCGACATCGTCAAGCTGCGTCAATTTGCCAGCCGCCTGACGCAGTTGGGAATCCGTTTTGCCTACGACGATTTCGGCGCCGGGCAGGCGCGTTTGCTCGAACTGGCCGACGTTCCAGCGCACTTCGTGAAGTTTGACATCTCGCTGATTCGCGGCCTGCACAAGGCGAGCGAACGCAAGCGCCAGGTCGTCAGGAATCTGGTGCAATTGGTCCTGGCGACGGGTTCGGTACCGCTCGCCGAGGGCGTTGAAGATGAAGAAGAGGCGCAAGTCTGTATTGAAATGGGGTTTCAGTTGATTCAGGGCTACCTTACGGGCAGACCGATCCCCGAGGAGTCGCTGTAGCATCGAATAATCGGAACGTGCTCAGAGCGATCCGGTTTTCCGCTCTCCTTCGGCAGCGTAGCGCCGACCCGGACAAGTGTCCGCTGGTCGCCGAAAAAGCCAGCCAGGCCTGATCGGCTATAATGTCGGGTTTTCCCGCACCGCCTCACATTGCCCCTCGTGCCCCAGTCCAAGCCCTCCAGCGAATCCCCCGCTGCCCTGCTGTCGCTAGCCCTGCCCTCATTCAAGGCCGGCGAACGAACGCAGTTGCCGCCCTTTGCAGGGTCGGCGGATGCGCTGTACATCGCACACCTGGCGGCGAGTCAGGGCAAGCGGCTGGCTGTGCTGACAGCGAGCGCCAACGATGCCCAGCGCCTGCTCGACGAGATCCCGTGGTTCGCGCCCGGGCTTCGCGTGCGCCTGCTGCCGGACTGGGAAACGCTGCCGTATGACAGCTTCTCGCCACACCACGACCTCATTTCGGAACGCCTGGCGACGCTCTACAGCGTCATGCGCGGCGAATGCGAGGTGCTGCTGGTACCGGCGTCGACCGCAGTTTACCGTTTTACGCCGCCGGCCTATCTGGCGGCCTACACTTTCTTCCTGAAGAATGGCGAGAAGCTCGACGCCGAGCAGTTCCGCGCCCAGCTCACCCTGGCCGGTTACGCGCACGTCACCCAGGTTGTCGCTCCCGGCGAATATTCTGTGCGCGGCGGGCTGGTCGATCTCTTTCCCATGGGTTCGACGCTGCCCTTCCGTCTTGACCTGTTCGACGACGAAATCGAAAGCATCAAGACCTTCGACGTGGATTCCCAGCGCACGCTCTATCCGGTGCCGGAAGTCCGCTTGCTGCCGGCACGCGAATTTCCGCTCGACGACAGGGGGCGCACCCGTTTTCGCCAGCGCTTCCGCGAAATCTTCGAGGGTGACCCGGCGCGTTCAGGCATCTACAAGGACGTCTCCAACGGCATCCCCTCGGCCGGCATCGAATACTGGCTGCCGCTGTTCTTTGAAGAAACAGCGACGCTCTTCGACTACCTGTCCAAAGATACGGTGCTTTGCCTGCATAACGACGTACCCGAAGCCATCCGCGCCTTCTGGCGCGACGCCCAGTCGCGTTTCAACATGCTCTCCGGCGAGCACAGCCGGCCGCTGTTGGCGCCGGGCGATCTGTTCCTTGCCGAAGAACCCTTCTTTACCGCCGCCAGGCCCTATGCGCGGCTGATTCTCGCCGCCGGTAGCGACGGCCCATCCACCAGACTGCCACCGGTAGCCGTCGACCGCCGTGCCGAAGACCCGCTGACCAGCCTGAAAGCCTTCATCGACGGTTTTCCCGGCCGCATTCTGCTGCTCGCCGAATCAGCCGGACGACGCGAAACCCTTGCCGGACTCTTCGCCGACTACGGCCTGAAGCCCGACCCCTGCACCGATCTATCAGAATTCCTCGCCAACGAGTGCAAACTGGTCCTGGGCGTCGCACCGCTGCATGACGGTTTCCTGCTGGAAACAGAACGACATGAAACCACTCCCGGCCTCCCCTTGTCAGGGGAGGAGACCATCCTCGCCCCCCTGACAAGGGGGGCTGGGGGGGTTGAATGCGGACCCACTTCCCTGGCCTTCATCACCGAAGCCGAACTCTATTCCGGCAGTCCATCGCGGCGCACCCGGCACGCCGCACAGCGCAAGGCTTCGCTTGACAACTGGCTGCGCGATCTCTCCGAACTCAAGATCGGCGACCCTGTGGTGCACGAACAGCACGGCATTGCCCGCTATCGGGGGCTGGTGCATCTTGACCTCGGCGAAGGCGACATGGAGTTTCTCGAACTCCACTACGCCAGCGAGGCCAGACTCTACGTTCCGGTTGCCCAACTGCATCTCATCTCGCGCTACTCCAGTTCGGATCCGGATGCGGCGCCGCTGCACACGCTGGGCACACCGCAATGGGAGAAAGCCAAGCGCCGCGCGGCCTTGCAGGCACGCGACACCGCCGCCGAACTGCTGGCGCTTTACGCCCTGCGCGCGGCCCGTCAAGGTCACGCCTTCGAATTCAAGACACACGACTACGATGCCTTTGCCGACGGCTTTGCCTTTGAAGAAACACCCGATCAGGCAGCGGCGATCAACGCCGTCATCGACGACATGAAATCCGGTCGCCCGATGGATCGCCTGGTGTGCGGCGACGTCGGCTTCGGCAAGACCGAAGTCGCCCTGCGCGCCGCGTTCTGCGCCGTCGCCGGCGGCAAGCAGGTCGCCGTGCTGTGCCCGACCACCCTGCTTTGCGAACAGCACTTCCAGACTTTCACTGACCGTTTTGCGCAAGTGGGCATGCACTGGCCGGTGAAGATCGTCGAACTGTCGCGTTTCAGGACGACCAAGGAAACAACGCTGGCACTCAAGGAACTGGCAGAAGGCCATGTCGATATCGCTATCGGCACGCACAAATTGCTGCAGAAGGACGTCAAATTTACCCGCCTCGGTCTGGTCGTCATCGACGAGGAGCACCGTTTCGGCGTGCGCCAGAAGGAGGCGCTGAAAGCCTTGCGTGCCGAAGTCGATGTGCTGACGCTGACCGCCACACCGATCCCGCGCACGCTGGGCATGTCGCTGGAGGGACTGCGCGACTTCTCGGTGATCGCCACCGCGCCTCAGAAGCGACTGGCGATCAAGACCTTTGTCTCCAGGTTTTCGGATGG
>NZ_JAEUOI010000113.1 GCF_016790145.1 Propionivibrio sp. | reverse complement strand
CCTCGACGGGCGACTGCTTTCCGCAGACGACTATAGCCTGAGCGCAAACCGGCTTGTCCTGAACGGGCTGCCCGAACGCTTCACGCTGCAAACACAGGTGCGCATTCAACCGGACGGCAATACGCAGCTCTCCGGGCTCTATCGCAGCCGGGACGGCTACTTTACGCAGTGCGAACCGCAGGGCTTTCGCCGCATCACGTGGTTCATCGACCGCCCGGATGTCATGGCCTGCTACACCGTCACCCTGCATGCCGACAAGTCAGCTTTTCCCTTCCTGCTCGCCAACGGCAATCCGCTGGCCAGTGGCGAAGAACCGGATGGCCGACATTATGCCACCTGGGAAGATCCCTTCAGGAAGCCCTGCTATCTGTTCGCCCTGGTTGCCGGCAAGCTCGATGTACTGCGTGGCACCTACTGCACCGCGTCCGGCCGCAACGTGCGGCTCGCCATTTATGTCGAGCCGGGCAAGCTCGATCAATGCCCGCATGCCATGGCCGCGCTCAGGAAGGCAATGCACTGGGATGAAAAAACCTTCGGCCTCGAATGTGATCTCGACAACTACATGATCGTTGCCGTCGGCGACTTCAACATGGGCGCCATGGAGAACAAGGGCCTCAACATCTTCAATACCAAGTACGTGCTGGCGCGTGCCGACGTGGCCACCGACGCCGATTTCGAGAACATCGACCGCGTTGTTGCGCACGAGTATTTCCACAACTGGACCGGCAACCGCGTGACCTGCCGCGACTGGTTCCAGCTTTCGCTGAAGGAGGGGCTGACCGTCTTCCGCGATCAGGAATTCGGAGCCGACACGCACAGCCGCGAGACGGCGCGTATCCGCGAGGTGCGCGGCCTGCGTGCCGTCCAGTTCCCGGAAGATGCCGGCCCGATGGCGCATCCGGTACGCCCGGCTTCCTACCTGGAAATCAACAACTTCTATACCTCTACCGTTTATGAGAAGGGCGCTGAAGTGGTGCGCATGATCAGGACGCTGATCGGCAAGGACGCCTTCCGGCGCGGCATGGATCTTTACTTTGCCCGCCATGACGGGCAGGCGGTGACCTGCGACGACTTCGTCGCAGCCATGGCCGATGCCGCCGGCTTTGACTTCGCACCCTTCATGACCTGGTACCGTCAGGCCGGCACACCAAAAGTAAGCGCGCAGGGTAACTATGACGCCGCCGCCCGCCGCTACACGCTGACGCTGACCCAGAGCTGTGCCCCCTCACCGGGGCAGGCCGAAAAAGCGCCTTATCTGATCCCGGTCGCCGTTGGCCTGGTCGACCCGCAAGGCAACGACATGGAACTGGGTGGCGGAGTCGAGGCGGGCATCGATTCGGGCACAACCACGCAAGTCCTGCACCTGAGCCAGCGCGAACAGGTCTTCGTTTTCGAGAACATCGCGCAGCCGCCGGTGCCTTCGCTGCTCCGCAATTTCTCGGCGCCGGTCGTCCTCGACTGTTCCTACAGCGAAGCCGAACTCGCCCATCTGCTGGCTCATGACAGCGACCCCTTCAACCGCTGGGAAGCCGGTCAACGTCTCTTCGGGCACCTGATTCGCAGCGCCGTCGTTCAGCTTGCGCAGGGCGAAACCCCCACCTGGCCGGCCAGCGTGCTCGCCGCCGCGCGCAAGGTACTGGTCGGCGTTGGCGATCCGGCCTTCATTGCCGAAGCGCTGACGCTGCCCGGCGAAGCCACGCTGGCCGAGCAGATGGAGGTGGTCGATCCCGAGGTGCTGCACCAGGCGCGAACCGGTCTGGCGCGTTATCTGGCGAGCGGTCTGGAGGGCGAGTTCATCCGTCTTTATGACGCCTTTGCACCGCTTGGGCCGTATCGCCCGGTAACGGCGGAAGCCGGCCGTCGTCGCCTGCGCAACCTCTGTCTGGCTTACCTCAACGAACTCGACTCGGGCGCCCACCGTGCGCTGGCGCGACAGCAATTCGACGGCGCCGACAACATGACCGACCAGTTCGCCGCGCTATCGGTACTGGCCAACGCGCCGGGAGCCGAGCAAGCCGAGGGCGAGTCCGCGCTGGCCGCGTTCTACGAGCGCTGGGAACACGAAGCGCTGGTCGTCGACAAATGGCTTGCGGTACAGGCGAGCAGCCGTTTGCCAGGCACGCTGGAACGCGTGGACAGCCTGACCCGTCACTCGGCCTTCGATCTGAAGAATCCGAACAAGATTTACGCCCTGCTACGCACCTTTGGCGCCAACCACCGCCACTTCCACGCCGGCGACGGCAGCGGCTACCGCTTCCTCGCCGCACAGATCGCCGCACTCGACTCGATCAACCCGCAAGTCGCATCGCGCCTGGCGCGCAGCTTCGACCGCTGGAAACGCTTCGATAGCGAACGCCAGCGTCATGCGCGGGCGGCACTGGAGTCGATCCGGCAACAGCCGGGTCTGTCGCGCGACGTGTTTGAAGTGGTGGAGAAGGCACTGGGGTGATGCGGGAACGGCTTGGGGGTCGGGCTGATGCAAAGGCAGCGTGCAGCACGGCTACCAGTATGGTGTTCGCAAGCCGGCGAAGTTGACAGTATGTAATCGTACGAATACGGTATATTCATGTTTTCGAATTGAAGAGTTAGCGATGACCAGGAAAATCCGCGTTGCCGATCTGCCCGAATTTGATCTGGCGGAACATCTTAGGAGCGAAGAAGACATCGCGGCCTATCTGAACGCAGTGATCGAGGAGGGCGATATGGCTGAACTGGCGCACGCGCTTGGCCTGGTGGCTCGTGCGCGAGGCATGAGCGAGATTGCAAAAGCCTCCGGGATTACCCGCGAAGCCTTGTACAAGGCATTGCGGCCAAACGCCTCACCACGCTTCGACACCATCAACCGGGTATGCGCGGCCCTGGGGGTTCGGCTGGTAGCGCAGGCGAATAATGCATAAGCGCGGGTTAGCAGTTCTGTCGATAAGGGAGCCACATTATGGAATGTATGGTCAATTTGCATATTGAAAAACTGCCGGAAGGTCTTTACCTTGCAACAAGCGACGAAGTGCAAGGCTTGGTCGCCCAAGGACGTACGATCCAGGAAACCATCGAAATTGCGCGAGATGTGGCAAGAAAACTGCTGGAGGCTCAATCCGAAAGATTGGGTAGCACCCCACCCGCGGCAAAGGATGTATTTGATTATCCGCTTGTTGTGAGTGCCTGATGGGGCGGCTCGCTGGTTTTCGCTATCGGGAAATCATCAAACGCCTCAAGAAATTGGGTTTTGAGTTTGTTCGCCAGGCTGCGGGTAGCCACGAAATCTGGTGCAATCCGACGACAAACCGCTACACCACTATCCCCAATCATCCTGGAGATATGCCGGAGGGCACGCTCAATGCGATCCTCAAACAGGCCAAGGTCGAGGTGGAAACATTTTAGGAAAAATAGCGGACGGTGCGCCGCAGTTGCCTAAGTGACTGCCCGAAGGGCATATGCTATCCCCCTGAGAATTGTGACCCAGCGTGCCCTTGGCCCACCACTCGCCGAACCGCCGCCAGACGCCAGCCCGGAGTTGCCCGCGCACAACCCGATCCGTATTAAAGGGTTCCACAACGGCACAACGCGGCAGGTTCACAACGCGGGGTCCACAACGGGGTCACCACAACGGGGTCATCACCACAACGGGGTCAGGTCTCGCTTATGAACCAATTCCCCTGTAGAGTTCCCGCATAGAGCAAAAGGGGGGGCTGGGCTCGAGCAGGTGTCAGACTCCCATTGTTTAGGTGTGTGGTAGCCTTTTGAAATGGCGGGCGTTGCCCGATGTGCGGCACGGAGGCACGGATGGTGCACAAGGATCTCAAATTGCCGGAGACTGAGCTTCCGGGGTACTGCCGGCGCAATGGCATTCGCCGCCTGGAACTGTTCGGTTCGGCAACCCGTGCAGACTTCGGGCCGCAGAGCGATGTCGATCTGCTGGTCGAATTTCGGCCAGAGGCCAGGATCGGCTTTGTCGCCTTTAGTCGCATGCAGCGCGAGCTGACCGTTCTGTTCGGGCGGAGCGTTGATCTGGTGCCGCGTGCTGGCCTTAAACCGGTGATAGCATCTTCTGTTCTGAAGGAAGCCGAGCCACTCTATGCGGAGTAACAAGCTGTATCTATCGGATATCGTTCAGGCTGCCGATTCCATCGCGCAGTTCGAGGCGGGCATGGATGAGGAGCAATTTGTCGGCGATGATCTGGTCCGTAGCGCGGTGCTGCACAAACTCGCGGTTATTGGCGAAGCGGCGGCCCGCGTCTCAAGCGAACTCAGAGAGTCGTCTCCAGGAATCCCATGGGCCGATATCGTCGGTTTTCGTAACATCGCAGTCCATGCTTACTTTTCGGTCGATTGGCAACTCGTCTGGAACGCGGCGGTGTCCGACGCGCCAGCGCTGAAGCGCGACATCGAGGCGATCGTGAAGACCCGGAACGTTTCATAAATGCTGGTGAAGCCTTGGGTCAGGTCCAGCTTCTGAACTCATTCCCCCATAGTGTTCCCGCATGGCACGTCCGCTTCGAATCGAATTCCCTGGCGCGATCTATCACGTGACGTCACGCGGTGATCGGCGCGAGCCGATCTTTGTGGACGACGTGGATCGCGAGTCGCTGATCGCCGTGCTTGCGACAGGCATATCACGTTTCGATGCACAGGTGCTGGCCTATTGCCTGATGGGCAACCACTACCACTTTGTGCTGCATACCCGGCAGGCGAACCTTTCGCTGCTGATGCGACACCTTAACGGCGTCTATACACAAGCCTTCAACCGGCGTCACGCGAAGGTGGGGCATCTGCTACAGGGACGCTTCAAGGCCATTCTGGTAGACCGCGATGCCTATCTGCTGGAGGTGTGCCGGTATGTGGAGCTGAATCCCGTACGCGCCGGCATGGTCAGCGAGCCAGCGCAGTGGCCCTGGTCCAGCTATCGTGCGCACATCGGTCAGGTGCCCACGCCGGAATGGCTGGACAGTGCTGGCCTGCACGCCTGCCTGCTCGGATACACGGCGCGCGGCGTGGCCGACGAGCAGCGCGCCGCGCAACGTTACGTCGCCCTGGTTGCCGCCGGCCGCGATGTGCGTCTGTGGGACGAAGCGCTGCGCCAGCAGATCTATCTGGGTGACGAGGCCTTTGTCGAACGGATGCAGGCGCTGGCAGCGCCGCTGGAAGCGGCCACGCGCGACGTCCCCAGGGTGCAGCGCAGTCCAAAAGGGTCAGAGACATTTCCTTTTTCATTTCCAGTGCCATTGGGCTCTACCATCGGTTTGTTATCTAATGAAAAATAATCCGCTGCTCTTTCGCTGCTTTCGCTGCGATTCGGCCACTGATACACCGCCACACTATGCGGCTTGTAATAGAAACTCGACTTTCACCGCCTCATACGGGAAAACAATCTGACCGTTCTCTGTCTTATCAAGCACTCCAGCATTGAGCAGCGCAGTGACGTCGCCGTGCACGGCCTTTACGTCGCGTTCAGCGCGGCGTGCGGCTTCGCGAATGGATACCGGCCCCGCCCCGCAAAGCACCTTGAGTAGTTCCCATCGTTTTTTGCTTAGCACCTTCCAAAGCAACTCGGGAGTGGCAAAGCTGATACGCGCAGTCTTCCGGGCCTTTCCTGTCTTCCAGGCGCGGGCAAAATCAGCCATGGCGTCGGCAGGGGTTCGTACATCAAGCGTTACTGTTTTCATGGTTCCACCTCGCAATATCCTTCTGGAAGTCGGCGATCAACCGATCAGGCGTAGTAAAAGCGTAGGCATTTTCCTTGTTGCCGAAATGCCGGTGATCGCCCTTCCCGACTTCGTTGTCGTAGCGCAGAACGCATTCACCACGCACGACATAGGCTAGCCTGTACTTGAATCCGTGGGCCGACCCTTTGAGTGGCGTCGAAAGGCGCCACAGCACCAATTCAGCAAAAGCTGACTCTGAGTAAGCGATGCGAGCGCTAACAAGCTGAACGGCTTTCATGTTGGAGATAGTGCCAACATGTGCGGCCGTTGTCAATAAGTCCAACGCTTACTCATGCCACGAAAAGGCAGTGCCGTTGGGGCAGTCTCAATATATTTTAGGAAATTTAGGGGCTAGGCACGAGCCTGGCCTTTTTCTATTCCGTAACGCATCAAAGTGAAATTTCCGCAATGGACCCGGCGCCGCTTGACCCCAGCACCTTAGCCAGTAACTCGGCTCGGGTGCGTACGCCAGCGCGGAAATAAATCTCCTGGCAGTGCTCCCTGACGGTCTGCTCGCTGATGAAGATTCTGCGAGCGATCTCGCCATTGGCCAAGCCTCGCAGCGCCCACACGGCGACCTCATGCTGGCGCGGCGAGAGCCCGTAATTCGCCAGTCGACGGGTCAGATCGATTCGCTGGTGGAACGGTTGCAGGACAGCAATCACCGCGCCAGCCCCCTTTCGTGTCGCTCCAGACCAGCACTCCCACGGGTCTTCATCTGCCGGCAAACATTCGTTCGGACCGGATGCCGTCTCCTCAATCGCGAAGCGGCGCAACAGGCTCGCTGTTGCCAATGGCATCCGGCTGAGACGAAAGCATTGCGACGCGAGATTGATGACTACCGACCCGTTTGCGGGCAGCACTGAAAGTAATGCTTGAGGCGAAGTTGTGCCGAGGATACGCTGGGCCACAGTGTTGAGGTAAAGAGCGCGGCCTGTGCCGCCGAACACCAGGATGCCCGTTTCTGACCGTTGTCCAGGGTCGCTTAATTGTTGACGGAGTGTAATCGCATTCGCCAGGTGTGGTCCGATGCGGTCGAGGATCGACTGATCGTCTGCGCAGAAATCGCGCTCGTGTCGTTGCCGGTGTACGCTAAAGACCGCAACGGGTTGTTGCGCCACGCCGGTAAGGATGCCGAGAGCGTGATGATAGGACGCTTGCCGCATGAACTCGCTGAACTCGCTGCGCCCCAACTCGGCGGCAGGGATCACGTCCGATAAGCGCATGGTCTGGTTGAGCAACATCGGGCTCGGTTGCCGCAGCACAAATGGATCCTGCAGAGCGTAGTGCGCGAGATAGGTTTCCATGAGAGCTGGTTGGCAGTTGAAGCACAATCCTTTCTCCAGTTCCATCGTTTCGGCGTTTACCGGCATGAAAACACCACTGGAAAACGGTATCAAGTCCGGCAACGCGGAGAACAACGAATGACACATCTGGCTGTTGTCCACCGCTGCGTAGGTCATTTCGATGATTTTCAGCAGCAGTCCTTCCCGTCCGTGCGATCCGTTCATCTTTCCCCATCCCGAAAACTGCTTGCGACACGATCCTGTCGACGCTTTTGCAAGAATCCTACTCCAGTTGGATAGACAGCTACTAAGTAAAGATCTAACGTGCTTTATGTAATCAGGTTAATCATCACATGCGATGGAGGAAATGGCTATAACGAGCATTTCTTTCAAGCGCTTTTCTGGGTGGAAATACAGGTCTCGTTCTGGCTCATACCTCATTCGACAAGGCTCACACTTTATAAGTGCGCGCCGCTCATTGCAATATGTTCCAAGAGGGTAATTTAACTACTATTACAGGAGTATTAAAATGAAAACGAAAGCCAGCTTGACGTCTGCAGGTTTGTTGGGCCTTGCCTTGATGGCGGCATCCCCTTCACATGCCTTAATCATCGATGACGGGGTGCCCATCGGTGGTCACCCGGCGGTAGTCACGTTCAACGCAACCGGCGTCCCTTCCGTTTCCGGCTTCCTTCAGTTCAACAGTAGTTCTTTCAACGGTTACTCCCAATTAATTCCAAACAGCCAGATAGTAGGCTTCTCAATGACGGTTCTTGGACAAACGTTCGACCTTGGCGACGTCGACACCAGTGCATATACTTTCGTCGACTCCTCGGCGCTACAGCCAATCATTGTGAACGGATCCGGCGGTCTTGCGGACAACGGCACTCTGAGGATTTTCTTTTATCCCGACGGGGGAAACGGTACCCCGAGCGATGGCGACGCGGCGCTCGCCTATTTCTTGCCGGATTCTTCGGTCGCTGTTCTTCCCGTGAAATGGGTCGTAAGTAGTGCGGTTCCCGAGCCAGAGACATACGCTCTGATGCTGGGCGGGCTCGCTTTGGTGGGGTGGCTCGGCGCCAAGCGTCGCGCGGACGCCTGAGGCCATTCCGGCATTACTGCCCGGCGTTGTCAACCTTACGGGGGTGGCGTGCCGGGAATGGTTTTGAGTGGAATCAAAGGGGCTTACATTTCAGGCAGCGACATCTTCTGATGGCCAGCTCCTTTACGGCTGGTTCATCTTTTATTTGGCACGATGAAGCCTCAAGAATCAACAATCCAAGCTTACCCCCTTTATCTTTTTATCTCTTTTCAAACTGGCCTTTTAGGTTTCCTATCCTCTCGAGGCCAACTTTCAGATCCCTTCGCAGAAGACTGCGTCGGGCATGTGTAACCAAGCCAATCGGAGGAACGAAATGAATACTAACATCAGCATCAGCCGAATATTTGCCGCATGCGTGCTCGCCATGGGCGCGCTGCCGGCCGCGCAGGCGGTCGATTCGGTGGTCGACCCGAATCAGCCCATCGCGGGGTACAGTCAGCTTCAACTTTCAGAGCAGTGGTGGAACTGGGCACTGAGCAGCCCTGCCGCATCGAACCCGCTGCTCGACACCACCGGCGCCTCTGCTGGCACGAACAACACCGGGCCGGTCTATTTCCTGGGGGGCAATCTCGGCGGCATCTCGGTGCGGTCATTCAACGTGCCGACAGGCAAGCCGGTCTTCTTCCCGCTCGTCAACGTTTTCGATGCCGAAGTACCAAATGACCCAACTTGTGGTTTGTCGTGTGCACTCGGTCAATGGCTGGATTCCTACAACGTCCAGGACGCGGTACAACTGCACGCCACCCTTGACGGTAAGGACCTGTTACTGCCCTTCGGCAGTGCAAACCACCGCCAGCGCAGCACGGCTTTCTTCCCGCTCTACATTCCCGCAGACAATGTTTTCGGCTTTACAGCGCCCTATGTCGGTACGCTCGCTGGAGTCTCCGACGGCTACTGGGTGGGACTGGACGGGTTGAGCATCGGCAAGCACACGTTCGTCTTCGGCGGCACGTTGCCGAACACGTCGGGCGGCGTGTTCACCGTCGAGGTGGTCGACTTCACGAATGCGGTGCCGGAGCCCGAAACCTACGCGATGTTGCTCGCCGGACTTGGCACCATCGGATGGGTCGCGAGGCGCAGGAGGACTACTGCGGCCGCGCTAAGGTATACACATAACATTTGCCGAGGCGTTTGATCTTTGGATGTGTTAAGAAAAACGGGGGAGCTATGGTAAAGAAGAATTTCTATGAATTACTTCAGGTCGCTCAAACAGCAGACTCTAAGGTCATAGTCGCGGCCTATAACAATCTCCTAAGGCGTTTGTATCAAGAAGTTAGTCCCTACGATCTAAACGACATTGCGATTACGACCCTGAAACGGGCCTATGAAGTCCTCTCGGACCCAGCGAAACGGGCGGGATATGATGTGGCACTTGCAAACCTCGCAGTGGATGAGCCGCAAGTCAACATTATTCCCCCGATAGTGAAAAACCCTTATGTAGCCAATGCAGCGTGAAGGCCATATGGGGTCGGTGTGAATTCCAGAACTCATAACACTGAAATGCCACCCACGCCAATGACATCCCGTCACTGACCAGCCGAAAGACCGGCGTCTTGGCACCTGTCTGGACACCACCTGCAAGGGCGTCAGCTACCATGGCGCGAGTCTGGAACCTGGTTGCCGCCAACGGATCAAGGAAGCGCTGGTCGAGTTCCTGAAGACATGTAAAGGTGTGTCACTACGGTGTGGCAAATCCGGGCCCGAGCACCACCCAGGCGATGGCTGTGCCAACCGGACCCCGATGCTGATGAGAGCCGCACGAATCGATAGTGATCCGGGTGTCAGGATCAATCTTGCACTTCGTCTCCGCTATCGATCCATAGCGCGCAACGGTTGTGCAATCGGGTAACATCGCTTCTTTTTCCACCGGCTTCTTCTGTGACCCACCCCGCTTCAACGTCCCCCGAGCATATCCTGCACGAGGTGTTCGGCTACAGCGCCTTTCGCGGTGTGCAGGCCGACATTATCGGGCATATGATCGCCGGCGGCGACGCGCTGGTGCTGATGCCCACCGGTGGCGGCAAAAGCCTGTGTTACCAGGTGCCGGCGATCGCCAGGCATCGCGCTGGATTTGGCGTGACGCTGGTGGTCAGCCCGCTGATCGCGCTGATGCACGACCAGGTCGGCGCGCTTGAAGAAGCTGGCGTGCATGCCGCGTTTCTCAATTCCTCGCTGCTGCTTCCCGAAACGCAGCAGATCGAGCGCGAGATGATGAGCGGCCGGCTGGTGCTGCTCTACGTGGCGCCTGAGCGCCTGACCACCGAGCGCATGCTCGGTCAGCTCGATTCGCTGCACGAGCGCGGCCTGCTCAGCCTGGTCGCCATCGACGAGGCGCATTGCGTCAGTCAGTGGGGGCACGACTTCCGCGCCGACTATCTGGCGCTAAACCTGCTGCACGAGCGCTACCCCGACGTGCCGCGCATCGCACTCACAGCAACGGCCGACGAGCTGACGCGCGCCGACATCGTCGAACGCCTGGCGCTGGCCGAGGCGCGCGTCTTCATCAGCAGCTTCGACCGGCCGAACATTCGCTACGCGGTGGTCGAGAAGGACGACGCGCGCAAGCAGTTGCTGCGCTTCATCCAGAATGAGCACGAGGGTGACGCTGGCATCGTGTATTGCCAGTCGCGCAAGAAGGTCGAGGAGACGGCCGTCTGGCTGAGCGGCGAGGGCATCTGCGCGCTGCCTTACCACGCCGGGCTCGACGCCGGCATGCGCCGACACCACCAGAATCGCTTCCTGCGCGAGGAGGGCATCGTCATGGTCGCCACCATCGCCTTCGGCATGGGCATCGACAAGCCCGATGTGCGCTTCGTCGCGCACCTCGATCTGCCGAAGAACATAGAGAGTTATTATCAGGAGACCGGCCGCGCCGGCCGCGACGGCCTGCCCGCCGACGCCTGGATGGCTTACGGCCTCGCCGATGTGGTCAACCAGCGGCGCATGATCGACGAGAGCCCGGCCGCCGAGGAGTTCAAGCGCGGCCAGCGCGGCAAGCTCGACGCCCTGCTGGCGCTGGCCGAAGCGCACGATTGCCGACGCGTGCGCCTGCTCGACTACTTCGGCGAGGCCAGCACGGCGTGCGGCGCGCAGCAGAATGCCTGCGACAACTGCCTGCATCCGCCGGCCACCTGGGATGCGACCGAGGCCGCGCGCAAGGCGCTGTCGTGCGTCTACCGTTTCCAGCAGAACCGTGGCCAGCGTTTCGGCGCTGTGCACCTGATCGACGTGCTGCGCGGCAAGAGCACCGAAAAGGTCGCGCAATACGGGCATACGAGCCTGTCAACATTCGGCGTGGGCGCCGATGTCAGCGAAGTGCAATGGCGCGCCGTTCTGCGCCAGTTGATTGCCCTGGGCTACCTGCGCAGCGAAGGCGAGTACAACACGCTGGAACTCACGCCGACGGCGCGCCAGGTGCTGCGCGGCGAAGTTCAGTTGTTGCTGCGCCAGCCCGGCAGCACGCCCAAACGGATAAAGGGCGGGCAGGGCGACAAGACCGGCACCACCTCGCGTGGCAAGGGCAAGCCGCCGCCCTTGCCGCTCGATGCGCAAGGCCAGAAGCGCTTTGAAGCGCTGAAGGCGTGGCGCGCCGAAGTCGCGCGCGAACACAACCTGCCTGCGTACATCGTGTTCCACGATGCAACGCTGGCCGAGATGGCGCAGCTCGCACCCGAATCGCTCGCTGCGCTAGCGCAGATCAGTGGCGTCGGGTCGAAGAAGCTGGAGGCCTACGGGCAAGATATCCTGCGTGTCGTTAACGGTTGATTGTCCGGATGCAGGAACAGAATTTCAGTTAAGCTGAGAGTCTTTGAAAAAATTATTACGGCCTGATGTCCACGCTCGTCACCCCTGCGCAAGCCGGGGCCCTGCTCATTTATCCGATTGTTTTAATGGCTATCGGAGGATGGTACTGGATTCCGGCTTGCGTCGGAATGACGGCTTGGGAGGTGTTTATCCAATAATTCACAGCCTCTGAGCGCATGGATTTACTCGATCTTCTCGGACTTCTGCTGCTGGCCGCGAGCGGCTGGCTCTGGTACGACAGCCTTAAAGCGCGCGAGATGGCGGTGTCTTCGACCAGGGCCGCCTGCAGTTCGGAGAATCTGCTGCTGCTCGACGACACCGTAGCCATCCAGCGCATCAGCCTGGGGCGGGACGGCGAGGGCGTCCTGCGCATCCGCCGCATCTACGCCTTCGAGTACAGCGATACGGGCAATGACCGCCATGCTGGAAGCATTGTCATGCTCGCTAGCCGCGTCCTGGTGATCAATCTGAATCTTCGGGACATGCCCGAGCGGACATTGCTTCACTGAACAGTCCTGCGGATTTTTTTTCGGGGGTTTTTTCTCAATCGGGTCATTGACCGGGAATGAGAAGCCAAGGATACTTTTGCTTGACTGGAGTTTCAATCATTGAAGGAGTGAAATGATGATGTCGATGACTCTTCACCGGAAGTGGCTTTTTCGCTGCACTGGTTTATGGCTGATAGGGTTCTCGATCAGTGTTGGGGCGAAACCTCTTCCCGAAGACCCATTGCAACGTCAATGCTGGTTGCAGCATACCGCCGAGAGAACCGGGCTTGGTCGGATGCTTGAACCGACCCCCGTGACATTTTCGAACCTGGGAAACGGCTATACGGTACGCAGTCCGTTCTGGGTCGAGTTCGGTATCCGGGGCATGGGGGTCATACCCGCCGGCAACAAGAAGGACAAGACCGGACATCACCACCTGCTGATCGATACGCCTTTGCCGCCGGGAGTTTTCGATCCGATTCCTTTCTCCGATACTTACCGTCATTTCGGCAAGGGACAGACCGGGACGGTGCTTGATTTGCCTGCAGGTCAACACACGCTGCGTCTCCTGTTTGCCGATTACGCGCACCGTCCCTATTTTGTTTTCAGTCCGGAAATCAAGATAACCGTTGTCGGTAAACGTAATGAAGCGGCGGCACCAAAAATCAACTCCGAGCAGTTCGACGCTACCTGTCAGGCATGGTATCAGGACGAACTGACTTCACCGATTAGTACCGGCCAGGCTGTTTATGTGAAGAACATACGCAATGGCGAGCCGGTGGACTCTCCGCTTCTGGTGAAATTCGGGGTAGTCGGATTCGGGGTTGCTCCTGCCGGTAGCCTCGTCAACGAGGCCGGCTATTTCGTCTTGAACGTAACGAATAAGAAAGTGCCGGTAAGAAGTGTTTCCCTGAAAAACGGTGAGACGGAAACCATTCTCGATCTGTCTCCAGGCGACTATGACTTTGAAGTCGAGTTTGTCAGCACGGAGGGAAAGCGCCTGCTGCGGGACGAGTTGCGCGTAGCCGTCGTCAGGAAACGTGAAAGTGGTTTTGAGAATCGCAGCAGGTCTCAATGAAGTGACGTGATCGGCTTGTAAAGAACCCTTTCCAGTCCTCAGCGCGCAGTCGCGCACTCTCCCGCGACCGAAGGAAATGCTGAGCCGGGAGGACGTCACTAGACCCGTGTATCGCGTCGAACCTGGTTTTCGGCCAACAGGAGCGTGCAATCCTTGACGCCGACGCGGCTGCCGGCGAGGCTTCCGTCACGCGCCTTGAGGTCCGCCATGGCCTCGTCAATCGCCGCCTGGGCAGCGAACAGGCACGGCGTGCTGTAGATCACCAGAGAAACGCCGGCGTCCTTCAACTCGCTCTGCGTACATACCGGCGACTTGCCGCCGGCAATCTGATTGAAACAGAACGGACGATCAATCCGATTTGACAAGTCGTGAACCACATCCAGACTGGTCAGCCCATCGACCAGCACCGCATCCGCTCCGGCTTCAGCAAACGCCTCAACGCGACGCGCAATGTCCTCCAGATCAGAGGCATCGGTGCGTGCAATCACCACCATATCGCGCCGGGTCGCCAGAACGGCGCGCAGCTTGGCCAGATATTCATCCAGATCCATGATCTGCTTGCCCTCGAAGTGACCGCAGCGGCGCGGCCGCTTCTGATCCTCAAGCACCACCCCGGACGCCCCGGCGGCCTCGAGCACCGACACCACATGGCAGGCCACCTCGGGGTCGCAGTAGCCGTCATCGATATCGACCAGCAGATTATGGAACGGCAGCACGGTGCGCAAACGCTGCACATAGTTCACGATATCCGTCCACGTGATGAACCCGATATCGGGCAAGCCGTAATGGCTGGCGGCAAAACCAAAACCGCTGACAAACAGGCTGTCGAAATGACGACCCGCGAGCGTAGCCGAGAAGACATCGTAAACCCCGATGAACGGGATCAGATCACTGTGGGCCATCGACTCCCGGAGACGTTGGCCGGGCGACAAGTGCGTGTGCGACGCGGGTGAATTCATTGGCGGGTTTCCTCAATCAGGTCAAGAATGCTGGTCATCGTGCCTAGCCGCTCCGGGTCCATTCCGCTGGCGGCGAAATCAATCCCGTAGGTGGTTTCAAGGTACAGGACAATCTGGATGATGGCCAACGAGTCCACCAGTCCGGAGGCGAACAGGCTGTCATCGACGCCGACGCTTTCGATTCGCTTGGTGGGTTTCTGTATGGTGCGCAGAAAGGCGATCAGGTCCTGCAGGCGTTGCGGGCGGTCAGCGCTCATCGCGGCTTTTCCTCGTCAAGAATCCGCGACAGATCGAGCGCGCCCCGTGTGACGCAGAAGGCCTTGACCGCATCCCGGTTGATCTTGCCGCGTGAGGTTCTTGGAATTTCGTCGATCACCCACCAGCGCACCGGCATCTTGTGTTCCGCCAGTTGCGACTTCATCCATTCGTGCAGCGCCCGGATTGTCGCGTCCTCGGGATTGCCGAGCACCACCGCCATGCCGACCGCCTGACCGTAGATCTCGTCGTCGAGGGCAAAGGTACAGACGTCGCTGGCTCCGGCGAAGCGTTCGACGACGGTGTCGATATCGGCCGGGTAGATCTTCATGCCGCCCTTGTTGATTTCGTCGCGCTCGCGGCCGCGCAGCACCAGCCGGCCGCGCTCGTCGATGAAGCCGATGTCGCCGGTCAGGAACCAGCCCTCGCTGACGGCCAGGGCGGTCAGGTCGTCGCGCTGGAAGTAGCCTTTCATCAGGGCCGGTGTGTTGAGCCAGACGAAGCCGGATTCGCCCGTGGCGCATTCGTCGTCGGGTCGCAGCGGCCGCTCGGTATCGGAGGTGCGCAAGATCTTGATCACGGCGCCCCAGCCGACGCCGATCAGGCCGTCTTCTGCGGCACAGTCGGCGTCGTTGCTCAGGCCGGCGACCCAACTGCCGGTCTCGGTGATGCCGTAGGCGTTGCAGACGTTGCGGGTGCCGGTCCAGGTGCGGATTTCTTCCCAGGCGTGCGCCGAGAGCGGCGCCGAACCGCAATGCACCCGTTGCAGGGTACCGCCCTGCGGCGGTTTGCCGAGTTTGGTCGCGAGTTTCCAGATAGCGGGTACCGAGGACATGAAGGTGATCCGGTTATCGTCGATCAGCCGGCCCAGGCGCATGATGATTTCCGGGCGGAAGGGCGGGGTGATGAACAGGTCCTGCCCGGCGAGCCAGGGGTACAGGCAGTTGCAGATCAGTCCGTGGCCGAAGTGCGTCGGGAGCAGGCACAGCGAGCGGGCAAAGGGAACCAGACCCAACTGGTCATGGATCCCCATCCAGCGGGCGCGCAGCGAGCGGTGGGTATGCACCACGCCTTTGGGCGCTCCGGTCGATCCGGAGGTGAACAGGATCAGGGCGTCGTCGTCGAGCTGGTTGAGCCCTACCGTTGCTTCTTCGTCACCGGTGTCCGTGGTTTCGAAGGCCGGAACGCCGGCGTCGGCCAGCGCCTGCCGGATCATCGTTTCGGTCAGATGGTCAACGACCGCCAGTCTGGGCTGCGCCGCAGCGACCAGGGTCTTGATTTCAAAGGCGGTCAGGCGGGCGTCGATCGGTACCGCGCAGGCGCCGAGTTTCCAGATGGCCAGCAGTTCGGCAAAGAACTCCAGGCTGTTGCCGAAGGGCAGGAAGACGCGGTCTCCGCGCGACAGTCCATGGCGCTGGAAGCGGGCGACCCGCCGTGCAACCTGGCCCGGTATCTCCTGACGCGTCCATGAGCGCCCGCTGATCGGTTCGGCAAGGTTTCCGACATTCAGATCAAAATACATTTGAACTCACTCCTTAAAATACTCATGAAATTCCGAATAGACTCAAAAAGAAACTCACCCGGTGGGTAAAGGGCGCGCCGATGCCGACATTCCAGATGTAAATCAGGCCGAAAAAAGTCCATACCCCGGCTATCCGCAACAATCGTCTGGCTTGACCCGGTGCCGGCGGTCGGCCTCCACGGCGTTGCTCGCGCAGCATGGAGACAAAAATACCCAGAGCCAGCAACAAACAATAGAAAATTCGTGAACGAAGCGCATACAAACCCTCGAAAACCTGACCCTGCACCATCACTTCGCCGAACTTGATGAGGTGGTAATAGGTGTTGCCGATAAAGGCCGCGGCAAAAACTGCAGCAAACAATCGTAAAGTGGGCCAATTGCGCAATTTCTTTCCCAACTGGGTGAAGGTGGGAAGGAAAAAGAAATTGGACATGATCTCCTTGAAATAGTAATAGTAGCGGTTCCAGAACTCCACAATCGATTCGGCCAGAAGTGGTTTGTAGGTATTGCGGAATACGTTGAAGCCAAATAGCCGCAGGACGGCAATGATCAAGTGCCCGCGAACAGCATGGCGAAGCACCTGATATACAAGTTCGCAGTAGATGCCTATCCAGGAGATCCAGACTGCGGTATTCTTGCCCTCCAGTGCAACCAGGTAAGAGAGCCTGGGGATTCCCAGTGTATATCCGCCGAGCATTCTGGTCAGCTCGTTTCCAGGGCCATAAAAGACCCCTTCCAATACCTTCATGGAGGCAAGCCACACATTGGACAGGATGAACAGCTTGATTCCTGCCAGTTGTGAACGGGCAAGTTCCTCGTCGGTTTTGGCTTCAAATCGGGACAGATAGCCGAAGCCTTTGCCATACGGCGTATTGGACCCACCGTAGATCGGCCATATCGTCAGGAAATGGTCTGAGAATCGTGTTCCTTTCATTCTGCCGTGCTGCCCTGAAAGAAGAAGGTATCCGAATCGCCAGAGCAGGAACGGAAACATCGCCACGACACCGACCATTACCTGCCGCCAAAGCCCGCTGTCTGCAGCGCTTGTCCAGATCAGCACAAGCAAACCCCAGTAAACCGCGTGCAAGGAAAGTTGAGGATGCTTTCTGACAAACAGCGGCAAGCGGGAGAATTCGGTAGCCGCCCGGTAGAACAGCCAGCTCATTCCGAGCAGGGCAAGCACCACCAGTAGCGGACCCAGGCGATCGGCCGGAACAGGCACATCGGCGGGTTTGAAACTGTCCAGTGATTCCCTGATGCATACCCAGACGCCGGCGACCGCCAGAATTGCCCTGCGCCTGAATGGCGTGAGCCATCTCAACATCCCCCCCAGGTGTGTCTGCCACCAGGCAATGACCCGCGAGTCTTCATGAAATTGCATCAAGTGGGTTAATTGCATAGGAAAATCGGCAGGAAAACGCCAACAAGGACGCTGTACGCAGGGCATGGGAGATGTCAAATCAGGCGGCATTATGGCGTGTCGTCGACCTTCGCGCAAATTTTACATCCCGGAATTCGTTCAAGTACTTGTTGGCAGACGATATTTCCCAGGTAAAACCGGGTCATACGCGGTCTGATTTTGATGCCCGAAATGTTCAACTTTCCTGCTTTTTCGGGAAAGCCACAACAGCGACTATCGAACCCTCTCGAACCTGAACTCGACCGCTGGCCGCCTGTCCTGGCCAAGCCCTGGGGGGTCGAGT
>NZ_JAEUOI010000109.1 GCF_016790145.1 Propionivibrio sp. | reverse complement strand
CGACGATGGCCACCATCGGACGCGCCGGATGAGCCAGCGCCTTGGTCAGGGCTTCGAGTTCGGAGGCGACACAAGGTCCGGCGCCGGCGATCTTGGCGTACTTGCCCATGCCATAGGTGGTCGCTTCAGCGCGGTGTGCCGTGCCGAAGGCGTCCATGACCCAGACATCGCAAAGCGCGGCCATTTTCTGCGAAAGCTCTTCGTTGGATTTTTTTTCGCCCTTGTTGCAACGGCTGTTTTCCAGCATGACCACTTCGCCTGCTTTTACATCAAAGCCGCCATCGACCCAGTTCTGGACGAGGCGTACTTCCTTGCCAAGCAGTTCGGACATGCGTTTGGCAACCGGTGCGAGAGAGTCATCCGGCTTGAACTCACCTTCAGTGGGGCGGCCAAGGTGGGAGGTGACCATTACCGCTGCACCCTTAGAAAGAGCGTACTGGATGCCTGGAAGGGCAGCGCGGATGCGGGTGTCGTCGGTAATGGCAAGATTATCGTCCTGGGGTACGTTCAGGTCGGCGCGAATGAAAACACGCTTGCCGGAGACGTCCAGGTCGGTGAGACGTTTGAAGGTCATGGCGATTCTCGATTCAATACAATAATAGTTGAAAACAAAAAAGGGGCACCGTGAAGTGCCCCTTTGCCAGGGTATTACTTGGCCATTACGCGGACCATCTCCAGCACCTTGCAGGAGTAGCCCCATTCATTGTCGTACCAGGCCACGACCTTGACGAAGGTGCTGTCCAGTGCGATGCCAGCGTCGGCATCGAAGGTGGAGGTGCAGCTTTCGCCACGGAAGTCGGTAGCAACCACTTTTTCTTCTGTATAGCCCAGAACACCTTTCATCGGGCCCTCAGCGGCGGCTTTCATGGCGGCACAGATGTCCTTGTAGCTCGCTTCCTTGTTCAGTTCCACGGTCAGGTCGACCACTGAAACGTCGGAGGTCGGAACGCGGAAAGCCATGCCGGTGATCTTCTTGTTCAATTCGGGAATGACCACGCCGACAGCCTTGGCGGCACCGGTCGACGACGGGATAATGTTTTCCAGAATGCCGCGACCACCGCGCCAGTCCTTGTTGGAAGGTCCGTCAACGGTCTTCTGGGTGGCGGTTGCGGCATGCACGGTGGTCATCAGACCACGCTTGATACCCCAAGTGTCATTAAGCACCTTGGCAATGGGCGCCAGGCAGTTGGTGGTGCAGGACGCATTGGAGATGATGGTTTGACCGGCGTAGGTCTTGTCATTGACGCCGAATACGAACATCGGGGTGTCGTCCTTGCTGGGAGCGCTCTGGATGACTTTCTTGGCACCGGCAGTGATGTGCTTCTCGCAAGTTTCCTTGGTCAGGAACAGACCAGTCGATTCGACGACGATGTCGGCACCGACTTCGTTCCACTTCAGCTCGGCCGGATCCTTGACTGCAGTCAGGCGGATTTTCTTGCCGTTCACGATCAAGGTGTTGCCTTCGACGGAGACTGAGCCTGCGAAACGGCGATGCACGGAGTCAAACTTCAGCATGTAGGCCAGGTAGTCAGGATCGAGCAGGTCGTTGATGCCAACAACTTCAATGTCACTGAAATCCTGAACCGCCGCACGGAAAACCATACGTCCAATACGACCGAAACCGTTGATACCTACTTTGATAGTCATGATTCTCTTTCCTTATAAAAAAATCGAAGGTTGATAATTGGTGCTTTCACATCTGTCGATCACAAAAACAAAATCTCGTAGCCAAAAAACTGTTGTACCTACCGGTGTCGGAACTTCCGCAAGCGGCACCTCATTGAGCGCCAAGGGTTTTACACACCACCACCCAAGGTCGAATATTATCCGCTATATCAAACGATATTTCCAGTACATGCCGGAGAATTAGTTGCATAAAGCGAAATTCCCCAGGGTTTGCGCGCACCAGAACGGCGTCTGTCTGGTCAATCTCTGACGGCACCTGTCGCCAGATGTATGTTCTCATTTTTCCTGACTTTGCCCGGGATTCCCTTGGGCATGAACACATGAACAAATGTTTATATTGGAAAAAGTGATTGCTGGAACCCGCATTCAATTCGCAAATGATCGCAGTCTTGCAGATCGGCAGTGATCCAGAACAGAGCGACAGGCTGAATCAGGCAATGCGAAACTGCGCAAGTGAAGCGATTGCACTCCCCCCGCTCATATTCGGAATAATGCCCAGTTCAAGAGTGGTGACCCCGGAAAGTTCTACACGATGGTCTTCCGTTTCGCTGCTTGCGCCGTCAGGATTAAAGTTCCATTGCTGGCGAACGATTTCGCGAAACGATTGACCGCCATCGTGCGACCAGCGCAAGACATATTCTTGCGTGCGCTGGACAGAAGTCTCAACGAAAGACAGACGTATCCAGCGGATCTGTTGCGGACTGGAAAAAAGCAGCCGGATGGTCTGCATTCCTGGTTCGGCAGCGCGCCACCCTGCGCGACCGTCGGGCAGCAGTGCTGACTCAATGGGGAATGCCGCATCTTCCGAAGTGATTTCCACCTCGGCCAGTTGTTCCAGGTTCAGCCAGTCGTGGTCAGGGTGCGGTGTATCCTGCCGAACTGAGGTGACTAATCTTTTTCTCATTATTGTATGTCCTTGAAGGAATTCGGTTGGATGCTGACGATGCTGATGGGGGCTTGGCCTTAGGGTGCTGACCGGCTTTCTGACCAGGCCAGTACGCTCATTCGAAACCTATGATGAATACTACGCTCAAGCTCCGCCCAACACAATTCCGTTATTAAGAGAATCAGCCGTACGGAAAAGTTCACTTATCTCGCAATGGAAAAATCCGTTCAAGAATTTCCTTCCAACTGCTTCATTCGTACTGGGTAGGGTCAGGATCGAGGCCTATTGTGTCGTCATGCGTTTAAGCTTTCAAAATCCACATGATGCCAGGGCACTACGCGCAGGATCATGGCCTGGTTGGTGTCGGGACCGAGCTGGACGTGGTGACGGGATCCGCTCCATAGATGCTTGGCGCCGCTAATCAGTTCTTCGACAATATAGTTGTCGTGTTCGCCCAGACCAAGGTCGTACAGCGGAATCTCCAGATCGGTGGCGTGAGCGTCGAAAGGATCAAGGTTGACGGCGATCAGGATCATGTTGGATCGGTCCGGAGTCATCTTGCCGTAAAACAGGACGTTGTCGTCGTGGGCCGTGTAGAAGCGCAGGTTGGTCAATTCGTGCAGGGCACTGTTTTCCCGCCGGATGCGGTTAACCTTTGCAATCAGCTCCTTAATGTTCCCGGGGCGGTCCCAGTCCCAGACCTTGTAGTCATATTTTTCCGAGTGGAGGTACTCCTCCTTGCCCGGAACCGCGGCGTTTTCGCAGAGCTCGTAACCGTTGTACATGCCGTAGACGCTGGATAAGGTGGCGGCCAGGACAAAGCGGGTCTGGAATGCAGCTCGCCCTCCGTTTTGCAGGAATTCGGGCAGGATATCAGGCGTTGTTGGAAAGAAGTTGGGGCGCATGTACTCGGCGACCGGTGACTGCGTCAGTTCGGTCAGGTACTCGGTAATTTCGTGCTTGAAATTGCGCCAAGTGAAGTAGGTGTAGGACTGACTGTAACCTACCTTGGCCAGCATTCGCATCATTGGCGGGCGGGTAAATGCTTCGGCCAGGAAAATTACATCGGGGTGGTCGACCCTGATCTCGCGGATCAGCCACTCCCAGAACGGCAAGGGCTTGGTATGCGGATTGTCGACGCGAAAGATTTTCACACCCAATTCAACCCAGAACAGAACAGAGTGCAGAATCTCATTCCAAAGGCCTTCCTGATCGACGGTGTAGAAGTCGACGTTGACGATGTCCTGGTATTTCTTTGGTGGGTTCTCGGCGTATTTGATCGTGCCATCCGGGCGGAACCTGAACCAGTCGGGATGTTTTTTGATCCACGGGTGATCCGGCGAGCACTGGATGGCGAAATCAAGTGCGACTTCCATGCCATGTGCCGCTGCGGCATCGACAAAATGCCGGAAGTCGTCAAGCGTTCCCAGATCCTTGTGCAATGCGGTATGCCCGCCCTCGTCCGAGCCGATGGCATAGGGACTGCCGGGGTCGTTCGGACCGGCATTCAGGCTGTTGTCAGGCCCTTTGCGATGCGTGCGGCCGATCGGATGAACAGGTACGAAATAAATGACGTCGAAGCCCAGGTCGCGGATTTCCGGCAAGCGGCGCTCGCAATCCTTGAGCGTGCCGGGCTTGCCTGGCACTGTACCTTGCGAGCGGTGAAACATTTCATACCAGGCCGCATAGCGGGCGGCGACACGATCAACGAATACCTCCAGTTCCAGATCGTAGCGACTGGCGGTGCCGCGATCGGGCCAGCGGGCTACCGTTGCTCTCAACTCTTCAGTCAGCAGAAGATTGCAGCGCTGTGTATAGTCCGCAGCGGCAAAGCGCTTGAGTATTTCGTCGAGGTAGCCTTTGTCCGGGGCACTGGCGCGACCAGCCGCGTCTTCGACCAGATCGCGGCCCTCGATCAATTCGAGTGACACGTCTACGTTGGCGCCCAGCTTCTTCCTGACCTCGTCAAGCCAGCTCTCGAAAACGTCGCTCCAGGCCTCGACGGTATACACGTAACCGGTATTTTCGGTCAGTACGATCTCTCCCTGCCAGCGGTCAAGCCCGGGGTTGATGCAGGTCATCGGAACCTCGTGCCATGCTTGCTCGTCGCGGCGGCGCACCATCAGCATGACAGAGAGTTTGTCATGGCCTTCCTTGAATACGTCAGCCGAGACAATGAGCGTATCGCCGACCTCCCGCTTGATGGCATAGCGACCGCCATCGACTTCAGGGTAAACGCTCAGAATGACAATCGGGCGACTCCTGAGGCCGACTGTTAATTTGCTCCCCACCGTTTCTGACTTGTGGTGCGGTGCCACAACGCTGCTTTTAGTCAACGCGGCCTTGGTCATAACCTCTCCTGTTTTCAAGTATTCACAAAAATTCGTGCCTCACCGGGTGACAGTCTCAGGACGGCACCGACAGTGATGACTTCTCCATTGCTTCCCGGGGTCACTTCCCGTGCCTCGACCACGTCGGAATCAAGGCCCGTAATATATGCATCATGCGTATGATACAGATCGGTATTGAGCACCGACAGCACCCATGACGATCCGGCTTGCGCCCGGCGCAAAAGACATACCAGGGCGTAATCGCCTACGTGAACCTGGCGTTGCGAGCCTTCTTCATTAAGAACCGGGATGCCTGCCCGCATGCGGTTGACGGCGGTGATGTACTCGCTCAGATCAAACTGTGGCCATTCCCAGTGCTCTTGGCGCGTGTGCACGATGTTGAGTCGGGTTCGGAAGCCGTACTCGAAACCGACGGGAATCATTACGCCGCTCGAAAAAACGGCGCTAAACATGTAGCGCACGCGGTAGGCACGTTCGATCAAGACCGGATCGGTGCAGCCCACGCGCTCCAACTCCGTGGCCACGCGCTCGGTGTCATGACTTTCCGGAAAGGCGATCGAGGGCGCAATATGGCGAAACGAGTTGTATTGCTCGAGCAGCCAGGGTGACCTGAAATCCCACCACCGGGCACTGTTGAACAAATAATCAAAGCCGGCCGAGCGCAGCGATGAAATCTGCTCCAGTCGGCAGCCCAGGGTTTCGGCGAAAAAGATCGCGTCATTGCGCTTGCTGCGAGCGAACGAGATCAAGCGCGACCAGACCTCCGGTGGCACCAGATAGGCGGCATCGCAGCGGAAACCGCGAATCCCGCAATCGATAAAATGACCCATCATTTCGGCAAAATATCCGATCAGGCCGTCATGGTGCGCAGGGTCATGGTAGTTGATCTCTGCCAGATCGCCCCATACCGTGACATTACGCGCGTCGGCCGGGTCGATGGCGCGCGGCGAGCGCAATGAACCGTCGTCTTCATACAGGTACCATTCGGGATGATCCCCGGCCAGCAGGGCGTCTTTAGAGGTGTGATTGATGACCAGGTCCATGATCACCGACAAGCCATGCTGCCCCGCTTTCCAGCAAAAAGACTTGAGCAGATCTTCAAGTGAGTTCTCGCCATCCCACATCAGGTCGTGGATGCGGTAATAGTCCTTGACTGCATAGAGGCTCCCGGAAAAGCCCGGATAATGAAATGGATTGAGGTAGACCCAGTCGAAGCCCATGGCGGCGATACGCGGCAGATGGTCTTCCCATTGCCGGACAGACCCACCAAGCAGCGGGAACAGATTATAGAGGCGCGGGCCTGCAGCCATCTTCAGTTTCCAAGCTCAAACGCGGTTCGCGCAAACGCCCTTTTGCACTCCATTGCCGCTAGCTCGGCAGCAAGCTTTTGTACAGGGCAAGCGTAGTCTCGGCAATGCTGCGCCAGGAATAGTTATCCAGTACACGCTGGCGACCGGCGGCACCCATTTTTTTGCGTAACTCGGGATCGCGGATCAGGCGGTTGATGCCCTCGGCCATGGCGGTGGAAAAAGCCTTGGGGTCCAGCGGGTCGTGCGGCATGGTCGGTGAGATATTGGCGTCGATCAAAAGACCGGTTTCACCATCAACGACCACTTCCGCGATGCCGCCGAGCTTGCTGCCGACCACAGCCGTGTTGCACGCCATGGCCTCCAGATTGATGATGCCGAAAGGTTCGTAGATCGACGGACAACAGAACACGGCAGCCTGGGAATACAGGGCGATCGTCGTCTGGCGGCTGACCATTTCGGGAATCCAGATAATGCCGGGCCTTTGCGCCTGCAGCCTGGCCGTGATGCTTTCAAGTTCTTTCTGTAGCTCGGGCGTATCGGACTCGCCGGCACAGAGCACGACCTGGGTGTCGGGGTCAAGTTGCGGAATGGCCTGCAACAGGTACAAAAGTCCTTTTTGCCGGGTCATGCGACCGACGAACAGGACGTAGGGTTTGTTGGGGTCGATTCTGAATCTGGCGAGAACCGAACGATCCAGCGTCTGTATGTATTCGTCAGTATCGATACCGTTGGGTATGACCGGCACCCTGGCCGGATCCACATTGAAGAGTTGCAGGATGTCCTCGCGGGTACTCCTGGAAACGGCCACCACGGCGTCTGCCATCTCCAGCGCCGTTTTTTCGACCCAGCTCGACAGATCGTAACCCCGACCGATCTGCTCACGCTTCCATGGGCGCAAGGGTTCCAGCGAGTGGACGGTGATGACCAGTGGGGTGCCATAAAGAAGCTTGGCCAGGATGCCCCCAAAATGGGCGTACCAGGTGTGGCAATGAACGATGTCAGCGTCGATGCCCTGGATGTTGAAGTTTAGGCAGGTGGCGAGAGCCTTCAAAGGCGAAACCAGTTCTTTGTTGCAATGGTAGCCCGAGGCGTCGATCTTGGTGCCAAGTACCTTGAGCCGGTCTTTGCTGAAGTCCTGCTCCTGGAAACTACGCACCTCGACTGGCGTAAGTCGTGACAATTCACGCGATAAGTACTCGACGTGAACACCCGCTCCGCCATAAATGTTCGGCGGAAACTCGTTAGTCATCAACAGAACGCGCATTTTAATTAACTCCCTGTCTTTATTCGTGAAAATCGCCTTGGTAGCGCAATCTTTGTATTGGTTTGTCGTTGATCATGTCGGTATAAAAACGAGCAGTCATTCACAACAGACTGAATTATATATTGCCAGGTCGGAGGATAGGAAATTCAAGGGCATTACAAAGAGTGTTCCAGCGTACGGGTATCGCGCTCATTCGCTGATGATGTGACGCGATCTGCCCGGAAATTCTCCACAGCAGGTATCGGTCGCTGCGTGAGGTCATAGATAAAAATCTGCGCATATCGAGCCAGGGCGGAATGTCATGACCTGTTGCCCATCAGGCGATTCCATGATCAAGTTGCTGCCTGCGCCGGGTGGGCTCGGTTTGGTTCGCGCACTGTCATTCGAGGGTCGGCCTCCTCAGCCTCGCTTCGCTTGCTCTTAAGCGCATCTGGTGCCGATAACTGGGCCGATGTCCAAATTTTTATGATTTTAGTATCGCGGAAGGGTAAATATTTCGCATAGAATAGACACGATTACGTTATGCGCTGCGCTGTGCAGTGGCATGACCCTGGAAACCACTAAACTAAGGGGTGTTACCGAAATGACGATCACTGCTTCGCCCGCATGGGCGGCCATCAATGCCCATCGCCAGGCTTTCGCAAATACTCACCTGAGGGACTTGTTTGCCGGCGATCCAAAGCGTGTGGAGTCGCTCACCTTGACCTTTGACGACATCCTTTACGATTTCTCAAAGCAGCGCCTGACCACCGAGACACTCGGATTGCTTGCCGCGCTGGCCAGGGAGGCAAGAGTTTCGGATTGGACCGAGCGCATGTTTGCAGGTGAGCGTATCAATATCAGCGAGGGGCGTTCGGTGCTGCATGCCGCCTTGCGCCGTTCCGCCGGCCCGTTCCCGAACAGCCAGTTTGATGTGATGCCCGACGTTATTGCAACGAGGCAGAGAATGGCCGTGTTTGCCGATCGTCTGCGCGACGGCAAATGCTTCGGGCACAAGGGGATGCCGATTCGGGATGTCGTCAATATCGGTATTGGCGGCTCCGATCTGGGTCCCAAAATGATGGGTCAGGCCATGCGCTCCATCAGCCATCCTGTGCTTGGGGTGCACTATGTATCGAACCTTGACGGGGCACAGATGGCGCCGCTGCTGCAGACACTCGATCCGCGCACGACACTCTTCATTGTTGCGAGCAAGACGTTTACCACGCAAGAAACCATGTTCAATGCAAACACCGCACGCGACTGGCTACGCGCGAATCTTGGCGATGAACTGGTTTCAGAAAACCACTTCGCTGCGGTTTCCAGCAAACCCGAACGAGCGGTCGAGTTCGGTGTGAGCCGGGATCTGGTTTTTCCGATCTGGGATTGGGTGGGAGGCAGGTATTCGCTGTGGTCTGCCGTCGGTCTGGCGTTGATGATCGCCATCGGGCCGCATGCATTTGACGAAATGCTGCGTGGTGCGGAGCGCATGGACGAGCATTTTCGCACAGCGCCATTCGAGCGCAATCTGCCGGTGGTGATGGCGCTCATTGGTATCTGGAATACCAACTTCCTGGGGGCGTCGACCAATGCGGTACTGCCTTACAACGAATCGCTCAAATATTTTCCGTCCTTCCTGCAACAGCTTGAAATGGAAAGTAACGGCAAGTCCGTGAGCATCGGCGGCGAAGCCCTGGACTACTCAACCTGCCCCATCGTATGGGGTGAACTGGGCAACAACGGGCAGCACGCGTTTTTCCAGCTTCTGCATCAGGGCGGGCGTATAGTGCCTTGCGATTTTGTTGCTTCCGTGCGCTCCGACTATCCCTTGCCGAAGCATCAGGAGGCGCTGCTCTCCAACTGCTTCGCGCAGAGTGCGGCGCTGGCCTTCGGCAGGAACGAAGGCGAGGTTCGCGCCAGCCTGGAAAAAGAGTCGCTCAGTCCGAAGGAAATAGCCGACCTGTTGCCGCACCGGATTTTTGCCGGCAACCAGCCCTCGTCAACGCTATTAATGACCAGTCTGAATCCGGGTGCGCTCGGTTCCCTGATTGCACTCTACGAGCACAAGGTATTCGTGCAGGGAGCTATCTGGGGGATCAACTCGTTTGATCAGTGGGGTGTTGAGCTGGGCAAGGCAGTTGCGAGTCTGATCCTGCCTGCGGTTTATGATGCGGATCTGGCTAAACCTCTCGACGCATCCACACAAGGGCTTTTAACTTTCACTCGCAAGTGCATTTCATGATTTAGTCTGGTTTCAACTCTGTGGGTTTTGATTATTTCGCCAGGCACTGCTCAGGATAAAATGACATGAAGATTACCACCGTTGCCACGACTCCCTTTTCCGGTCAGAAGCCCGGAACTTCGGGATTACGCAAAAAAGTCAAGGTTTTCAGCCAGCCCGGATATCTGGAAAACTTTGTTCAATCGATTTTCGATAACCTGGACGGCCAGCAGGGGAAAACGCTTGTTCTTGGTGGTGACGGCCGCTATTTCAACGATGTAGCCATCCAGATCATCCTGCGCATGGCCGCTGCCGCCGGTTTCGGCCGAGTACTGGTTGGCTGCAGGGGCATATTGTCTACACCGGCGGCCAGCGCGGTGATTCGCAAACAGGGCGCATTCGGCGGCATCATCCTGTCGGCCAGTCACAATCCGGGCGGACCGGATGACGACTTTGGCATCAAGTACAACCTCGGAAATGGTGGTCCGGCGAATGAAAATTTCACCGACGCCGTTTTTAAGCGAACCCAGGAAATCAACGCTTATCGACTCGTAGAATCGGCAGATATCGACCTTGGCCGTCTTGGCGAGACGCGTATTGGCGACATGCTCGTTTGCGTCATCGACCCGGTGGCCGATTACGCCGAACTGCTTGAGTCACTGTTTGACTTTGCTCAGATTGCCACGTTGTTGGCGCGCCCCGACTTCCGCATGCGTTTTGATGCCATGCATGCGGTCAATGGCCCCTATGCCCACGCGATACTGGAGGGGCGTCTTGGCGCACCTGCCGGTACGGTGGTGAATGGAACACCCTTGCCGGATTTCGGCGGCGGGCATCCGGACCCGAATCCGGTTTATGCAGCCGATCTGGTGTCTGCGCTTGCTGATCCAAACTCTGGCCTGTCTTTCGGTGCTGCGTCAGATGGTGACGGTGATCGCAACATGATCGTCGGCAAGGGTTTTATTGTCAGCCCGAGCGACAGCATCGCCGTCATTGCCGCCAATTACAAACTGATTCCTGCCTACGCCAAGGGTCTGGCCGGAGTGGCACGTTCGATGCCGACCAGTTGCGCGTTGGATCGAGTTGCTGCGGAACTAGGCATTTCCTGTTACGAGACGCCGACCGGTTGGAAGTATTTTGGCAGTCTGCTTGATGCCGGCAAGGTAACGCTTTGCGGCGAAGAGAGTGCTGGCACCGGATCCAATCACGTGCGTGAAAAAGACGGGTTGTGGGCGGTGCTCTACTGGCTGAACATTCTTGCTGTCCGCAACGAGCCAGTCGCGCAGATTGTACGCGAGCACTGGCGCCGTTTTGGTCGCAATGTCTATTCGCGACATGACTATGAAGGCATTGAAACAGCGAAGGCAGACAAACTTTTTGCAGAGCTTCGGCAAAAGCTGCCGACGCTGGCCGGAATGGAATTCGCCGGAATGCGTATCAAGGCGGCGGACGACTTCTGCTATACGGATCCGGTCGACGGTTCGCGTAGCGACAGGCAAGGCGTCAGGATTTTGCTCGAAGACGGATCGCGGGTCGTCTTCAGGCTGTCGGGCACCGGCACTGAAGGAGCCACCTTGCGGCTCTACCTTGAGCGTTACGAGGCGGAACCCGCTCGTCACGAGATACCTGCGCAGGAAGCCTTGGCCCCGCTGATTGCACTCGCCGAGAAGGTGGCGGGCATTGTGGAGATTACTGGAAGAAATGCACCGGATGTGATCAGCTAGGAGCGTGAAGTTTTTTCATTGAAGCCAGTTTTTTCTGAAGTGTAGACCGGTTATTTTTGGAGCGTGCCAAAATGTTAGAAAAGCGAACTTTTCAGTTGCCAGGCAAGGCAGTTGCGTTGGTGCTTGCCGGCGGTCGCGGTAGCCGCTTGTACGAGTTGACCGACAGTCGGGCTAAACCAGCCGTCTATTTCGGCGGCAAGTACCGGATTGTCGATTTTGCCATGTCCAACTGCGTTAATTCGGGCATCCGGCGCATCGGGGTGGTGACACAGTACAAGTCGCACAGCCTGTTGCGTCACCTACAGCGTGGCTGGGGTTTCCTGCGTGGCGAGGTTAACGAGTTTGTCGATCTGATGCCGGCGCAACAGCGAGTCGATGAAGAGTCCTGGTATCGCGGAACGGCAGATGCGGTTTTCCAGAATATTGACATTCTGGAGAACTACAGGCCGGCACCGGAGTATGTCCTGATTCTTGCCGGCGATCATGTTTACAAAATGAACTACGCGGCGATGCTGGTCGACCATGTCGAGAGTGGAGCGGAGTGTACGGTGGCCTGTATCGAAGTCCCGCGCAAGGATGCCAGCGAGTTCGGCGTGATGGCGGTTGATGCCAATCGACGAATTACCGAATTTGTAGAAAAGCCGGCCGATCCGCCGGCTGTGGTCGGCAAGCCGGATCGTTCGCTATGCAGCATGGGAATCTACATCTTCAATGCCAAGTATCTTTACGCAGAGTTATTGCGCGACATCGCCGATCCGAACTCCAGTCATGACTTCGGCAAGGACATCATTCCGCGTGCCGTGCAGAACGGTTGCGCGATGTCTCACTCATTTGATCGCAGTTGTGTTCACGCACCCGATGAAGCGCCGGACAAGGAAGATTATTGGCGCGACGCCGGTACGCTTGATGCCTATTGGGAAGCCAACGTCGACTTGACGGCGACTGTACCAGCATTGAATCTTTATGATCGTAGCTGGCCGATCTGGACCTATCAGCAGCAACTTCCTCCAGCCAAGTTTGTGCACAACCAGATTGACCGCCATGGGCTTGCCATCGAGTCGACGGTTGCCGGCGGTTGCATCATTTCGGGTGAAATGAACCGCACCTTGCTCTTCTCGTCGTGCCGCGTTCATTCACACGCCAAAGTTAACTGGTCTGTGTTGTTGCCGGATGTTGAAATAGGTCGCGGGGCGAGGCTGAACCGGTGCATCATCGACCATGGCGTGAGTATTCCAGCGGGAATGGTTATCGGGGAAAACCATGAAGATGATGCGCGGCGCTTCCGACGAACTCCCAATGGCATAACACTGGTGACACGGAAGATGCTCGAACGGATTCCTTGAAATTTATCCAACCAGCTATTGATGCGAATTTTACACGTCGCTTCTGAAATATATCCTCTGGTAAAAGCGGGCGGTCTGGCTGATGTCATTGCCTCGCTACCCCCAGCACTTGCCAAACGCGGGCTTGATGTCCGCGTTCTGTTGCCCGGTTTTCCTGGTATCCTCAATGGAATGCTCGGGCTCAAGCCGGTCATCCGGATTGGTCCGGCCTTCGGTGCGGCTGTTATTACGATCCACATCGGTAGCCTGCCGGACAGCGGCTTGTTGGCCTATGTGATTGATGCGCCATTCCTCTATCAACGTCAAGGCAATATTTATATCGGCCCTGATGGTAACGACTGGAGCGACAATCATCGCCGTTTTGGGCTCCTGGGATGGGTTGCTGCGCATATGGCTTCTGGAGAACTCGCCCCCGACTGGCGGCCTGATGTTGTCCATGCACACGACTGGCACGCCGGACTGGCGTCCATCTACATGGCCCAGAACCCGGGGCTAAAGACGGCGAGCGTTTTCACCATTCACAATCTCGCTTACCAGGGGGTTTTCCCCATGGATTGCCTCGCTGATCTGGGTTTGCCGATGCGCCAATCGATCCTGCACGGCATCGAATTTCACGGCACGATATCGTTCATGAAGGCTGCTCTAGTTTATTCACAAAAGATAACAACGGTGAGCCCGACCTACGCCCGCGAAATCCGTACGCCGGAATTCGGTTGTGGCCTTGATGGGGTTCTGCGTGACCGTGCTGGTGATCTCTTCGGTATTCTCAACGGTGTCGACCCCGAGATATGGAATCCGGAAGACCCTGATATTGCCAAGCCCTATAGTGCAGACAATCTCCAGGGGAAAACAGCGTGCAAGCTTGCCCTACAGTCTGAACTCGGGTTGTCCAATCATGCAGAAGGACCTCTGTTCGCTGTCGTCAGCCGGCTTTTTTCACAAAAGGGAATGGATTTGCTGTTGGCCGCTTTGCCTGATCTGCTCAGGGAGGGTGCCCAGTTGGCCGTCCTCGGAACCGGGGATGATTATCTGGAAAAGGGATTCCGCCATGCGGCAGCGGCTAATCCGGAGATGGTTGCAGCCTTTGTCGGTTATGACGAAGCAATGGCGCATCGTTTCTTTGCAGGAGCCGATGTGCTTCTGGTTCCCTCACGTTTCGAACCGTGTGGGCTGACACAGCTTTATGCCTTGCGTTACGGCACATTGCCGCTGGTGCACCGAGTTGGTGGTCTTGCCGATACGGTGGTCGACGCGAACCCGGGCAACCTGCAGTCAGACAGCGCAACGGGTTTTGTTTTTGACGATATCGATCCCCATGGCATCGGCGAGTCTATCCATGAAGCGTGCACACTCTATCGCGATCAGATCGCCTGGCATCAAGTCCAGCGGCGGGCAATGGAGCAGGATTTCTCTTGGGATGATTCTGCCGCGCACTATGAAGCGCTCTACCGCAGTCTGTAGCTAATATCGAGTTGCGTCGAAGTCTGTATTTGAAAGCTTATCGGTACGCCAGTAGCGCGCACAATAGCCGAAATTGGCTACTGCCATAAGGTACTGGAGGTATTAGTTACCTTTATAAAAGCAGACTACTTGCCACCGCTGAGCAGTGCAGCAATATCTCTTTCAGCATCAATCCAGTCACGTACGTGGTCGCTCTTGAACTGGTTGCGTTCAGCATGATAATACGCGGCTTCGGCGACCATGCGGTAACGCTGCTCATCACTGACGATCATTACATTGCTTGCAACCGTAGTCTTGGCAACAGGTTTCGCCACGGCGGCTTTGGCGGTGGCGGGCTTTTTGACGACAGCGGGTTCCTTGACTGCGGGCTTGGCACTGGCCACGGCAGGTTTAGCAGCAGGCTTGGCACTGGTGGCAGTAGCGGGCTTTTTAACTTCGGGCTTGGTACCGGCAACGACGGGCTTGGTCACCGCTTTTTTGGGGCTTGCTTTAGTGCTTGTCTCAGCCATGATTCTGTCCTTTTAGATATGGAAATATTGATTCGAACTAACACCAACGCTGCGATTATACTGCATGAGCATGTTTGAACAAGCATTAATTAAACCGTTGTTTTTTCGCTTTGCAAGCCGGTTGGCTGTTGTCAGTTTTTAAGTCCCGGTAGGGCATGAGTGTCCGAGCGGCGTCTTGGCATGCGACCATACAAGCGAGCCAATTCGGCAAGGCGATCAGCGTGCCATGGCACCACCTGATGCCAATTGAAACGCCACTCCCAGCAACCATCAGCCAGTCCCGGCTGGTTCATGCGGGAAGCAGAATCAAGGCCGAGTACGTCTTGCATGGGTATGATGGAAAGCGCAGCAACAGACGCGAAAGCGGCCCGGATCAGATCCCATTCGATGCTTTCTCCGCTGATGCCGAAATAGCGCCGAATGTAATCCTGCTCGTGTGCAGGGAGCGCAGCCCACCAGCCTCTGGTGGTATCGTTGTCGTGAGTGCCGGTATAGACGACGGTATTCGACTCGAAGTTGTGCGGAAGATACGGATTGCCGGCGTGTCCGTCAAATGCGAAGTGCAGGATGCGCATGCCGGGCAAGCCAATGGACTGGCGTAGGGCGGCGACTTCGGGTGTAATGATGCCAAGATCCTCGGCGATGATTCTGAGTCCGTCCTGTCTTTGTCCTTGCCGCTTGTCCAGAGCTTTGCGCAATGCGTTGAACAGGGCAACTCCTGGTCCAGGCAACCACTTTCCATTAACCGCAGTTTCGGCGTCGGCCGGAATCTCCCAGCAGGATTCGAAACCACGGAAATGGTCGATGCGTACGATATCGCAGAGCGCGAGTGTGCCGCGCAATCGTTCGACCCACCAGCGGTAGTTTTCCGCTTCATGGGCTGGCCACTTGTACAGGGGGTTACCCCAGCGTTGTCCGGTGGCACTGAAGTAATCGGGCGGCACCCCGGCAATCACGCGCGGCTGCCCCTTGCTATCCAGATCGAATAATGTTTGATTGGCCCATACGTCGGCGCTGTGGGGAGAAACAAAAATTGGCATGTCGCCAATGATTTCAACACCGCGAGTATTGGCGTAATCCTTGAGCGCAGCCCACTGGCTGTAAAAACACCACTGGCAGAAGCGCCAGAAGTCGCATTCGTCGGCTAGCGCTACTGCCGCTTCCTGCAATGCTTTTGGTTTTCGTTGCGCCAGCGCCGCCGGCCATTCCTGCCAAACCGTGCCATGTTGTTTGTCCAAGGCCATAAACAGGACATAATCATCAAGCCAGCCGCTCGCGTCGGTACAGAACGCCGAGAATGATTTGCGAGCGTCACGCCGGACGTCGGTGAAAAATTTTTTGGCCGCCAAACGCAACAGTGCCATGCGGAATCTCTGTACCGCCGGGTAATTGATGCGCCCATCCTTGAAAGCCGGATCAGGAATGATGTCTTCATCAGTCAGCCAACCGGCATCGCGCAACTGAGTCAAATCAATCAGCAGCTCATTGCCGGCAAAGGCTGAAGGACTCATGTAGGGCGAGTTGCCTGGTCCGATGCCGCCGAGGGGTAGTACCTGCCACAGGGTTTGACTGGCCGCTACCAGCCAGTCGATAAAGTGATAGGACGATGAACCAAGATCTCCTGAACCATGCGGCCCGGGAAGGGAGGTCGGGTGGAGTAGTATCCCGCTGTGACGGTGAAATGGCATGACGATTATTCCTGCGCGAGGAGTTGCACGCTTCGTGCAGTCACTATGCTGGTGTCCTGGCGGGACAACAGCAATGCAAAAGGATTCTCGCTGCTACTGTCGCAGATCTGTCGCCAGGATCCCGGTGGCAGATGGAAAGTCTGGGCGTCTGAATCCCGGTTGATCAGAACCAGCAGTGTCTCAGAATTCGTCTTTGAACTGCCCGTATCTTCGGGTGCAAGAATCAGGCCCAAGGCTCCGCGTGGAGGTGAATGCCAGTCACTATCAGTCATTTCGCGCCCGCCCGGATGCCACCATACAATGTCGCGCTGCCCCCGCTCGTTGGTTTGTCCGGTTAACCAGGCACGACGTCGAAGTTGTGAAAAGCGCTTCCGCAGGCCGATCAGTCCAGCGGTAAATTCGATCAGGGCAGTATTGGCATGTGGCCAGTCAAGCCAGGTCAACTCGTTGTCCTGGCAGTAGGCATTGTTGTTGCCGGACTGCGTTCGGCCAAGTTCATCGCCTCCCTGCAGCATCGGCACGCCCTGTGCCACAAAGAGCGTAGCCAGTAACGCACGCTGCAGGTGGTGACGCCGTTGCAGGACAATCGGGTCTGCACTCTCACCTTCTTCACCGCAATTCCAGGAGAGGTTGTGTCCATGTCCGTCGCGGTTGTTCTCGCCATTGAGATCATTATGCTTGTGCTGATAACTGACGAGGTCGCGCAAGGTGAAACCATCATGGGCGGTTATGAAATTGACTCCCGCCTGCGGTGCCCGTCCGGAATAGCGGAATATCTCGCTCGAGCCGGCCAGACGTTGTGCCATCACGGCCGGTTCGGCTTCACCGGTCAGCCAGAATGCCCGAGCCACATCGCGAAAGCGGTCGTTCCATTCTGACCAGCCTGGGGGGAAGCGGCCCAGATGATAGCCGTCGGGCCCCAGATCCCAGGGTTCGGCAATCAGCTTGACCTGTGCCAGCAAGGGATCCTGTCTGACGGCGGCAAGGAAGCCGCTGTCGCGGGTGAGTGCGGCAGCCAGATCGAATCGGAAGCCGTCCACATGCATTTCGCCAACCCAGTAGCGCAGGGCGTCCATGACCATCTGCAGAACGCGGGGATTGGCGAGGTTGAGGGTGTTACCGCAGCCACTGAAATTTTCGTAGCTATTCAGGTCAAAGGTCGGCAGGCGGTAATAGCTGGAGTTGTCGATGCCACGAAACGAGACGGTTGGTCCGGTTTCGTCGGTCTCGGCGGTATGGTTGAAGACGACGTCGAGGATGACTTCGATTCCGGCGGCATGTAGCGTACGCACCATCGAACGGAATTCGGAGATGACCGATTGACCGCCTGCGCGCGCGGCATAGCGAGACTCTGGCGCGAAAAAGGCAAGGGTGTTATAGCCCCAGTAGTTGGTGAGACCCATATTCACCAGGCGTTCCTCGTCGATGAAGCCGTGCACCGGCAGGAGGTTGACTGCGGTGATGCCGAGTCGCTTGAAATGCTCAAGCATGGCGGGTGAGGCCAGTCCTGCATAGGTCCCGCGCAGGTCTTCGGGAACATCGGGATGTTTCTGCGTTGCCCCTTTGACATGGATTTCATAAAGAACCGATTCAGCCCAGGGAATCGCCGGTGGCGCATCGCTACCCCAGTCGAAAGCCTCATTTACCACGCAGGCTTTCAGGCCGTTGGCGGAGCCTGGGTGTGGCTCATAGGAAAAATTCCCAGTCAGTTCCCGTGCATAAGGGTCGAGGATCAGACGGCGCGGGTCAAAGCGCTGACCGGGTGCGTTCGGGCCATGCACGCGAAAAGCGTAACAGAGTCCCGGTTCAGCACCAGGAAGATAACCGTGCCAGACCTGATCGGTGCATTTGGGCAGGGGCAGCGTATGCATTGTGCTGCCCTCGAAGTAACACAATTCCACCCGCTCTGCGTGTGCCGAGAAAAGGGTGAAATTGACACCTGCACCATCCCAATGGGCTCCGAGTGGCCATGGTCGCCCTTCCTTAAGGCCGGCGGCGACGCTCACTGTTCCCATTCAAGAAAAACGGCGGCAAGTGGCGGTACTGTCATCGCGATTGACCATTCATGGCCGTGCGCAGGAATCTGCTCGGCATCAACCTTGCCGTATTCGTTGCCCACATTGCTACCTCCGTAAAATTCTGAGTCAGTATTTATGCGTTCGCGGTACAAGCCCGGGCCGGGGGCGCCGATTCGGTAGTTGTGGCGAACGACGGGAGTGAAGTTACAAACGCAAAGAATCACGCGCGAACGGTTATAGCCTCGACGGATGAAGGCTATCACCGAGTTGTCTGCGTCGTTGGGCGAAATCCACTCAAATCCGCTAGCGTCGAAATCAATTTCGTGCAGTGCCGGGGTATTGCGATAGAGCCGGTTCAGATCCCTTACTAGGCGTCTTACGCCCTCGTGCTGTGGGAAGTCGAGCAAAGCCCAGTCAAGTGAGCTTGAATCATTCCACTCGCTCCACTGGCCAAATTCGCCGCCCATGAACAGTAATTTCTTGCCCGGATGCCCCCACATGAAGCCGTAGAGTAGACGCAAATTGGCGAATTTCTGACCATAGTCGCCGGGCATTTTGCCGATCAGAGAGCCTTTGCCGTGAACAACCTCGTCGTGCGACAGGGGCAAGACAAAGTTTTCAGTAAAAGCATAGAGCAGGCCGAAGGTGAGCTGGTTGTGATGATACCGGCGATAGATCGGTTCGTGCGCCATGTAGTCCAGAATGTCGTGCATCCAGCCCATGTTCCACTTGTAGTGGAAGCCCAGTCCGCCCATCGACGGCGGGCGGGTTACTGCCGGCCAGGCCGTTGATTCCTCGGCATAGGTTGCTGCGTTCGGGCATTCCTGCCCAAGTGTTTCGTTCATTCGACGCAGGAAATGAACCGCCTCAATGTTTTCCCGGCCACCGTATATATTGGGAATCCACTCGCCGTGAGAGCGGCTGTAGTCACGGTAGAGCATCGAGGCCACGGCATCGACGCGCAGACCATCAACACCGTAATGCTCGATCCAGAAGAGGGCGTTGCCGACCAGGTAATTGAACACCTCGCGTCGGCCAAAGTTGTAAATCAGCGTTCCCCAGTCCTGATGCTTGCCTTCACGCGGGTCGGCGTGTTCGTAGAGCGGCCTTCCGTCAAAGTTGCTGAGGCCGTGTTCATCGGTCGGGAAATGCGCCGGTACCCAATCAACGATGACCTCGATACCCGCGGTGTGGCAGGCCGCCACGAAATCACAAAAACCCTGTGGGGAGCCGAAGCGCGCTGTTGGTGCGTAAATTCCGAGCGGTTGATAGCCCCATGAGCCGTCGAACGGGTGTTCCGAAATCGGCAATAATTCAAGATGCGTAAAGCCAAGGTCGACAACGTAGGGAATCAGTGTTTCTTTTATTTGCTGCCAGTCAAGAAAGCCGCCGTCAACGGCTCTTCGCCAGGAGCCGAGGTGGACTTCGTAGATCGATACCGGTCTGCTCAGTTTGCTTGCGACGGCAACAGTTGCGCGCGATGCGATCTGCGGTAACGGGCTGACTATCGAGGCCGTCGCTGGCCGCAGTTCGGCGGCAAAGCCATAGGGGTCGGCCTTCTGAGTAAGTACATGGCCATCGAGCGTGCGAATTTCAAACTTGTAACGGGCTCCTGCCCCAACGCCAGGCAGAAAGAGTTCCCAGACGCCACATTCACGGCGCAGACGCATGGGGTGGCGTCGACCATCCCAGGAGTTGAAGTCGCCGACGATGCTGACGCGCTGGGCATCAGGAGCCCAGACGGCGAATGCGGTTCCCTGTACACCGTCGATTTCGCGCAAATGTGCGCCGAGGCGTTCATAGGGGCGCAGGTGCGAACCTTCAGCCAGCAGCCAGACGTCAAGCTCGCCGAGAACCGTGGGAAACCGGTAAGGGTCGTCAATCTCCTGGACGTCGTTCGGCCAGACAATTCGCAGCCGATAGTTGAAAGGAATGTTGCGACCGAGAATCGACGCCTCGAAAAACCCGGAGGCCTCCCCCAGCACTTCAATCTTGCGCTGGGTGAGTTCGACCAGCACCTGACCGCTATCGGCATCGATCACGGAAACCGATTCCGCGCCGGGTTGCAGGCTGCGCAACCAGAGTCGACCCTTGGCACCGGCGTGCAATCCGAGGACGGCAAAGGGGTTGCCGTGTTCGCCACGGCATAGGGAGATAACTTCTGCCTTGCTGAGCATTTTCACGCCTTCTTCAGAAGCGAGCCCATATTCCAGGTGTCGATGGCGTAGTCACGTATGGTTCGGTCAGACGAAAAGCTGCCCATGCCGGCGACGTTGAGTATGGCTTTGCGATGCCACTCGGCTGGCGTCAGGAAGAGTTCATCAACCCTGGATTGAGTTGTTATGTAATCCGCATAGTCGGCGAGCAACAGATAGTGGTCACCGTAATTTACCAGGCAATTGAAAACGTCGTGATAACGCTTGCGGTCATTTGGTGAAAAGAATCCGCCGTCGAGCTTGTTCAACGCTTCATTGAGCATCGGATTATTATGGTAAATCGATCTCGGATCGTAGCCTGCTCTCCTGATCGCTTCGACTTGTGGCGTGGTGTTGCCGAAGATGAAAATATTTTCGGCGCCGACGTTGTCCCGAATCTCGATGTTGGCACCATCCTCGGTGCCAATGGTCAGCGCCCCGTTCATCGAGAACTTCATGTTGCCGGTGCCCGAGGCCTCGGTT
>NZ_JAEUOI010000063.1 GCF_016790145.1 Propionivibrio sp. | reverse complement strand
CGGCGTCGTCGAGGACATCACCGAGCATCTGCGACTGCAGGACGCCGAACGGGCGCGCGAGGTGGCCGAGCAGTCGAACCGGGCGAAGAGCGAGTTCCTGTCGCGCATGAGCCATGAACTGCGCACGCCGCTCAATTCGATCCTCGGTTTTGCCCAGCTCATCGAATCCGGTAAAACGCCGCCGACGCCGGCCCAGAAGCGAAGCATCGATCAGATTCTCAAGGCCGGGTGGTACCTGCTGGAGCTGATCAACGAAATCCTCGACCTGGCGCTGATCGAGTCCGGAAAACTGTCGCTGACGCTGCAAGCCTTGCCACTGGCCGAAGTGATGAACGAATGCCAGAGCATGATCGAAGCGCAGGCGCAACAGCGCGGCATTGGCGTGACCTTTCCCCGCTTCGAAACGCCCTGCTTTATCAACGCCGACCGCACCCGGGTCAAGCAGATTGTCATCAACCTGCTTTCCAATGCCATCAAATACAACAAGGCCGGCGGAACGGTTGCCGTCGAGTGCACACAGCACTCCCCGGAGACGGTCCGCATCAGCGTCCGCGACAGCAGTGTCGGGCTGTCTGCGGAACAGCTCGCGCAGATTTTCCAGCCGTTCAACCGGCTCGGGCAGGAGGCCGGCGTTGAACCGGGCACCGGCATCGGACTGGTAGTCAGCAAGCGGCTGGTCGAATGCATGGGCGGCACCATCGGCGTCGAAAGCACGCCCGGGCAAGGCAGTGTGTTCTGGTTCGAACTGAAGCGGATGGCCGAGAATTCTGTTGGCACCGCCGCAGTCTCGACCGCCACCCTGGTGCAAAGCTGACAACGACGGTTCCTTGTCCACAGTGTTCTACATCGAGGCCGACCCAGCCAGTCTGATGCTGGCCGAGGGTCTTGTTTCACGCCGATGACAGACTGTCCGAACGCAGTACATGAGTTATGTGGCCGGCAAACTTTAAGTCGGGTTACGCCCGTCGGGCTAACCTGACCTACCATCTACTATCAGGCTGCCAGACAGGCAAGCCTGATGGGTGTCGTAGCGGAAAGCGGCCTGCTCGCTAGCGGTTGAATTTGTAATCGCCCGCCGCATGAAGCTGCCATTTTCCATCGCCGGTAAGTTCCAGCACCTGCGAGTGAAATTTCTTGATCGAGGGGCGATGGCCGGTGCTGATCAGCGTCGTCGAGCTGGCCGCCAACTGTTTGTAGAGACTGTTCTCGTTGGTGATATCCATGGCACTGGTCGCTTCGTCGAGTATGGCGAAGCGCGGAGCAAGGCGCAGCACGCGGGCAAAGGCGACGCGTTGCTGCTCACCGACCGACAGCACTTTTGCCCAGTCCAGCTCGACATCCAGGCCACCAAACTGTTCGGCGATATCGGGAAGATTGACACTGTCCAGCAGCTTGAGGAGTTCCTCATCAGTGACCTCACCCTCCTGTTGCGGGTACAACAACTGGCTGCGCAGGCTACCGATTAGCATGTAGGGCCGTTGCGGCAGAAACAGCATCTCTTCGATTTCGGGCCGTAAAATACGACCGCTTCCGGAGCGCCACAGGCCGGCAATGGCACGCAACAGCGAGCTTTTCCCGCTGCCGCTGGCGCCGACGATCAGCAGTCCCTCCCCCGGCTCGATTTTCAGCGAGAGGTCGCAGAGCAGCACCCGCTTCTGGTTGGGTGTGCGCAAGGTGAGTTTTTCGATGGCCAGACGCGAATCCGGCACCAGGTCGATGGTTTCTGCGGACTTCGGCAACCCCCCATTCTTTGCCGTGATGAATCTGGAAAAGGTGTAAAGACGATCGATCCCCGCCGCAAATTTACTGAAGTTTTCAAAGTGATCGACAATCACCGTCAGTGCCGCCAGGATCGCGGCAAAGGCGCCGGCGGCCTGGATTGCCCGCCCGACCTCCAGTTCCCCCGAAAGCACGCGTTCGGCAATGATCGCACTGGGCAATATGATGGTGATGAAACTGTAGCTGTACTGGAACAGGTTCAGATTCAGTTGCGCGCGGATCAGTTTGCTGAAATTGTTGAAGGCCTCATTGAAATACTGGCCGATCTGCCGGGACTCCTGTATCTCGCCGCGGTAGAAGGCAATGGCTTCGGCGTTCTCGCGAATGCGTACCAGGCTGAAGCGGAAATCGGCTTCGCGTTTGAGCTGATAGAAGTTCAGACCGAGCAGAACCTTGCCGAAAACCAGTACCGTAACCAGGGTGCCGACAATCGCATAAATGAGCAGAAAAGCGACCATGATCTTCGAAATGGACCAGAGTACGCCAGTGAAGGCGATCAGCTCGAGTAGGGCGCCAGCCAGTATCAGCAGAAAGTAGAGCGATTGCTCGGTAAAGGTTTTGATGTCTTCGGCAACGCGCTGATCGGGGTTGTCGATCTCGCTGTTGGCGTTCAGTTCGTAATAGGAGCGATTGCTGAAATAGCTGCCGAGAAAATCGCGGGTCAGCCAGCGTCGCCAGAACAGGCCGAGCTTGTCGCGCACATAGTAGTAGAACGCATAGATCGGCACCGCCACGACCAGGATGGCGAGGCACTCGACGATGGAGGTCCAGAACCGGTCCGCATCCTTTGCCGCCAGGGCCGAGGTGAATTCTCCCGTAAGCTGGTTGAAGAGAACGGCGAATCCCGTCTGCCCGAGCAACAGCACGATCAGCAGGACAAGCAAGCCCCGGGCTGACTTTTTCTCTTCCCGGAACCAGTAGGGAAAGGCTATGGCCCTGAAGCGCCGCCAAAGGTGGTAATCAAAGCGGATCATGACGTGGGAACTTTCGTTGCCGGATCGGTGTATCGAACGCTGAAGGGGGTTTGCACCGGGAGTGCGCCAGGAATGATCGATCAGATACACGAGCGGACAGTGCTGTGTTTCGCTATCTGCAGGCACTGAGCTATCCTTGTGTCTTGTCTCAATTAAAGCTGAATTAAACTTGTTCGTCGAGCCCTTGTCGGATAGTGCATCGCCGGTACGTACTTCCAATATTGAAAGCAAAGGATTAAGTCATGATTAAAACCAAAGCCTATGCAGCACAAACTGCGACGAGTGAACTTGCACCGTTCGAGCTGCACCGTCGTACCCCTGGTGCCGAAGATGTGCAGATCGAGATTCTTTATTGCGGCGTTTGTCATTCGGATTTGCACACGGTTCGCGGCGAATGGCATAACACCCTGTATCCGTCAGTCCCCGGCCACGAAATCGTTGGTCGCGTCGTCTGCGTGGGCGCCAAGGTACGCAATTTCAAGGTTGGTGACCTGGCTGGCGTAGGCTGTATGGTCGACAGTTGCGGGCATTGCCATTCGTGCGACGAGGGTGTGGAGCAATACTGCGATAACGGTTTCACCGGGACGTATAACGGGCCGGTGTTCGGGGGCGAAAACACCTATGGAGGTTATTCCCAGACGATAGTCGTCAAGGAATCCTTTGTTTTGCATATCAAGCACGCCGAAAAACAACTGGCCCGTGTGGCGCCCCTGCTGTGTGCCGGAATCACCACCTACTCGCCGTTGCGGCATTGGGGTGCCGGACCGGGCAAGACGGTTGGCATCGTTGGTCTGGGCGGGCTTGGCCACATGGGTGTCAAAATCGCGCATGCCATGGGCGCCCACGTCGTTTTATTCACCACGTCTTCCGCCAAGATCGAGGACGGCAAGCGGCTTGGTGCCGATGAAGTATGCGTTTCCACCGATCCCGAGCAAATGTCGGCTTATGCAAACCGCTTCGATTTCATCCTGAACACGGTGGCCGCTTCCCACAACCTGGATGCCTATCTCCAACTGCTCAAGCGCGATGGCACGATGATACTGGTCGGCGCACCGGCAGAGCCGCATCCATCACCCGGCGTCTTCAATCTGATCTTCAAGCGTCGCCAGTTGGCGGGTTCACTGATCGGTGGAATCCGTGAAACCCAGGAAATGCTGGATTTTTGCGCCCGGCATGACATCGTTTCAGACATTGAGATGATCCCGATGGATTACATCAACACAGCCTATGAGCGAATGCTCAGAAGCGATGTCAAATACAGATTTGTCATCGATTTGTCGAGTCTGAAGTAAGTCGGGCCGGATTGCTGAAAGGAAAAACCCGGCGCGAATGCCGGGTTTTTTCATGGCTTTGCGCCCGGTGCCCGGGATCAGCCGGCGATCACCCCTTCGACCGCGGTAAGCACAGCCGCCGCAGTGATGCCGAAGTATTCGAACACCTGGCTGACCGGCGCGCTCTCGCCGAAGCGATCAATACCGACCACCGCGCCCTCCAGCCCCACGTACTGACGCCAGTAGCCGGTGATGCCGGCCTCGACCGCCACACGCGGTACGCTGCGCGGCAACACCGATTCGCGGTAGGAAACGTCTTGCTGATCAAACATGAAACTCGAAGGCATGGAGACGACGCGCACAGCTATTCCCTTCTCGGCGAGCGCCTGCTGTGCGTCCAGCGCCAGACAAACCTCCGAGCCGGTGGCGATGATCACGGCTTTAGGCGCGCCGCTGCAATCCTTGAGCACGTAGCCGCCGCGACGGATCATGCTTGTTTGACTGCTATGGTGCGCCAGATGCGGCAGATTCTGGCGCGTGAGGATCAGGGCGGTAGGGGTGCTCCGGTGTTCGATGGCAATCTGCCAGGCGACGAAGGTTTCGACGCTGTTGCAGGGGCGCCATACATCGAGGTTCGGTACCATGCGCAGGGTGGCCGCCTGCTCGATCGGCTGGTGCGTCGGTCCGTCTTCGCCGACGCCGATGGAGTCGTGCGTGAAAACGAAGATCGGATTGATGCACATCAGCGCAGCCATGCGAATGGCGTTGCGCGCGTACTCTGAGAACATCAGGTAGGTGCCGCCGAAGGGACGGAAGCCACCATGCAGAACCAGACCATTCATGATCGCGACCATGCCGAATTCACGGACGCCGTAGTAGATGTAGTTGCCCCCCTCGGCCATGGCTTCCGGACGTATGCTACGGCAGCCTTTCCAATTGGTTAGATTGGATCCCGTCAGGTCGGCAGAGCCGCCAATTAATTCCGGCATCACCGGCACCAGGGCCTGAATGGCGTTTTGCGAAGCCTTGCGCGTGGCGATTGCTTCGTTCCGGGCAACAACCGCTTGCAGGGCTTCAGCTGCCGTGGCAGAGAACTCGGGGTGCAGCTCGCCTTTCATGCGGCGCACGAACTCGGTGGCCAGCTTCGGGTGGGCAGCGCGATAGGCGGCGAACAGCGTCTGCCACTCAGCCTGACGAGTGGCACCGGCGGCGCGGCCATCCCAGGCCGCGCGCACCGCCTCGGGGACTTCAAAGGCGCCCTCGGTGATGCCCAGCGCGACGCGCGTAGCGGCGACTTCGTCCTTGCCCAGCGCCGCACCATGCACGTCGATCGTGCCCGCCTTGTTGGGAGAGCCTTTGCCGATCACCGTTTTGCAACAGATCAGGGTCGGTTTGTCATGCTGCGATTTGGCCGCGCAAATGGCGAGATCGACGGCATCGACGTCGTGCCCATCGACACCCCGGATCACGTTCCAGCCGTAGGCTTCGAAGCGCCGGGGCGTATCGTCGGTGAACCAGCCTTCAACCGCACCGTCGATGGACATGCCATTGTCGTCAAAGAAAGCAATCAGCTTGGACAGCTTCCAGGTTCCGGCCAGCGAACACACTTCGTGGGATATGCCTTCCATCAAACAGCCATCGCCCACGAAGACGTAATTGTAGTGGTCAACAATCGGGAAGCCCTCGCGGTTGAACTCGGTGGCCAGCAGTTTTTCGGCGAGGGCTAAGCCCACGCTGTTGCCGATACCCTGTCCGAGCGGGCCGGTGGTCGTCTCGACACCCACCGTGAGGCCATATTCCGGATGGCCCGGAGTTTTGCTGTGCAGTTGGCGGAAGTTCTTGAGCTCTTCTAGCGGCAAATCGTAGCCGGTCAGATGCAGCAGCGCATAGAGCAACATCGAACCATGGCCATTGGAGAGCACGAAGCGGTCACGATCAGGCCATTTCGGGTCGGCGGGATTGTGCTTGAGATGCCGATCCCATAACGCCACCGCCATTTCGGCCATGCCCATCGGAGCGCCCGGATGCCCGGAATTGGCCGCCTGAACACTATCCATGGTCAGCACACGAATTGCATTTGCCAGCGAAGCCTGAGAAACCATTTATTCACATCCCATGATTTATTAAAATTCTTAATTAACACGGCTAACGGCAGCACCGGCTGACAGCCGGCAATGGCCTGATCCGCCAGAGCTAATCCACAAACCCTCCATTTTATCCGGATGTTATGGGGATGTCAGTATAAAACGGTGCAGGGCGTCGGCCAGGCCGTCGCTGTCATTGCTGCCGGTGATCCAGTCGGCACAGGCCTGCACCTCATCCCGGCTGTTGCCCATCGCCACGCCCAGGCCTGCCAGGCGCAGCATTTCCATGTCGTTTTGCTGGTCGCCAAAGGCAATCACTTCCTCGCGTTCGATGCCTTGCCCGGCGATCCACCCGGCTAGCCGACTGCCCTTGCTGTTGCCGGCGCAAGCGATATCAAGACGGTTGTGGGCCGACCATTCGCAGCTCAGACCCAGACTCTGCTCAAGGTCCGAGGCGAAGGCACTCATCGCCGGCAGATCGTCGCCACTCGCAGCAAACTTCCAGACCGTCCCGATTTCATCAAGCATCCGCTCAAAGGATGGCACCCGATCAATGCGCGGGCGCA
>NZ_JAEUOI010000172.1 GCF_016790145.1 Propionivibrio sp. | reverse complement strand
ATTCTCCAGCGCTTTGGTCGTAATTTCGCGATAGAGGGCCATCATCCGTGCCGCCAGATCCTGATACTCGGGGTGGCGCACCAGCAGCGGCTTCAGTTCATTGCTATCGGCAAATACCCCTTCCAGAAATTCGATATCCAGGTCATCGAGAACACCGCCGTGATCGACCTTGGCTTTCAGATCGATCGCTCTGGGCAGTCGCTGCTGTTCCATACGCGCCACAATGACAGCGAGCACACCCGCATCCTTGGTCTCCTGCGATTGATTGGCCATTTACTTCACCCCCTTGGCCGGCTTTCCTGCCCTCACTGAAATCACGGTGGCCTCTTCAAAGGTGGCCTCGACCTGATCGCCAACGGCGATATCCTTCAGCATGGTTTTGTCCTTGACCTTCAGATCGAGCGTCCGCTGCGGGCCGCGCAGGCTGACCACTCCGGTTTTCTTGTTCACTGCCGTTACATCCGCGATAATGCGAACCGTCGTGGATTCACCACCCATCGGCTTTTGACCGGGCTGGGCACTGATCGTTTCGCCACTCTCAACCCGCTGACGCAACTCATGGCCGCCCTTCTTCAATTCAAGCGCAAGCGACTGAATGACGTTCATTGTCACGATATCGCCGACTTTCAATTGCGCAAAATTCTTGACTTCAGGCCCGGCCACAAATGACAGTTCCTTGCCGCTGCCGCCCTTGATCGTCACGCGCCGAGTGTCCTGGTCAATGGCGATGATGCGGCCTTGCATGACGACCGAATCAACGCTGCGCACCGCACCTTTCTCCTTGATGACGACCGAAGTACCGGTGGGCGCGATCTGCGCCAGGGACAGCGTCGGCAACGCTGCAAGAACGGCAACCAGAATCGAAAGCTTGTATTTCATGAACTACCTCCTGTGAAAAAATGTAAGACCACGACTCACTTGCCGCATTATGAACAGTCTCTCAATTCAAGTCACCGTTTTTGTAATACCCGCTGCCCTGGCCTGCCCGCCAAACTCCCGGCCCGGCCTGAAGCTCGAGCCTCTTCATGCAAATCGCCTGATGGGAATTATCGCCCTTCTTTATGGCGTTCCAAAGAACAGATAGAAGCTGGACGAGCCAGTGTCGGATCGTCCATAACCGAGATAAAACGGCCCGAGCGGCGTCTCGCCACCGAGATAGACGGCGGCTGAATTCATCCAGCCGCTGAGCTGCGTTTGCGTATAGGGTTTTCCGACCTTGCCGGTTTCAAGCGCCACCCCGGCGCGCAAATCACCGCGCAGACCGAGCGGGAACTGCCCGATGATCTTTTCGACACGAATGTTGCCGTAGCGAATATTGTCGCCGTTCAACTCCTGCAACGCAAACCCGGAGAGATTCAGGAATCCGCCAAGAGTAGCCGCGTCGTAGTACGGCAGTTGCCCGTTCAGCGATCCCTGATAACGGAGTTTCGAATTGATCACAAAATCGCCGATCGGATAGGCCGCCTCGACTTCTGCGCCTACCTTGCTGTAACCCGCTTTTGACGAATTGAAATAGGCCAGCTTTGAACTCCAGCCCCTGCTCGGAAAAAAGATCCGGTTCATCTGTTCAAAATCAAGCGCCAGGTATTCCCCGCCATACGACTCGTTGGTCCTGGCCGGAAAAATGGCGGAGGGAATCCCGGTCTCCAGGGTGGCTTCCTGCCAGATTTGACGCCAGCCGGCACGTACTTGGCCGAGCAGGCCGATGTTCATGCCGACGCCGGCCGAAACAAGCCCTTTGGTGCGCCAGTACTCGGCGACCTTGTCGTTATTCTGATAGAGGTTGAAGGGTCGCCCCTCATAGGACAGCTTAGACTCGAAGAAATAGCGCTGCTGCGCTTCCAGCGGCTGATAATAATCCAGCAGCAGCCCCGGCGAATTGCCGATTTCAGCCGCGACGATCAATTCTCCGCCCAGCGGGTTGAGCCAGGTCTTGTCGTAGGCGACACGCAGGCCATAGGTCGAGTCCTCCCTGAAGTTGCTTTCCAGACTGAGGCCGAAGCGCAGGTAATTGGGCCCCCAGATCTTTTCTGCCGGTAGCACGCGCAGGATATTGCGATCGCGGGTCGTCAGCACAGAGTAGTCGACACTGTCAAACCAGCCGTCGCCATAGATACGCAACATGTCCCGGTTGAGCGTCGTCTCGTCGAGCCGTTCGCCGGGCCGGGCCTCAATCTGCCGTTCGACCGCCGCCGGATTGACCACCTTCAGCCCGGCCACCTGAATTTCGTCGATGACGGGGGACTCGGTCCTGACGAAGGCGATCCGGTTTACCCAGGCGCTGTAAACCTCTTCGCTCACGGCCAGGGCTTGCAGGCGATCAGTTACGGCCAGCGCAGCTTCCCTGCCTCGATCGGCTGTTTCAGAACTCTTTACGAAATCGCCGGCGCTGATTCCTTCCAGATCGGGCTTGATGTAGATGTCGCTGGGCTTTAGCGTAGCCAGCGAGCGCGTCACGTTCTGCTCGGTCAGAATATTGACCATCTGCACCGAGACGCTGAGCAGCGAACCGACATCCTCGGCTTTCATCAGCGGTGAGCCGACGTTCACGGCGATCACGATGTCGGCCTGGCAATGATCGCGCACCACGTCGATCGGCACGTTGTCGACCAGCCCGCCATCGACCAGCTTGCGCCCCTGATAATCGACCGGCGACATCAGTCCGGGAACCGACATGCTGGCGCGCATGGCCTTGGTCAGGCTGCCGCTGCGAAAAACGACCTTGTCGCCGTTGCCGATATCGGTGGCGACGATCGACAGCGGCAGCGGCAAGGTTTCGATTTCGCGCTCGCCGAGATCGGAATTGACCAGCCGGTTGAAGAAAAGCTTGATCTTCTGCCCGGAGACCACTCCGCCCTGATAGGTCAGGCCCTCACTGTTAAAGCCGGTTTCCGTAGCCGGAAGAAAGCGTTTTGAAATGGCCTTGTTGCGGTAATTGACCTCGGAATATGGTGGGCTGTCAAGGAACATGTCGTTCCAGTCGGCCTTGGCCAACTCTCTGCGCATCTCGGCCGGCGACAGCCCGGCGGCGAAAGCGCCGGCAACCAGCCCGCCCATGCTGGTTCCGGCGACGCAATCGACAGGCACGCGCAGCTTCTCCAGCACCTCGAGCACGCCGATGTGCGCCGCACCGCGTGCGCCGCCACCACCGAGCACCAGGCCGATACGCGGTCGCGTGGTCTCGGCGGCATGGGTCAATGAAGCGGCGACAAAAAGGCCGGCAAGCACTAAGCTTCGTAAAACTGAACGGTCATTCATGAGAGCCCGTGTTTAATGAAGTCAATCATTGATGAATTATCCTTTTCCACGCGAACATGGGCGATCAACCTGACCGCCTGTGATCGCGCGACATCATAGCAGGTATGCATCGACTGAAAAATCGCAGGTTTCGGAGACTCTGCACTGGCCTTGGAACATGAGAGCCCGGGTCAAGGCAATCGACTTCATGCGCTTGATCGCGGCGCCGATGGTGGAATTCCAACAGGTTTAGTCGATCGAGGCCCTGGATCTGCACAGCCAACCGGACTGATCGACTTTGCCATCAGGCATGGCCTCGCTGTGCTCTGACCCTCCCGCTCACATCAACTCGAGCGCGCGCCAGCCCGCTCCGGGCCTCCCGACGAAGAAGCTCGAAGCTTCCCCGTCACACACCCCGTAATATCCCGAGGTCACAGCCCTCCGAATCGCGACTAATCTACACTTGAAGCGGGTAGCTGCCTGACAGGAATCAGGGTAAAAAGACAGGCTGTAGGTGGGAGGCGGGAAACCGTCTCTTACCCACTGTGTCAGGCCGTGAGTTGGCCGTTAAATGAAGAAGGTCGAGAACGACAAGCATGGGCAGAAAAGCATCCGCAGAGAGTGTCTGCCCGAATCTGGCACCGAGCCAGCAAAACGTAACGGGAGCAAATCAAGATGACCAAGACAACGAGCAAGAACACGAGCGACTCATCCGTCAAACCGGCGCCGAATGCGCTGCACTCGTTGACCTCAAGCGGCATCGCGGGCAAGGCCCTGCTCGCCGGCGGGCCGCTCGGCGAATACATGACCGATGCGCTACAACGCACCGTTCTGTTCTGGGACGTTCTGCGTCTGCGCAGCGAGCAATACTACGCGCAGAAGAACAAGGAAGTGCCGCACGTACTGAGCTTCGACGCCGAGCTGGTGCTCGACGCGCGTACCTTCGAACGGCCGGCCAATTACCTGCTGGTGCGCGTCAAGCCGCCGCACGGGGTAGTGATCGACCCGAAAAAACGTCCGTTCGTGGTCGTCGACCCGCGCGCCGGGCACGGACCGGGGATCGGCGGCTTCAAGGCCGACAGCGAACTCGGCATGGCCATGCGCGCCGGCCATGCCTCTTACTTTGTCGGCTTCACCCCCGACCCGATGCCCGGCCAGACCATCGAAGACATCATGCGCGCCGAAGCGCTGTTCCTGGAAAAGGTCATCGAACTCCACCCCGAGGCCGAGGGCAAGCCCTGCGTCATCGGCAACTGCCAGGCCGGCTGGGCGGTGATGATGGTGGCGGCCGTCCGGCCGGAACTGTTCGGGCCGATCATCATTCCCGGATCGCCGCTGTCCTATTGGGCCGGCGTCGAAGGGCAAAACCCGATGCGCTACACCGGCGGCGTGCTCGGCGGCAGTTGGCTGACCGCGCTGACCAGCGATCTGGGCGCCGGCAAGTTCAACGGCGGCTACCTGGTCGAAAACTTCGAGAAGCAGAATCCGGCCAATACCTATTGGACCAAGAACTACGATCTCTGGTCGAAGGTGGACAGCGAAGGGGCGCGTTTCCTCGAGTTCGAGAAATGGTGGGGCGGCCACGTCAATCTCAACGCCGAGGAAATTCAATGGATCGTCGATGAACTTTTCGTCGGCAACCGCCTTGCCACTGCCGAAATCCTCACCAGCGACGGCGTCCGTATCGACCTGCGCAACATCCGCTCGCCGATCGTCTGTTTCTGCTCCAGGGGCGACAACATCACCCCGCCGCAACAGGCTCTGGGTTGGATCGTCGATCTCTACGGCAAGGATGACGACATCCGCGCCTGCGGCCAGACCATCGTCTACGCGATCCACGAAAGCATCGGCCATCTCGGCATCTTTGTCGGCGGCGGAGTAGCCCGCAAGGAACATCAGGAATTCGAGTCCAATATCGATCTGATCGACGTGCTGCCGCCCGGTCTCTACGAGGCGGTGATGACCCCGAAAACCGCCGACGTCGCCAGTCCGGACCTGGTCACCGGCGACTGGATCGTGCGCTTCGAACCGCGCACCCTCGACGACGTTCGCGCCATCGTCCAGCCCAGTCCCGAAAACGAGCGCCGCTTCGCCGCCGCACGGCGGGTGTCGGAGATCAACCTCGGCCTGTATCGCACCCTGTTCCAGCCCTTTGTCCAGGCATTCATCAACGAACAGACGTCCCAATGGCTGCAAAAGCTCAACACCGCCGAACTGCCCTACCAGATCTTTTCCGAGCGCAACCCGCTGATGCAACAAATTGCCCGGCTCGCCGAGCAGGTGCGTGGGCAGCGCCAGCCGGTTTCGCCTGACAACCCCCTGCTTCAGGTGCAAGCCATGATTTCGGATCGAATCATCGCGGCGCTCGACGGCTATCGCGATCTGCGCGAGAGCAGCATGGAGCAGATTTTCCTGGCAATCTACAGCTCGCCGCTGCTGCAATCGCTGGTCGGACTCGATCCCTCGGACGAAACCCCGCGCCCGCGCCCTGGGAACGACCCCAAACGCGCTGCGTTCATCGAGCAGCGCATCGCCGAACTCAAGGCCCGGATCGCCGTGGGTGGCCCTCGTGAAGCGGCAATCCGCAGCCTGGTCTATATCGGCATGGCCGGGCCGGGAGTGGATGAGCGCGCGTTCAACGAACTGCGCCTGATTCGCGCCGAGCACGGCGGCCTGACCCTGGAGGAGTTCAAGCAGTTGCTGCGCGAGCAGTTCTTCTCCCTGCTGCTCGACCGCGACGGAGCGCTGGCCGCCATCCCGAAAATGTTACCGCCCGATCCGGCCGTCCGCACTCAATTGCTGGAGGCAATCCGCAGAACTGTCCACGCCATCGGCAAACCGAGTGGCGAACGCGCCGAGCGGCTGGCGCAGATTGAACATTTTTTCGCTGTCGCCAAGCCGGTCAAGCCTGTCAAGGCGGCCACCCCGGTCAAATCGGTCAAAGCGGCTGAACCGGTCAAAGCGGTCAAGCAGGTCAAACAGGATTCCGGCAAGCCCACCAAACCGGCATCGACACCAAGGAAAAAATGATGGAACGCAAACACGAGAAATACGAACGCCTGATCGCCCGCTGCAAGGCGCTGCCCCCGGTACCCACGGCCGTCGCGCACCCGTGCGACGAAAGCTCGCTGAGGGGCGCAGTGGAAGCCGCCGAAATGGGCATACTGCAACCAATCCTGGTCGGCCGGCACGACAAGATCGAAGCTGTCGCCGCAGAGTTCAAGCTTGACATCTCCCGCTACCAAGTGGTGGACGTGCCGCACAGCCACGCCGCCGCCGAGATGGCGGTACAACTGGCGCGCGAAGGCAAGGCCGAGATGCTGATGAAGGGCAGCCTGCACACCGACGAACTGATGGCCGCCGTGGTGCGTAGCGCGACCGGCCTGCGTACCGGGCGCCGCATCAGCCATGCCTTTATCATGGACGTGCCAAGCCTGGATCGGGTGATCGTCGTCACCGATGCGGCGATCAACATCTTCCCGACGCTGACCGACAAGATGCACATCATCCAGAATGCCATCGATCTCGTCACCGATCTGGGCTTTCCGAACCCCAAGGTGGCGATCCTGTCGGCGATGGAGACGGTCAACCCCGATGTGCCCTCGACGGTGGAAGCCGCTGCCCTGTGCAAGATGGCCGACCGCAAGCAGATCACCGGCGGCATCCTCGACGGCCCGCTGGCACTCGACAACGCCATCGATCTCACAGCGGCCGCCATCAAGAAGATCGATTCGCCGGTGGCCGGACAGGCCGACATCCTGGTGGTACCCGACCTGGAAGCCGGCAACATGCTGGCCAAGAGCCTGAGCTTCATGGCCGACGCCGACGCCGCCGGTATTGTACTCGGCGCCAGGGTGCCGATCATTCTTACCAGCCGTGCCGATTCGGTGATGACCCGGCTGGCCTCCTGCGCAGTGGCGGCGCTGGTCGCCCAGGCTCGGCGGGCGAGCGCCGGCAAGGCGGTGTCTTCATGAGCGACGCGATCCTGGTTCTCAATGCCGGTTCGTCGAGCATCAAGTTCTCGCTCTTCCTGGAAGGCGGCGAGTCGCTGGAATTACAATTCGGCGGGCAACTGGAGGGGCTGTACACGGCACCCCGCTTCAAGGCCAAAAATGCCACCGGTGCGGTCATCGGCGATAAACAGTGGGGCGAAGGCCAGGCGCTGGGTCACGCGGGCGCCATCGCCCACCTGGCCGACGTCCTGCGCGCGCAACTCGGCGAACACCGTCTGGCCGCCGTCGGACACCGCGTCGTGCATGGCGGCCTTGACTACGCCGCGCCGGTGCGCCTGACGGCCGAAATTGTCAAAGACCTGGAACGCTTTATCCCGCTGGCGCCGTTGCACCAGCCGCACAACCTGACACCGATCCGCCTGTTGCTGGCCAATCGCCCGGATCTGCCCCAGGTGGCCTGCTTCGACACCGCTTTCCATCGCCACCAGCCGGCGGTGGCCCAGGCCTTCGCGCTGCCACCCGCGATTACCGAGCGCGGCGTGCGCCGCTATGGCTTCCACGGCCTCTCCTACGAATATATCGCTTCCGTTCTGCCGCAGTTCGACTCCCACGCCGCACAGGGACGCACAGTAGTGCTGCATCTGGGCAACGGTGCCAGTATGTGCGCCATCCAAGAAGGTAACAGCGTATCCAGCACCATGGGCTTCACCGCCGTCGACGGGCTGCCGATGGGCACCCGTTGCGGCAACCTGGACCCCGGCGTCGTACTCTATCTGATCGATGAACTGAAGATGGATACCCGTGCAGTCGAGAAACTGCTCTACCAGCAGTCCGGGCTGCTCGGTGTCTCGGGCGTTTCCAGCGACATGCGTACCCTGCTTGACTCGACCGAGTCCAAGGCAAAATTCGCGGTTGAACTGTTTGTTTATCGTATCGGGCGCGAACTGGGCTCGCTCGCTGCGGCCCTCGGCGGACTCGACGCGCTGGTGTTCACCGGCGGTATCGGGGAACACGCGGTGCCGATCAGGGAGCGGGTCTGCAAGGCCGCTACCTGGCTCGGCGTAGATCTCGACCCGCTCGCCAACACCGCCGGTGGTCCGCGCATCAGCACTGCAGGTAGCCGAATTTCAGTCTGGACGATCCCGACCAACGAGGAATTGATGATCGCCCGCCATACCCTCAGCATACTCAACAGCATTCATTAAGGAGAACCGCATCATGAGCTTTGAATCCG
>NZ_JAEUOI010000189.1 GCF_016790145.1 Propionivibrio sp. | reverse complement strand
CCCCGTATTGCCTCCAGGCCAACCTTCGCCTTGAATTCCGATGAATACGCATTGCGCTTCTTTGCTTCGCTCATATATCCTCATTTCGTTCGACAGCACACAGCTTAAACCGCTGTCTCAAAAACGGGGACCACTTTACTTCATGGCTGATCAGTTAAGGTAAAAGGGCTGAACTTCGGCTAAATCGAAATGACAGGCTGAGCTTGGCGAACACCGGAAAATTGCTTTGGATTCGACAAGTCAATGTCAATATCTTGGATGAAGGCGATTGAAAATCTCCTGCTTGAGAATGTAGATGACAAATTATCATGTCAGGAAGGCACAGCGGGCCGGAATATACATTTGGAATTCCTGTCCTTGAGGTCCGTCCCATGGTTCCGCAGCTTTAGCAACAATGTCTGGTCGTCTGCCCTAGCAGAGTATGGGATTCCGGATAAACCTCTGCTGCCGGTGAAAATGTCGTTGCGTTTAAGGTCAGGATTAACTGAAGGTAAAGAATCAACGATATCACCGGGGAACATAAAAGCAGGTTGGCGGTCAATGATGTAAGTCGGGTGGCCGGAAACAAGAATCCATGAGATTGGTCGGCGTAAAACCGAGTACTGTTCAGTCATAAAAATAATAAAGGGCATTAACATTTTCTTGTTCAACAACCTTTGGATTAGTACATTCGGGCTATTGACTGAATATTTTTTGCACGCAAAATCGGGGTAAAGGAGCTTTGGTTTCTCATAAGATCCGGTATTCGACTAATTCAGAATAGTTAGGGTTTCAACATGAATTTGATATATAACTCGGGCTGCATGCTTAAAGCGAGGACATTGTCCTTCATTGCTCCTTGTTCCTGCGAGGTTTCACGGTGAAAGACGCCTACCGAAAGTCATATCTTGTTACTGGTGGCGCTGGTTTCCTCGGTTCGCATCTTTGTGAGAAGTTGCTCGAGCGCGGTGATGAGGTCATCTGTGTCGACAACTTCTTCACCGGAAGCAAGCGTAATATCGAGCATCTGTTGCATCATCCTCATTTTGAGTTGATGCGGCATGACGTCACTTTTCCCCTCTATATTGAGGTGGATGAAATCTTCAATCTGGCCTGCCCTGCATCACCCGTGCACTATCAGCATGATCCGGTGCAGACTACCAAAACCAGCGTACATGGTGCGATCAACATGCTCGGCCTGGCCAAGCGATTGCGCGCAAAGATACTGCAAGCATCGACCAGCGAGGTTTATGGTGATCCCCAGATACACCCTCAACGCGAAGATTACTGGGGGCACGTCAACCCCACTGGACACCGCGCATGCTATGACGAAGGCAAGCGTTGTGCTGAAACGCTGTTCTTCGACTACCATCGGCAGCACAATTTGCGCATCAAGGTGATGCGCATCTTCAATACTTACGGCCCGCGAATGCACCCCAACGACGGTCGTGTCGTTTCCAATTTCATCGTCCAGGCACTTACCGGCAAGGACATTACGTTGTATGGTGACGGGACGCAAACCCGATCATTCTGCTACGTAGACGACCTGATTGAAGGGGCGCTCAAATTGATGGATACCGGCGACGAGGTCGTCGGCCCGATCAACATCGGCAATCCGGTTGAGTCGACGATTCGTGAATTGGCCGAACGCATCATCGAGATGACCGGTTCGCGCTCCACGATTGTCTATCGACCATTACCCAGCGATGACCCTACCCAGCGCTGCCCCGATATCGCTCGCGCCAGAGAGTGTCTGGGTTGGGAGCCAAAGGTACCGCTCGAAGAGGGGCTGCGCAGTACCATTGAGTATTTTGACCGATTGCTTGGTCGGCCAGGCTGACTGCACTACCGGACAGTTTTATTTTCGGCAGTGGTCTGACGTGATGGCGCGTGCTGAATAACTTCCTGACAAGTCCCGATTCACCACGATGTTCAGACAATCAGATCAATTGTAGTAGCGATTTTTTTGCGTTTCTTCTTAGCCCATGAATGACGTGCTGAACTTTGTAGCCCCTAGTGTGGCGTGTTAATCTCCACGGCTGTTTCTGTCCGTGCTTTGCCTAAAGGGCAGATTGAGCATGTCGATGAATTTCTAAACGGCGATCGAAAATGAAATCAACAAGCGCTCAGTTCGGCCTGCGAGAAAACCTCGCTACGCTTTTTCGACACAAGAAAATGATTATCGGTGTGGCGCTGATTTCAGCGGTTACGAGCTTCGCCGTTGCGCTGCTACAGTCCAAGGTCTGGGAAAGCTCGGCGCACATACTGGTGCAGCAGAACCGCCAGGCAGTGCGCATCGGATCGTCAGATGCTGGTCCCGATGCGCAGATGCGCCTGAATCGGGGAGAAATTGTCCGTACCGAAATCAGCATCATGTCGAGCACCCCCGTGCTGCTCGAAACAGTAACACGCATCGGGCCTGAGAAGGTTCTGGAAAAAATGCGCTGGCGCTGGGACTGGCTGATTGAACTGCCAGACCGGACCTACAGCGCTATCAAGAACTTTGTAATGCAGAACATCTTCGGCATGCCGCCAGGCGAAGGCCTGACGAAGACCCAGATGGCCATGCGCAAAGCCAACGCTCACCTGAACATCGAGGCGGTGCGCGAGGCCGATGTATTCGTCGTGACCGCCGAAAGTCCCGATCCCGAGTTCTCGGCCGAGTTGGCAAACACCATGATCGACGTATATCTTGAGCATCACATCAAGGTAAGGCAAGGCGCTGCCACGTCCGGTGTGTTCGCGGTCGAGACCGAACGGCAGAAAGTTGAGCTGCAGGCAGCCATCGATCACCAGCAGGACTTAAAGGCACGGACGGGTATCGTGGCTGTGGGGCCGCAAAAGCAGTCACTGTTGCAGCGGCTCAGCGAGGCCGAGGCGGCGTTGAGCCGATCCGAGATTGAAACCTCCGAGAGCCAGCGCCGAATCGCCGAAGGTGAGCGTCAGTTGTCCAAGCGTTCGCCCGAAACTCCGGCGCTGGATTCCCTGCGTCAGCAACTGGGGCAGCTTGAAATCGAGCGAGGTAATTATCAGCCAGGCAGCCCTGCCGGGCGTAGTATCGACCTTGAAATAAGGAATGTGCAAGCAAGCATCCGCGCTGAACAGGAGCGCGTTGGTGCGACGCAGGCGTCCGGGGTTAACACAACGTACCAGGAAATCGAGCGCAATGTGCTGGCTGAGCGTTCCCGTGTGAGCGCACTGTCATCGCGCACCACCGACTTGCGCAAGCTCATCGTCGATTACCGGCGCCAGCTTACTGAAGTGGATAGCCAGGAGACTCTTCTGCGCGAAGCCATTCGCGAAGTCGATCTGAAGGAAGATGCGCTACGCAATTCCCTGAAGAAGCAGGAGGAAGAGCAACTGAGCGGCATCATGAATGATCGCAAGGTGAGCGACGTGGTTCCTATCGAGCGAGCGACGCCTGCGGATCGACCGTCCAAGCCGCGCAAGCTGCTCAACCTGGGTCTGGGACTGGCTGGCGGCCTGATCGCAGGGCTGGTGCTGGCCCAACTCAGTGAGTACTTCCGCCGCACAATATCCACGCGTGAAGAGGCGCAGGATCAACTCGACCTGCCGGTACTGGCGAGCCTGCCCGACTTCAGGCTTGCCCCCGACTCTGAAGCCCTCAAGCAGATCGAGTTGCGCCACATCGCCCAGGCCTTGCGACAGGTTCGAGGGGAAGCCGCTGGCTTGACTGTGCTCGTCACCAGTAGTAGCAAGGGGGAAGGAAAAACTTTTCTGGTGCGCGAGTTATCCGCGTTGTTCGGGCGTAGCGATGCGGTGTGCGCTACGATTGACGCAAGTGACGGCCATCTGCATCTGCCCCTGCTTTCGGTGTCTGATGATCCCTCAAACATCAGTGCCCAGATGATCGCCCAGTCGCGCGAAGCGTTGCACGATTTGCGCCGGGAGCACGGTGTGGTATTGATCGACGGGCCGGCGATGGGAACTTCGGGCGAAGGCTTGTGGCTACCGGAAATCGTAGACGTAGTGTTGCTCGTCATCGAGGCCGAACGCACTACCGGCATCAACGCCATCCGAACTCGTCGCCTGATCGAAGGTGCAGGCGGCAAGGTGATCGGCGTGGTGCTCAACCGTCGCCGTTTTGTGATTCCTGGCTGGGTTTATGGCTGGCTGCTGTCGCCTCGCCATGCCATGCTAGGCTGATTTTTTCATTTGTGATTCCGGAGGATTCGGTGACTGCAAAAGCCCTCTCGCGCAATGACCCCGACTGGGTAGGGGAAGACGGCTGGTACCAACCGCACGACTACTGGCTTACGCTGTGTGGACTATACCCGTTGTATGGTTTCGGACTTGCCGCGCTCGGGGATCTGGGCGGCAAGCGTGTGCTCGATTGTGGCTGTGGCAAGGGCCACACCTCGGTCATGCTGGCCAAGCATGGCGCCGTGGTTAGCGCCTTCGACGCGTCCGGTCCCGATCTGGCCATTGCTTCGCGGCTGGCCAAGGCCAACGGCGTGTCGGTGGACATCAAGACGATGTTCTTTGAACATCTGGATTACCCCGATGCCTCCTTCGATAACGCTTTCGGCGCCTGCGTATTGCACCACGTGGACATTCCGCAGGCGATGACCGAACTATGCCGGATACTCAAGCCGGGGGGTCGAGCAGTGTTTATCGAGAACTCAGCGCGCAACCCGCTCTTGATGCTGGCGCGCCGCAGGCTGGTCGGCAGGCTGGGTATCCCGCGTTATGGTGACGACCACGAGCATCCGTTGCGGCTTTCCGATTTTGAAGCGATGCGCGCACATTTCGGCGGAAAAGTTACCGTGCATTACCCCGAATTCGTCTTTTTTCGTCTGCTCGATTTTTACGTGCTGCAGCGCCGCGTGCCGTTGCTGAGCGGTCTGTTACGCGGCGCCGACTGGATCGGGCAGCGCATCCCCTGGGTGAACAAATTTGGTTATTTCCTGGCCGTACAGTTTGATCGCAACCCTGCGGCGTCTGCCTCGGAAACGTGACACAGTGATGGCACCAACCCCACGAAGGAGACTTTTCGCGATGCTAGAGTTTACTCGTCCCGCACGATGGCTGACCAGCGCCACAGCGGCGCAGTGCCTGATCGTTTCCCTGTCACTGGTTATTCCGTCTGCGGATGCCGAGGAGAAGAACGAATTTGCACTGAGGGCGCCGAAGGCTGCAGCATCCTGCAATGCCGACGTAAAGTCACCCCCGCCGAAGACTCGAGATACGCCCGATGCCGTCAAGGTGCTGCCGCCAGCGCAAGGCATTTATGCCGGCGTCTATAGCATCGGCACCACGCGGGCCGACGTGAAGGAGTTCCAGCGCAAAACCGGAAAAGCGCCAGCCATCGTCTTTACCTTCCACGACTGGCTGACCGACGAGGATTATTACAGGAAGAATCCAACACTGCGCACGCTCAACAGCGACATGGAAGACAAGGGC
>NZ_JAEUOI010000159.1 GCF_016790145.1 Propionivibrio sp. | reverse complement strand
CGACGGCGCGCACTCGTTGCTGGGCAGTTGCATCCTTCAGCGTCTGCGGCTGAAAAACCTCGATTCCGGAAGCTTGCGCCAAGGCCTTGACCGGCGAAGAATGCAACACCATACCCCGTCCTGAAGGCCGATCAGGCTGAGTAAGTACTAACGCTATTTGATGGCCGGCGGCAATGATTGCGCGCAGCGCGCATGCTGAAAACTCCGGCGTACCGGCAAAAACAAGCTTCATGCGGTAATCCGCGACTGCTTGGCCAGTTTGGCCTTGATGCGCGTCTGCTTGAGCTGAGAGAGATGCTCGACAAAAACCCGCCCTTCAAGATGATCCATTTCATGTTGCAGGCAAACGGCGAGCAGCCCTTCGGCGGCAACCGTTTGCTTCTTGCCCTGCACATCGAGATAACGAACGACAACCCGCTCCGCACGCTCGACCTTGTCGAAGATTCCCGGTACCGAAAGACAGCCTTCTTCACAGACCTGAACCCCCTCGCTGTCAACAAGTTCAGGGTTGATCAGCACCAGGAGCTGATCCCGCGTTTCGGAGGAGTCGATAACAATAACTCGAAGGTGTATATCGACCTGCGTTGCTGCCAGACCGATACCAGGAGCTTCGTACATCGTCTCGGCCATGTCGCTTGCCAGACGCCGGATGCTGTCGTCAATCTTTTCAACCGGGGCGGCGACGGTTTTCAGGCGTGGATCGGGGAAACGGAGTATTGGTAGTAGTGGCATAAAAAGCTTGATCGAAGAAGTAATTACGTGCAGAATCTAATGCAACATCTTGAAAAAGGCGCACAATTTGCGCATTGTATGCGATGTCTGCTGTGGGGTGCGCTGTGCAGGTCAGGTTGGAAACATGGCCTGATAATCACCCGAACCCGAAGTTCTGCAAGCATTCACTGACTTTGCTGACCGCTCGTATGAGGATAACACGATGATTCGCATTATATCCGCGCTCATTCTGGCTGTGGCTGCCACTCTGTGCAGCGCCGCCGAACAACCACTCCAACTGGCTGATAACGCTCCGGAGCGGCACATTGTCGTTCCCGGTGACACGCTCTGGGGATTATCCTCAAAGTTTCTCAAGGACCCTTGGCGCTGGCCTGAAATCTGGCGCATGAACAAGGAACAGATCAGGAATCCGAATCGTATTTTTCCCGGCGATGTAATCGTCCTTGATCGCGATGCCAGCGGAAAACCGATACTTCGTGTCGAGAAGCTGCGGCCGCAAATCTATTCCGAGCAGATTAACCAGGCGATTCCTCCGATTCCGCCCAATGTGATCGAGCCTTTTATTTCCGCGCCGCTCGTTGTAGAAAAGGATGGCCTGGAAAGCGCAGCCCGAATCGTTGCCACGCAACAGGATCGGGTGTTCCTCGGCAATGGCGATATCGCTTATGTAGAAAACGCTGTTCCTGACATGAAACAATGGCAGGTCTATCGCAACGGCAAGCCCTTGCTTGACCCGGCTTACCCCGATCAGAACCCGGCTAACCCCACCCAGGTTCTTGGCTATGAGGCCTTTTATCTGGGCACGGCCGCTCAACTGGAACCGGGTAACCCGGCAGTTTTTGAAGTCCTAACGGCCAAGCAGGAAATTGGTCGCGGTGACCGTCTGGTTCCAGCCATCCGCCCAGCCATGACCGCTTATGTGCCGCACAAGCCGGACACCCTGATTGATGGTCTTGTTGTTTCGGTCTACGGTGGCGTCGGCTCCGGAGGTCGTGGCTCCATCATTTCTCTGAATCGGGGCGCCAGGAATGGGCTTGAAATCGGGCATATACTCGCACTTGAACGCAACCGGACGGTTGTTGAACGAGACGACGAGGGTCGCAAGGTGAATGTACAGATTCCCCCGAGCCGTATCGGGCTGGTCTTTGTTTTCCGCACCTTTGACCTTATTTCTTACGCCTTGGTTGTTCAGTCGGAAGGCACCGTTGAGGTCAATGACTTCGTCCGCACGCCCTGAGCAATGATCGACGGCGAGTCGCTATCAAGTTGGCTGCGACTGACACTCATTCCTGGAATTGGCGGCGAAACACAGCGCAAGCTGCTTGCCGCCTTCGGACTTCCCGAAGCGGTCTTTTCCTCCAGCCGCAGTACGCTGTGCGACCTCATCGGGGCCCGGTCAACCCGTCTTCTGCTCGATACCGGCAATGAAGAAGCCGTAGCAAGCGCGTGTGCGTGGTCGAAAGGCCAGGATCAGCACATCATCACTCTGGCCGACCCCGATTACCCCCAGGCCCTTCTGGAAATACCTGACCCACCGACACTTATCTATGTTCGGGGTCGACTTGAACTGCTCAACCGGCAGGCACTGGCCATCGTTGGCAGCCGCAACCCGACACCACAAGGCGCGCTCAATGCCGAACGGTTTGCCTCTGCTCTTTCCGACGCGGGTCTGGTTATAGCCAGCGGTCTGGCACTTGGCATTGATGCTGCTGCGCATCGTGGTGCCCTGGCTTCCAGCGGTGATACCCTGGCCTTGATCGGCACCGGCATCGATCGAATTTATCCGGCGCGCAACCGCGAACTGGCGCTGGAAATCGGTGCCCGAGGAACGATCATTTCCGAATTCCCGATCGGAACGCCGGTCAGTTCCGCCAATTTTCCGCGCCGTAACCGGCTGATCTCCGGTATTGCACGGGGTGTTCTGGTTGTTGAAGCGGCAATGGAAAGTGGCTCACTGATTACTGCTCGACTCGCCGGCGAACAGGGTCGTGAGGTCTTTGCCATACCCGGTTCGATTCACTCCCCGCAGTCGCGCGGCTGCCACAAGCTCATCAAACAGGGCGCCAAGCTGGTTGAAACCGCGCAGGATGTCCTTGAGGAACTGCGCTGGGGTACGCCATCGACAGCGAGAACGGCAATGGTGCTTGACGGCGGTGCAGTACCTGATCAACTGCTTACACTGATGGGATTTGATCCCTGCGGGCTGGATGAGCTCGCCGAGCGCAGTGGTCTGGGTGCTGACTCGCTGTCCGTGATGTTGTTGAACCTGGAGCTCGATGGCCGGGTTGTCACCTTGCCGGGTGGCCGTTTCCAGCAGCTTCCCGAAGCCTGAATCCCTGCACAATCAAGATCGGTATTCCTGTCGTCCGGTGTTTGATAAAAAAGCACAGCACCCCACACCTCAGGCGTGACGTATTTGCATTCAACCTTCGGGAATTGCGCAAAGTTACTGTAGCGAAACCGCTCCACCGAGACCTTTCGTATATCGCTTGGGTAATCATTTTAACCCTGCGCAGGAGCACGGTGCCGGCTGGCTACATTCAAGCGCTGCTTGCCAAGCGCAGCATAGTCCTCTTATTATGCCCTGCAAGGTGGCGTTGTCCTGTAATTCCATCGTCATATAAATTTAAAGCCCTTCGAGGCATACTTAACCCCATGAGCAAGAAGCTGATCATTGCCGAAAAACCTTCAGTCGCTGCTGATATCGCCCGTGCACTGGGCGGTTTCACCAAACACGACGACTACTTCGAGAGCGAGGACTGTGTCCTTTCTTCGGCCGTCGGCCATCTGCTCGAACTGGCCTGTCCGGAAGAATACGAGGTCAAACGCGGCAAGTGGTCGTTTGCTCACCTGCCGGTTATTCCACCCCATTTCGACTTGCGGCCGATCGAAAAGTCGGAATCACGTCTCAAGTTGCTTACCCGGCTGATCAAGCGCAAGGATGTAAGCACCTTGGTCAACGCCTGTGACGCGGGACGTGAAGGTGAGTTGATCTTCAAATATATTGCGCAGCACGCCAAAGCCGGCAAACCTGTTGAACGCCTGTGGTTGCAGTCGATGACGCAACAAGCCATCAAGGACGGCTTTTCAAAACTGCGCGCCGGCAGCGAAATGCAGGGCCTGGCCGATGCAGCCGTCTGCCGTTCGGAATCCGACTGGCTGGTGGGTATCAACGGCACGCGCGCCATGACTGCCTTCAATTCAAAGACCGGCGGCTTTCATCTGACGACGGTTGGTCGTGTGCAGACACCGACCCTGGCGTTAATGGTCGAGCGTGAGGACAAAATCCGCAAGTTCAAACCTCGCCCGTACTGGGAGCTGGAGGGCGTCTTTGCCTGTGCTGCGGGCGAATACAAGGGAAAGTGGTTTGACGAGAATTTTGCCAAGGGGAAAAGTGAAGAAGACGAACATCAGCGCGCCGACCGCCTGTGGGACGAATCCCGGGCCAGGTTGTTACAGAGCAAATGTGCCGGGCATCCGGGTGTGGTCAGCGAGGAGGCCAAGCCGTCCACCCAACTTTCGCCGCTGCTCTTTGATCTGACCAGCCTGCAGCGAGAAGCCAATGGCCGTTTCGGCTTTTCCGCAAAGTCCACGCTCGGTCTGGCGCAGGCGCTGTACGAAAAACACAAGGTACTGACCTATCCGCGAACCGATGCACGCGCATTGCCCGAGGACTATCTGCCGACCGTCAAGGCTACGCTTGCCATGTTGACTGGAGAAGGTGTCGGCAAGGGCCATGATGAAGCACTGCTCACCCGTTACTCGCCCTTTGCGCACCAGATCCTGGCGCGCAACTGGGTACTGCCGAACAAGCGCATCTTCAACAACGCCAAGATTTCCGATCACTTTGCCATCATCCCGACGCTACAGGCACCAAAACACCTCTCGGAGCCGGAGCAGAAACTCTACGACATGGTTGTCAAGCGTTTCCTTTCAGTTTTCTATCCGGCGGCTGAATACTTGATCACCACACGCATAACGCGTGTCGAAAGTGAGCCCTTCAAAAGCGAGGGCAAGGTTCTGGTCAATCCGGGTTGGCTTGCTGTTTATGGTCGCGAAGGGCAGGAGGGTGATGAAGGCAATCTGGTTGCCGTACAGCCGAACGAGAAAGTGCACACCGACGAGGTAGTTCTCAATGCCACCGAAACCCGGCCACCACCCCGCTACTCGGAAGCGACTTTGCTTTCGGCCATGGAAGGCGCCGGAAAGATGGTCGACGACGAGGAATTGAAAGCCGCCATGGCAGGTCGTGGTCTCGGCACTCCAGCAACCCGCGCCCAGATCATCGAAAACCTGATTGGCGAGCAATACCTGCACCGTGAAGGCCGCGAACTGCAACCTACGGCCAAGGCGTTCTCGCTGATGACACTGCTCAACGGACTCGGCATAGACGAACTGACGGCGCCTGAACTTACAGGTGACTGGGAATGGAAGCTCGCCCGCATGGAGCGCGGTGAAATGTCACGCGATGCCTTCATGAAGGAAATCGCGGCGATGACACAACACATCGTCGATCGTGCCAAAAGCTACGACAGCGACACCATTCCCGGCGATTTCGGTGAACTTTCCGTTCCCTGTCCGAAATGCGGCGGCAAGATCAAGGAGACCTACAAGAAATTCCAGTGCCAGTCTTGCGATTTTGCCCTGTGGAAGATCGTCGCTAGCCGGCAGTTTGAGGCGGCCGAGATCGAGCAATTGCTTGGCGAGCGAAAAATCGGCCCGCTCACCGGCTTCCGCAACAAGATGGGGCGGCCCTTCAACGCCATCATCAAGCTCAACGCCGAAAATCTTCCGGAGTTCGATTTTGGCCAGAACGCCAATGATGATGACAATACCGAAGTGGTCGATTTCTCCGGGCAGAATGCACTCGGCCCCTGTCCGAAATGCGCGGCGCGTGTCTTCGAGAATGGTATGGCCTACGTTTGCGAAAAATCCGTGGGACCAGCCAAAAGCTGCGATTTCCGTTCCGGCAAGGTTATCCTGCAACAGGCGGTTGAAACCGGGCAGATGGAGAAACTGCTCGCTACCGGTCGGACTGATCTGCTGAGAAACTTCATTTCTACCCGGACAAAAAGAAAATTCTCGGCTTTCCTGGTGCGCGGAGCTGATGGAAAGGTCGGCTTTGAGTTCGAAAAGCGGGAAGCAAAACCCAAGACAGCGAAAGCAGTTAAAGAAAAGCCCGCACCCAAACCTGCCACAAATAAGACAGGCGCAAAAAAGAAGTCCTGAATATTTCCTGGTGGCCGCTGTTTCACGTGAAACATCAACGAGCTCCGTAACGTGGAACAGTACTGACTACGAAATTGCGGTTACTCCGATCGGTGGCGATTCAAGGATAGCCGCGCGCAAAACGTCTATGGCCTGAGGACGCGGGAAGGTGGCTCGCCAGGCGATCACGACGCGCCGGAAGGGTGCAGGGTCACTGAAGCGACGGAATTGCAGTAGCGGCTCATTCTGCGGCCATGATTCTGCTGCGGAGACCGGCACCACCGAGATACCCATTCCACTCGCCACCATGTGACGCACAGTTTCCAGCGAACTCCCTTCAAGCGCCCCTTCCAGCCCTCCGCTTTCGGAGAGGTGCGGGCAGGCCTGAACTACCTGATCTCGAAAGCAGTTGCCGTTGCCAAGTAACAGCAGATTCTCGGCGGCGACATGATCGGGAGTGATGCTTGCCTGTTCCGCCAGGGGATGTCCCATCGGCAGGGCAATACAAAAGGGTTCGTCATAGACTGGACAGGACACAATCCCGGGTTCAGAAAAAGGCTGGGCAACAATGATCACATCAAGTTCACCGCGTCGCAACTGCTCGGTCAGACTGACGGTAAAATTCTCTTGCAGATACATCGGCATGTGTGGCGCGCGCTTATGCAAGGCCGGAATCAGGCGCGGTAGCAGGTAAGGCGCAATGGTATAGATGACTCCGAGGCGCACTGAGCCGGACAACTGATCACGACCTTGTGTGGCAATCTCCCTGAGCCTGCCCGCCTCTTCCAGAACCCGTTCAGCCTGGGCGGCGACTTGCTTGCCGATCGGGGTCAAGCGGACGTCAGCCGAGGAACGTTCAAACAGGATTACACCATGTCGCTGCTCGACCTTTTTCAGTGCTACCGACAGCGTCGGTTGGCTGACATGGCACTTGTCTGCCGCACGACCAAAATGCCTCTCCCGGGCAAGCATCACGATGTAGCGCATTTCGGTCAGGGTCATTGCAGGACTTGATCAGTATGTAATGACTTTGTCCGCTGCCAGCGTCCACTCCGCCAGCTCGGACAGGGTGCCAACCGTCACTCCGGGAATCAGCGCCAGATCAACGATGCCGCGCGCCTGCGCACAAGTCCAGCATAGCCGTATTTGAGCACCATAGCGAACCAGCCCCTCCAGCATCTGCTGCAGACCGCCACCCGCATCGGCTGTCGGCTGACCGGGCAATCCGACGGTCACAGCGTCAGACATCATGAATAGACGCAGATCAACAGTTTCATTCTCCTGACCGGTAATCGCGGTTGCAAGCCTCAATGCACTCAACATCCTTTCGCTGCCGTAAGCCGGCGCATTGACAATGATCAGAACATTTTGCACAACATCCCCTCCGATTTAAGCCTAGGCACCAGATCATGCGTCTGCATTTCTTATTCAGCAACGGTCACCTGTTATGTTTAGCCTGGTAATGACAGGCGTTCCAGATCTGCGGCCTGCAGCCACATCCATTGACCGGGCGCCAGGCTCAAGGGCAGCTCAAAAGCGCCGATAGCAACCCGGTTCAGTGCTTCGACGCGATTTCCGGCAGCCGCTATCATCCGTTTGACAAGATGGTACTTTCCGGCAGTGACCGTCATTCTGAGCACTCGCTGCGAACGTATTTCACAGGCCGTCGCCGCAACAGACGCCGGTTCGTCATTGAGTTGAACACCGGAAAGCAAAGCTTCGAGTTGAAGCGTATCGACCGGATGTTTGACGCTCACATCATAGACCTTGGCAATCTTCTTTTTGGGAGAAGTGTAGGTGTGAATGAACTGTCCATCATCTGAAAGAAGAAGCAGCCCGGTTGTATCTTCGTCCAGTCGTCCTACAGCCTGTACCCCCCGGGTTAGCAAGGGACGGGGCAACAGGGAATAGACGCTTGGGTGATGCCTCGGCTTCTGGGAACACTCAAAGCCGGCTGGTTTATTGAGCACAAGATAGGCGAATTTTCGATAGCTCCACAGCTCACCATCGATACTGAAAACAAAACCTTCAGGATCGAATTGAGCGTAAGGATCCTCACACTGGATTCCTCCGACACTGACCTGCCCACTGCAAATCAAGGCGCGACATTCGGGTCGACTGCCGAAACCCTGTGATCTGAGTAAACGCTCAAGCTCCATTGACGACTCCAAAACAAAAGGCCCCGAAGCAGTTTTCGAGGCCTGTGACTATCCGTCCTGCAAGCAAGGCATTTATATCAGACGTCAATATTGCGAGCCGCCAGGGCATTCGTCTCGATAAAATTTCGGCGCGGTTCGACAAGTTCACCCATCAGCGTGGTGAATATCTCGTCAGCGCCAATAGCGTCTTCGATCTGAACCTTGAGCAGACGACGAACCTTGGGATCCATTGTTGTTTCCCAAAGCTGCTCCGGGTTCATTTCACCCAGCCCCTTGTAGCGCTGCTTGCTGATTCCGCGCTCAACTTCGCTGAGCAGCCAGCGCATGGTTTCAGCGAAACTGGCCATGGGCTGTTTCTTCTCACCGCGTGCGACAGAACCGCCCGGACCGTACAAACCCGCCAGAATTTCAGCGGTCTTGCGCAACTGCACGTAGTCTCCGCTGACCAGAAGATCTTCATCGATGACGCCGACCTTGAGGTTGCCATGGTGCATTTTCTCAAGTCGCAACTGCCAGCGTTCCTTTGATTCGTCGTAACGGGCAATGATCTGAACTCCTATCTTGCTGCCAATTACGTCCATCAAAGCCTTGGCACTCAACTGTGCGGAATCCTCATCATTGAGTTCAATCTTCAGATTGGCGTCGATCAAGGCATGCAGAACCTGCGGGTTGATCAGATGCGAAAGCCGGTTGATGACTGCTTCGGCAAGCAGGTATTCACGCGCCAAGGCTTCCAGCGCAGATCCTGAAATTTCCGGAGCACCCGTTTTCGGCGTCAGCACCGCGTCTTCCAGCGCCAGCCCGAGCAAAAACTGGCTGAGCGCCTGATCGTCCTTGATATAGCGCTCTGTTTTTCCATGCTTGACCTTGTAAAGCGGTGGTTGCGCAATATAGATGTGCCCGCCTTCGACCAGCTCCGGCATTTGCCGGTAAAAAAAAGTAAGCAGCAAGGTGCGGATATGTGCGCCGTCGACATCGGCATCGGTCATGATGATCAAGCGGTGATAACGCAGCTTTTCAGGTTTGTATTCGTCCTTGCCGATCCCTGTGCCGAGCGCTGTAATCAGGGTGACGATTTCCTGTGAAGAAATCAGCTTGTCGAAACGCGCTTTCTCAACGTTAAGAATCTTTCCCTTGAGCGGCAAAATTGCCTGGAATTTGCGATCCCGGCCCTGTTTTGCAGAGCCACCGGCAGAATCACCCTCAACCAGATAGAGTTCGCACAGTGCCGGGTCCTTCTCCTGACAGTCGGCCAGTTTGCCTGGCAATCCGACACCGTCGAGCAGACCTTTGCGGCGCGTCATTTCGCGCGCCTTGCGTGCCGCATCACGGGCTCGGGCAGCCTCGACGATCTTGCCGGTAATCACCTTGGCGTCAAGCGGCCGTTCCTGAAGAAACTCGCTCAGTCTGGCTGCAACAACTTCTTCAACGGCAGGACGAGCTTCCGAGGAAACCAGCTTCATCTTGGTTTGCGAGGCAAACTTCGGATCAGGCATTTTTACCGACAGAACGCAAGCGAGACCTTCACGCATATCGTCACTCGTGATGTCGACCTTGGCCTTTTTGGCAATCTCATGCTCATCGATGTATTTGTTCAGCACCCGCGTCATGGCAGCACGCAAGCCGGTCATGTGGGTACCGCCGTCCGACTGCGGTATGTTGTTGGTGAAACACAGCACCTGCTCGGCGTAGGTGTCGTTCCATTGCATTGCGACCTCGACGCTGATCACACCGTTCGGGATGACCGATTCGCCGGATGAGCAAAAGATATTCGGGTGCAACACGGTCTTCGAACGGTTGATGTACTCGACGAAACCCTTGACCCCGCCGAGGAAGGCGAAGTCCTCTTCCTTGCCGGTACGTTGATCAAGGAGCCGGATTTTCACCCCGTTGTTCAGAAAGGAAAGTTCACGTAGACGTTTGGCGATAATCTCGTAATGAAACTCGACATGGCCAAAAATCTCTTCATCGGCCATGAAATGAACTTCAGTTCCCCGTCTTTCGGTTTGCCCGATAATCTTCAGCGGTGAAACTTCAACTCCATTCTGTATCTCAATCAGGCGGTCAACCGCAACACCCCGGTTGAAATCCAGTTGGTACTTCTTTCCTTCGCGCCGGATCGTCAAACGCAGCCACTTGGATAGTCCATTGACACAGGAAACACCAACGCCATGCAAACCACCGGAAACCTTATAGGAGTTCTGGTTGAACTTGCCGCCGGCGTGTAATACACACATGACAATTTCAGCAGCCGAACGCTTCGGCTCATGCTTATCGTCGAATTTGACGCCGGTCGGAATTCCTCTGCCATTGTCAGTTACCGAAATGGAATTGTCGGCATGGATTGTGATCACGATGTCGTCACAATATCCAGCCAGCGCCTCATCAATGGCATTATCGACCACCTCAAATACCATGTGATGCAATCCGGTACCGTCAGACGTATCGCCAATATACATACCCGGCCGCTTGCGTACCGCTTCCAGACCCTCAAGTTGCTGAATGCTTGATTCATCATAAGCGGACTGGCCATTCTCTTCGATCATGCTGTTTCCAATTTCTGTTTCACGTGAAACATTTTTCGTTCTTGTTAAAATCATTTTCTAAATACGCATGGGCATTACAACGTATTTGAATCGGTCATTTCCTGGAATTGACAACAAAGCGCTCGAATTGGCATCGTTAAAACCCCACTCTACCGTCTCTACCGAGGTATTGTTCAGAACGTCAAGCAGGTAACCTACATTAAAGCCGACATCTATCGCATCACCGTTATAGTCGACTTCAATTTCTTCCTGAGCTTCTTCCTGTTCGGCATTGGCAGCCATGATCTTCATGCTTCCAGCGCTCAGTACCAGACGAACACCACGGAATTTTTCATTGGTCAGAATTGCTGCACGGACCATAGACTGAAGAAGAGCTGCACGATTGAGCGCAACCACGTTCTTGAGAGTCGCTGGAATTACTCTCTCATAATCCGGAAATTTTCCGTCAATCAATTTCGAAACCAGGTTGATGTGACCAAACTTGAATCGGATCTGGTTGGACGACAGTTCAATCAGCAAGGGTTCATCATTGTCAGCAAGCAAACGACTTAGTTCGAGTACTGTTTTACGCGGCAAAATGAGTTCCTGACGCGATGATTCCGTTTCGCCTTCGAGCGGCATGCTGGCATAGGCCAGTCGGTGACCATCGGTTGCTACTGCCCGCAACTCGTTACCATCAATCAAAAGCAGGAGGCCGTTCAGATAATAGCGAACATCCTGTGCCGCCATTGAAAACTGTGTTTGTGCCAACAGTTGCCTGAACTGCTTCTGTGTCACCGTAAATTTTCTCATATCTCCATCGGACAGTGCCATACGGGGAAAATCTTCTGCCGGCAGGGTCTGCAAAGTGAAACGGCTTTTTCCGGCACGAACCTGCAAACGCTTGTCGTCGAGATTCAAGCTGACCTCGGCACTGTCCGGCAAGGAGCGCAGAATATCCTGAAGTTTTCGTGCACCCACGGTTACCGCACCGTCGCCATCACCAGCGGCGCCACTGGTTGTTGTCGTAATCTGTATTTCGATATCCGTAGCCAGCAAGGTCAGCAGGTCTGCCTTCTTCTCAAGCAATACATTGGACAGAATCGGTAGCGTATGTCTCTTCTCGACTATCCCTGACACGGACTGCAAGGGAGCCAGAAGCATGTCGCGTTGGGTTTTAATAAGAAGCATATATATAAGTCCTATAAAGACAATATCAAAGACAACTCTGGGGATATCTATAATTTATAACTAATTATCAAGTAGTTAGAACACTAATCCGTACTGTAAAACCCTTGTTTCTGTCTGTGGATAATCTATAACAAACTATCCACAACCCCATCTTTTGGAACTTGTTCACAGATTACCCACAGCTTCCAGGGTAACTTATACATGCTTGAACTAGCCTTTTAAAACCTGCAACAGAACATGTACATCGTGGTTCAATTCGTTATCTCTGGTACGAAGTACTTCAATAGTGCGCACGGCATGCAGGACAGTTGTATGGTCTCGGCCACCAAATGAATCGCCAATCGAGGGATAGCTTAGCGAGGTCAGATTTTTGGCAAGCCACATGGCGACTTGACGGGGTCGAGCAATCTGACGCGTACGTTTTCTGGAAAACAGATCGGAAACCTTGATTTTGAAGTAATCTGCCACGGTTTTCTGGATATTTTCCACATTGATCTGCCGGTTCACCGCAACAATAAGGTCCTTGAGTGACTCTTTCGCGAGCTCCAGATCAATCTTTCGCCGATGGAAAGAAGCGTAAGCCAGTACTTTTTTCAACGCTCCCTCAAGTTCGCGAACGTTTGTCCGGAGATGCTTGGCGATATAAAAAGCAACTTCATCATCGAGTTCAACACCCTCCACTTCAGCTTTCTTTTTCAGGATAGCGACGCGCATCTCGATTTCCGGTGGTTCGATCTGGACCGTAAGACCCCAGTCAAAGCGAGTGATCAGACGGTCTTCAAGGCCTGAAATATCTTTTGGGTAGGTATCACAACTGATAACAATCTGTTTTTTTACCTCAATCAATGCATTGAAAACAAAGAAAAACTCTTCTTGAGTCCGGTTCTTGCCATTGAAGAACTGGACATCATCGAGCAAAAGAACATCAAGCGAACGATAGTAGCGTTTGAATGAATCAAACGACTTGGTCTGATAGGCACGGACCACATCCGAGTAATAATCTTCGGCGTGTACATATCGAACAACTTTTTCCGGGCTCTGTTCAAGGATTTGATTGCCTATGGCGTGAATGAGGTGAGTCTTGCCAAGACCGGCGCAACCATAGATGAACAAGGGATTATAGGCGACCCCACCAGGATTGATGGCAACCTGTACGGAGGCGGCACGGGCAAGGTCGTTGGCTTTTCCGACGATCAGGTTATCGAAGGTGAAGCCGGAGATTAGCCGGGTTTTTTCATAGAAGGAGCGGTTTTTTTCAAGGGGCCGTTCGAGGACGGCCAAAGCACTGTTGTGTACCCGATTTGGCCTGTCTGTCGACGCAACTTCATGCATTGTGTCTGGTGGCGCTCGATTGACAGGGTCCGACGTGCGTTCTCCGAGCAAAAGTGAAACGCTGACCGGTGCCGAGAAAAAAACACTGCCGAGTTCTTCGATACGCGTCAGGTAACGTTCTTTCACCCATTTCAGAATAAAGCCGTTAGGCGCAAGCAGGCGCAAGCCGTTTGCGAAATCATCTTCACCCTCAAGACGAAGCGGGCGAATCCAGGTATTGAATTGCTGAGGCGGAAGCTCTTTTTCAAACTGGCTCAGGCAGGAAATCCAGAAACTACTCATGAATAATAATTCGACACAATCCCGATTAGGAGCTGCAATGGTGTAGCCGGCGACTGTTTGCAATGCACGTAGAACAAGGGCAGTGAAAAAAGGTGGCAGGCTTGGTGTTCAAGTAAGCTTGTTTTTATGCGGATAGAAATGGATTACGGCCGTCTTCCATGATTTCCATCCGGATCTCGTGAACTGTCAAAATTGATGATTTTAACCTGTCGGATGCAAGTTATCCACAGCCAGAACAAAAATTTAGACTTGACAAGAGCAAGCCGGACACTGTCTAATTGCGCGTTTACTTTGCAATGACATCAAGGGTTTAATAATGAAACGCACTTATCAACCTTCGGTTATCCGTCGTAAACGCACGCACGGTTTCCTTGTTCGTATGGCAACCCGTGGCGGTCGTGCCGTGATTCGCGCCCGCCGCGCGAAAGGTCGTCATCGTTTGGCCGTTTGAACGCAAGACAGCCTGCGGGAAAACGCCAGGTTTCGGCTACTGCGTTCCCAAATTCCCATCGACTGACAAAAACGGATGAATTCTCATCCGTTTTTGGTTTCAGGAAGGCGCTAAAGAGCACTCATTTCCTGTTACATTACCGCCTTCGGGCGGCTGAAGAAGTGGCAGGTGCCCGTCTGGGTCTGGTCGTCGCCAAGCGGCTTGTGCGCCGTTCGGTGGATCGCAACCTGATCCGGAGACTGGCTCGTGAGAACTTCCGCATGATGCGCTGCCGGCTGCCTTCGCGTGACCTGATACTACGCCTGGCGGCCAGACCCGAACCACTTGACCGGCGAGCCCTGGCAGATGAAATCCGGAAATTGCTGGAAAAAATGATCACACCCGAACGATGAGCCGATGAAATTCCTTCTGCTGGCATTGATTCGCGTCTACAAATACGCGATCAGCCCCATTCTTGGGCCCCGTTGCCGTTTTTTCCCCAGTTGCTCGGACTATACCGCCGCAGCGGTGGAGAAACACGGTGCGTTCAAGGGCGCACGACTAGGTTTCAACCGCATATCCCGCTGCCACCCGTGGAATCCGGGTGGTTTTGACCCCGTCCCCTGAAATCATCATTGCATAGGCAGTTAATGGATAACCGACGCCTGATTCTTCTGCTTGTCTTCTGTTTCTCGCTGGTCATGCTCTGGGATGCTTGGCAGAAATACAACCAGCCCAAAGTCGCGGCACAGATTGCGGCAGTGACTACCAGCGCAAACGGATCGCCTGTACCGGTTCCGTCGGCAACCCAGGCCGCCCCGGCCAATAAGGCCGCTGTGCCAGCTCTTGCACCGCCACCCAAGGCGGCCGTGGGCGAAGTCGTCAGCATCAAGACGGATCTGTTCGTCGCTGACGTCTCGCTGCAGGGTGGAGATCTCATTGGTCTCGAGCTCAATAATTACAAAGAAACCAATGACAAGAAGAAAGATTTCTCCCTCTTTGATACCCGGCACCAGTATGCAGCGCAAAGCGGCCTGATCGGCGAAGGACTACCCAATCACAAGACGAAGTTCACCGTTTCGGCTGGAAGCCGGGAGCTTGCACCCGATGCGAAAACCATTCAGCTTCGGCTCGAAGCGCCGGTTGTCGATGGTGTCAAGGTGGCCAAGGTCTACACCTTTACTCGTGGCAGCTACCTGATCGATGTGGCTTATGAAATCGACAATGCCGGTCAGAAGGAAATCGCGGCGCATGCCTATTACCAACTGCAGCGTGACACCGTAGCGCCGGAAGGTGAGAGCAGGATGGTCAGCACCTATACCGGTCCGGCGGTCTTTACCGAGCAGGATAAATACCAAAAGATAGATTTCAAGGATATCGAAAAAGGCAAGGCCAAGTTCAATGAAAAAGCCGACAACGGCTGGGTGGCCATGGTTCAGCACTACTTTGTGTCGTCTTGGATTCCGCAGGAAAAGCAGCCACGCGAGTTTTATGTCCGCAGGCTCGAAGGCGGCGAGAATCCGGCAATAACGGCAGGTGTCATCGTGCCGACACCCCTTATCGCACCCGGATCCAAGGACAGCCAATCGGTATCGCTTTATGCCGGACCGCAAATTCAGTCGATGCTGGATCAGCTCGCCAAGCCGGTGGCTGATGGCGGTATCGGTGCCCAGGGTCTGCCTCTGGTTGTCGATTACGGCTGGCTGACTATTGTTGCCGCGCCTATTTTCTGGTGCCTGGAACTCATACACAAGTTTGTCGGCAACTGGGGATGGTCCATTGTCCTGCTGACCATCGCCATCAAGGCCCTGTTCTATCCCCTGTCAGCGGCCAGCTATAAATCAATGGCCAAGATGCGGACCATCACGCCGCGTCTGACGGCGTTGAGAGAACGTTACGGCGACGACAAACAGAAACTGAACCAGGAGATGATGAATCTCTACAAGACCGAGAAGATCAATCCTCTGGGGGGGTGTTTGCCGATTCTGGTGCAGATCCCTGTCTTTATCGCGCTTTACTGGGCGCTGCTCGGTGCCGTCGAGATGCGCGATGCGCCGTGGATCCTGTGGATCACGGATCTGTCTTCGCCAGACCCGTTCTACGTATTGCCGGCCATCATGATGGCGACCATGCTGATCCAGACCAAGCTCAATCCGACGCCGCCTGATCCCATCCAGGCCAAGATCACGATGTTCATGCCCTTCATCTTCGGCGGCATGTTCTTCTTTTTCCCGTCGGGACTGGTGCTCTACTGGGTCGTCAATAACACCCTCTCCATTGCGCAGCAATGGCAAATTACCCGGATGGTCGAACGTGGCGGAAAAGCCGCCAACGACGCCAAGGGCTGATTCGCGCCCGCACCCGGAAACCATAGCCGCCATTGCCACGGCTCCTGGCCGCGGCGGCATCGGCGTTATCCGCATCTCCGGTCAGGGCCTGCTGGCCTTTGCCCAAGCATTGAGCGCCAGGCAACCTGTAGCCCGCCAAGCTACCCTGGCTGGGTTCCATGCGGCAGACGGCAGCCTCATCGACAGCGGCTTGCTGCTTTATTTCCCTGCCCCGAACTCGTTCACCGGTGAAGACGTCCTCGAGTTGCAGGGGCATGGCGGCACCGTCGTGATGCAAATGCTGCTGGCGCGTTGTCTGGACCTCGGCGCACGTCTGGCCGATCCGGGAGAATTTACCCGCCGCGCCTTCCTCAACGGAAAGCTCGATCTGGCGCAGGCCGAAGCGGTTGCTGATCTGATCGATGCGGCCACCACGAGTGCCGCATGCAGTGCCGTGCGTTCGCTGCAAGGCGAGTTTTCAAAGGAAGTTGACGCACTGCTCGAACAGTTGATCGAATTGCGCGCGCTGGTCGAAGCCACGCTTGATTTTCCCGAGGAAGAAGTCGATTTTCTCGAAGCAGCCGATGCCTTCGCTCGTCTCGAACGACTGCAGCAAAGGCTCGCCTCGGTTTTTGACCGCGCCCGGCAGGGCCGGCTTCTGCAAGGTGGCCTGCACGTCGTCCTCGCCGGTCTGCCCAACGTCGGCAAGTCCAGCCTCCTCAATCGTCTGGCCGGCGACGATGTGGCGATTGTTACGCCGGTAGCTGGCACCACACGCGATGTCGTGCGCAGTACGCTGCAGGTCGAAGGTATTCCCCTGCACATCGTCGATACTGCCGGGCTGCGCGCCAGCGAAGACGAAATCGAGAAAATCGGAATGGCTCGTACCTGGCACGAAATTGAACGCGCCGATGTGGTGGTGTTGCTGGTTGATGCCCGTAGCGGCGTCGGCGATGCCGAACGCGTCATTCTTGCCCGGCTTCCTTCACACCTGGCTCGCATCACCGTATTCAACAAGATCGATCTGACCGGGAGTCCGCCCGAACTGCACGATGAGCCGGGTGGAATGTCCGTATCGATTTCGGCCAAACACGGCGAAGGGGTTGATCTGTTGCGCCAGGCTTTGCTGCGGATTGCCGGATGGCATCCTGTCGAGGATGTATTCATTGCCCGCGAACGGCACTTGCGCGCCCTGGCGGATACCCGCGAGCACATCACCGCCGCTCAGGCTCAGCTCCCCCAACTCGAACTCTTCGCCGAGGAACTGCGTCTGGCTCAGATCGCACTCGGTTCAATCACCGGCAGGTTTTCCGCCGACGACCTGCTGGGTGAAATATTCGGACGATTTTGTATTGGAAAATAGCGAGCATTCCTGACCGTTCCGCACACTACCGATTGACCATCACGATGGCACTTGGTCGGTGCGCGGAACAGGGTCATTCCACCGACGATTGCCCAAGACTTTTCCGACCAATTTCACGATGGCCATCTGCCAAGATTCATTTGCAAAATGCAGCCAATCGCGATTGAGCGTCATCGAAAATCAAAACCCCGGTATCTTCAACGCTCTGGCCAGATAGTCAAAAAACAGACAATACAATGCAATCGGCAGAGGCAGGCCGAGCAGGGTTCCGGTGAGGTACTGCCGAAACCTGATGCCGGATAATGCGAGGGCATAGTTGAGGGCGGGTACGGTCTGAAACAGCACTCTCAAGAGGACGACGCTTCTGATCGGATACGCGTCGAGTTGGGCGAGGATGCGCACGGCGGTTCTGTTCTGCAATTGCCGCAAGGCGTCGCCGCCGATCAGCCGGATGGCGAAAAACGTCAGCACACTTGATATGCAGGCGGCAACGTAGGTGGCGAGTCCTCCCCAGGTTCGCCCGAGTGTGAGAACGGCGGCGGCGAGAAACAGCCAGCCGGGAATCTGGATCAGATTGCCCAGGGCAAACAAAAGGACAAAAATCAACAGGCCGGTGAACCGGTTTTCGTCAATCTGATGCTGCAGGAATGCCAGGTTGAAATGATCATGCAGGCCGGATAGCTCAAAGACGGCAAACAGCGACGAGATAAAAAGAATGACTGCTAGCAGTCGCTTGTATTGCTTCATGGCACTTTCCGCAGGCGTATGACTTTTATAACTTTTTGTTTATAAAGAAATTTGTACGTAACGAAAAATAATGTACTTTTAATGTAAGTAATTCTTATCGTTCAGCGTCTAATCAGTGTCGGCAATGCCGTTTGTGTGCGGCCGGCTTCTGCTACCCCATCATATCAAGGAGACTCATCATGTCAAATCAATTATCCGGTATTGCTCTGGCCGCTGCGGCGGCGGCCCTTTTCGCCACGGGCGGCATCATGGCCCCTGTCGCCCAGGCGGCTGAAGGCGGCTCGGTACATTGCACCGGAATCAATTCGTGCAAGGGAACGTCAGAGTGCAAAACGGCCAAGAACGAGTGCAAGGGCCAGAATGGCTGCAAGGGCCAGGGCTGGGTGAGCAAGGCCAGCGCAAAGGAATGTACGGACGCCGGCGGCAAGGTCGCCAAGTAAGCAGCTTGCCGGCCGCCCTGGCTGGTGCCGGGGCGGCCTTTTCACACAATTTCAGGGGAGACGCCGATGAGCCAAGCGGTGCAAGGTTTCGGTCTGGGTCTGCGGACTGATCACTACAGCGACTTTGTCGCTGCGCCTCAGCGCGTCGACTGGCTTGAAATCATTTCCGAGAACTATCTGGTCGATGGCGGCAAGCCATTGCATTTTCTCGATCTAATCCGCCGCGATTACCCGATGGCGATGCACGGCGTTTCGCTTTCGATCGGCAGCACCGATCCACTCGATAGCGACTATCTGCGCCAGCTCAAGGCGCTTGTCGCGCGCGTCGAACCGGCCTGGGTCTCCGATCATTTATGCTGGACGGGGACCGATTCGCTGAATCTGCACGATCTGCTTCCCCTCCCTTACAGCGAGGCGACGCTGCGCCATCTGGTACCGCGCGTGGCGCAGGTGCAGGATCTGCTTGGCTGCCCCTTCCTGCTCGAAAATGTTTCCAGCTACGTCAGCTATCGCGCTGACGAAATGAGCGAGTGGGAGTTCATTGGCGAACTGGTGGCGCGCACCGGTTGCCAGTTGCTGCTCGACGTGAATAACATTTACGTGAGCAGCGTCAATCACGGCTTCGACCCGCAGGTTTTTATCGACGCGATTCCGGCAGCGGCGGTGCGCCAGATCCACCTCGCCGGCCACGAAGACCACGGCGATTACATCATCGATACCCACGATCATCCGATCTGCGATGCAGTGTGGGACCTTTACGCCTACAGCGTGCGCCGGTTCGGAGCGGTGCCCACGATGATCGAGCGCGACGACCATATTCCGCCGCTCGGCGAATTGATCGCCGAGCTGGATGCCGTTCGCGTAGTGGCAGAACGGGTCGTGGCCGAACAGAGGCAGGCGGCATGAAGGCCACGGGTGAACTGCAGCGCCGCTTCCAGCATGCCATATTGACCGAGGATTTCGCGCCCGGCCTGTTTGTTGCCGAGGGACGCGAAATTGCCGGCGGGCTTGGGCTGTATCTGATGGCTTATCGCGCGCGCCTGTTGTCGGCGCTGCGCGACAACTTCCCGGTGCTGCATCGCGCGCTGGGCGACGAGGCGTTTGCCGAACTGGCGCGCGACTACATTGACGCGCACCCCTCGCGTTTTCGTTCGATCCGCTGGTTTGGCGATGAACTGACGGCATTTCTCGATGCCCCACCGGAGCGCCTGCCGCACCCGGCGCTGGCAGATGTGGCGCGCATGGATTGGGCGATCCGCAGCGCTTTCGATGCCGCAGGCGCAGCACCGCTGACGCTTTCCGATCTGGCCGCTCTGGCACCAGAGCGGTGGCCGCAGCGGCGCTTTGCGCTGTTGCCTTCGTTGCGCCTGGTCGATCTGGACTGGGCAGTCGAACCGATCTGGCGCGTACTTAACGAAGACGCAGCGGCGGAAACCGAAGCCCCCGATCCTTTGGCTCATGTGTTGCTGGTCTGGCGGCCCGAACTCGAATGCCTATGGCGTTCGGCCGGGCCTGTCGAGGCTATAGCCTTGCGCACGCTGGCACAGGGCGCCCGCTTTGCCGAATGCTGTACGGCAATTGCCGAGACCGGTGAGCCCGATCCGGCGACAACAGCCGCCGGATTGCTGCAGCGCTGGGTAATCGACGGATTGCTAGTCAAAAATCAAGCCGAAAACGGATAAATCCATGGCCTTTGAACAGGAAGCAAAGAATAGTGTGTGTGCCGGCTGCGGTGCAGCGTTTGACTGTGGCGCCATTGCGGGCTTGCAGACCTGCTGGTGCATGGAAAAGCCGATCGGGTTGTTGACCATGGAAGCCAGCAGTCGCTGCTACTGCCCGGCGTGCCTGGATAAACGCATCAGCGAGCAGTCTTCTCGGGCAACATGAGGATGGCGTCGCGGTTGCTCCAGGAAAAACATTTTTCTGCCGCTTCGCGCCACGGCAGCCACAGGTAGTTCAGGTGCTCGTCCGGCGCGATGGTCACCGGCAAGTCTTGCTCAATTTCCAGTGAAAAAACGTGCTCGGTGTTGCGCGTGATGCCGGGCGCATAACGATGTCGCCATTCGGCAAAAATCTCGAAAGTGTTAGTGAGCTGCCAGTCGTTGAAGTCGCTTTGACTGGCGGTAATACCTGTTTCCTCTTCGACTTCGCGCGCGGCGCAGGCGATCAGGCTTTCGCCGTCTTCCTGGCTGCCGGTAACCGATTGCCAGTAGCCGGGGTGCGAGCGGCGCTCGAGCAGAAGGATTCCCAGATCAGGCGTGTGGATAACGACCAGTACGGAAACCGGGCGTTTATAGACCATCATGACTTGCCGGAAGAAAGATCTTGCCCGCTGGCGGGGTTCGGGTCGTCGTGCAGGTAAAAGACGCGGAACGGGATGTTCCTCGCCTGCCACGCCTGGACAGCGCTGGCGAGCACCTGGTTGAATGCCGCAAAACTGGTGGGGTTGGCGCGCAGCGTCTCGCTCCCGCCGAGCGTAATGATGTAGCCGGGAGCCGGGTGCCAGGAGAAATCGGTCAGGCAGTCATGAAGCGCGTCGAGATTGCCGCCAAACCACTCGGGAAAATCCAGGTCACGACTTAATGCCTTGATGAAGCCGGGGACATTGTGGGCGTGCTCGAGGTCAACGCTGAAAACGTGCTGTTTGAGCTCGTCTGCGGCTTGTCGGAGCGCGGGGAGATCCTTACGTGCCAGCCTGAAAATTCCGGCTGCGCTGTTGTTCATCTGTTTCTCGTTTGTCGGATCGGGGTTTCGCTGAACGGTCATGGTTGGCGTATCCGGCGGAAGCTGCGGTAATGGTCGTCGGTGTAGTAATACTCGCCGGAGGTGGTCACATTGCCCGTGTGACCTCTGCCGGCGATCAGACGCCGGGCGCCGCGATCGCGGCTGCCGGGTGTGGGAACGGTGTATTCGCGGTAGTAACCGCGCGCTTGCCGGGGCAGACGTTTTTCAAAATTGCCGAAGGTGCTGCCGTCCTTGTGCGGGTAGGGAAAGGGGCCGCCGCGCTGGATTAGGTCCAGGGTGTGTCGGGCTTCAGGGGGGAGTTCGGCCAGACTGACCGAGTCGATGCTATCAACGTAGTACGCCTCGCGGGCCTGTAGCGTGCCTGCCGTCGTAATGGCAATGCCGAACAATCCGGCCAGCGCCAGAGACAGCGCCAGCCTGAGAAAGGCTGTAAACCAGGGCACGAGTTTCAGGCCTTGCCGTTATCGGCTAGCGAATCGCTTTGCACTTCTGCCTTCTGACGCAGGCGGATGTGCAGTTCGCGCAACTGCTTTTCATCCACTGCGCTCGGTGCGTCGGTAAGCAGGCATTGGGCGCGTTGCGTTTTGGGGAAGGCGATCACGTCGCGGATCGACTCGGCGCCGGTCATCATGGTCACGATGCGATCGAGACCGAAAGCCAGGCCACCATGCGGGGGCGCGCCGTACTTGAGGGCGTCGAGCAGGAAGCCGAACTTGAGCCGGGCCTCTTCCTCGCCGATGCCGAGTGCCTTGAAGACCTGCTCCTGGATGTCGGCGCGATGGATACGCACCGAGCCGCCGCCGAGTTCCCAGCCGTTGAGCGCCAGGTCGTAGGCCTTGGCCAGGCACTTGCCCGGATCGCTGGCGAGCAGTGCGAGGTGCTCGTCCTTGGGGCTGGTGAAGGGGTGGTGGCAAGCCGTCCACCGCTTGTTTTCTTCGTCGTAGTCGAACATCGGAAAGTCGACGACCCACAGTGGTTCCCAGGCCTTGCCGTTGAGGAAGCCCTTTTCGTGACCGATCTTGTCGCGCAACGCGCCAAGCGAGTCGTTGACGACCTTGGCCTTGTCGGCACAGAAGAAAATCAGGTCGCCGGACTGGGCGCCGGTGCGTTCGACAATCGCACGCAGTGCAGCAGAATGAAGGTTCTTGACGATTGGCGATTGCAGGCCGGTCTCGTTGAGTTGGGTAACGTCGTTGACCTTGATGTAGGCCAGCCCCTTGGCGCCGTAGATACCGACGAACACGGTGTAAGCGTCGATCTCGCCACGGGTCAGCGTGGCGCCGCCAGGGATGCGCAGCGCGGCAACGCGTCCGTTCACGCTGTTGGCGACACTGGCGAAGACCTTGAAAGAGACGTCCTTGACAAGCTCGGTGACTTCGGTAAGTTCCAGCGTAACGCGCAAATCGGGCTTGTCGGAGCCGTAGCGCTGCATGGCTTCGGAGTAACTCAGACGCGGGAAGGGATTGGGCAGCTCGACGTCGATCGCTTCCTTGAATACGGTACGGATCAGATCTTCCATCAGTGCGGTGATTTCATCCTCGTTCATGAACGAGGTTTCGATATCGACCTGGGTGAATTCGGGCTGGCGGTCGGCGCGCAGATCCTCGTCGCGGAAACACTTGGTGATCTGGTAGTAGCGGTCAAAGCCGGCGACCATCAGCAGCTGCTTGAACAGCTGCGGCGATTGGGGCAGCGCAAAGAATTGGCCGGCGTGGACGCGCGACGGGACCAGATAGTCACGGGCGCCTTCCGGGGTCGACTTGGTCAGCATCGGCGTTTCGACGTCGATGAAGCCGTTGTCGTCGAGGAAGCGGCGGAAAGCGCGGGCCGTCTTGTAGCGCAGCATCAGGTTGTTTTGCATCTGCGGGCGGCGCAGATCGATGACGCGGTGGGTCAGGCGGACGTTCTCGGAGAGATTTTCCTCATCAAGCTGGAACGGCGGG
>NZ_JAEUOI010000155.1 GCF_016790145.1 Propionivibrio sp. | reverse complement strand
AAACAGGCCGGCAAACCCGGCAAGGTCATTATCGTCGCCTGTATGCGAAAGCTGCTCACAATCATGAACACGATACTCAAAAATAATACGCCGTGGAGTCCCCAAAATGCTTGACTTGGAACACAGTTGCTTGGGGGACGCAGCGCCAACCCGACCTACACGTTCTTCCTGATTGTCAATGCCAGTTCATACATTGCATTCTTTCCGGCTCCGGTGATCGAATGCGCCAGTTTCGCCGCCTGCCTGACCGGCAAGCCTTCGTCGAGCAACAGGCCGAGAACCCGCTCACCCTCGCCATCGTCAGCGGCCTCAGGCGCGCCGGAAACGAGAAGTACGAACTCTCCGCGCTGACGGTTGGCATCCGCCATCAGCCAGTCATGCGCCTCAGCGAGCGGGCAACTGTGGATCGTCTCGAACAGCTTGCTCAGCTCGCGAGCGATGACCAGCGTGCGCTCGGACCCGAATACTTCCGCCAGCGCCGCGACCGTATCCAGGATACGATGCGGCGCTTCGTAAAAGACCAGCGCGTAGGGCAAAGCCGTCAGCCCGCGCAGTGCGTCTTCGCGCTGCCTGGCCCTGGCCGGCAGAAATCCGTAGAACAGGAAATGCGCCTCGGCCAGCCCGGAGGCCGAGAGTGCGGTCACGGCAGCGCATGGCCCGGGCAATGGAACGACACGAAAACCGGCCGTCCGTACCCGCGCCACCAGCCGCGCTCCGGGGTCGGAAACGGCCGGTGTTCCGGCATCGGAAACCAGTGCCACCGACTCACCCTCGGCCAGGCGTGCGATCACCTGCTGCGCTGCCGCCTCCTCGTTGTGCTCGTGCGCGGCCAGCATGCGGGCGGTGCAGCCGTAATGCCTGAGCAGCGGTGCGCTATGGCGCGTATCCTCTACGGCAACCCACGGCACCTGGCGCAAAATCTCGATGGCACGCTGCGTCATGTCGCCAAGGTTTCCGAGCGGCGTCGGTACTACATATAATGCGGGAGATTCTTGCGTCATGGCGGTCACGAAAACGATGAACGACAACGATACCACGAGCAGCGCCGGCAAACTTGCCGAGGAGCTGGCGGCACGTTTTCTTGAAAAGCGCGGACTGTCCGTCGTGACACGCAACTTTCGCTGTCGCGGTGGCGAAATCGACCTCGTTTGCCGCGATGGAAAAGTGCTCGTTTTTGTCGAGGTGCGCCTGCGCCGCAACGCGGGCTATGGCGGCGCAGGCGCAAGCATCACCGCGAGCAAGCAGCGGCGAATCATTCTTGCCGCACAACATTATCTGGCAGCTCACGCAACTGCCGACCCGGACTGCCGCTTTGACTGCATCCTGCTTGATGCAAGCACTGAAAAAAACATCGAATGGATTAGCGATGCGTTTGCTGCAAATTAGCCTGCGAATTTGCCTGCTATGCACCAGTCTGATCGCCTTGCCGCCGGCCCAGGCCGAATCGGTAAAAATCCTGGTGCAGAGTTCGCCGCTGGCCGGCAGCCAGTTCTATGCCGTCGCCAGGGTGTGGGACGAAATCCGGCCGGGTGACCGCCTGACGCTGACCCGCGAGCCGGACAACCGCCATGACAGCAATGCGGTGCGTGTCGACTGGAACGGCCAGCAACTGGGCTACGTGCCACGCGCCGAGAACCGCGCCGTGGCGCGCGCGCTTGATGCGGGCGAGAAACTGGAAGCGCGCGTTTCAAAATTGCGCAAGGACCCGAATCCCTGGCAGCGAGTCGAGTTTGAGGTCTACCTGATCCTGTGATGTTAGACTAAGCGCCTATTTACGTTCCCGACTACAAAACCCATGAATCTGATTTCGCGCATCGGCCAGCACTTCCAGGACAGTGCACAGACCAAACTTGATGCCTGCGCAATGCTTGCCCCACGGATTGCCGAGGCCGTCGAGGCCATGGTCGGGTGTCTGCTCGGCAATGGCAAGATTCTCGCCTGTGGCAATGGCGGCTCGGCCGCCGATGCGCAGCACTTTGCTGCCGAACTGGTTGGACGCTTCGAGATGGAGCGTCAGGGTCTGGCGGCGATTGCGCTGAGCACCGACACTTCGATCATGACCGCGATAGCCAACGATTACGGCTTCACGGCCATTTTTGACAAGCAGGTGCGTGCGCTCGGCCAACCGGGCGACGTGTTGCTGGCCATCTCGACCTCGGGCAAGTCGGCCAATGTCATCGAGGCCATTCACGCGGCGCACGACAACGATCTGCGCGTCGTGGCACTGACCGGCAAAGGCGGTGGCGAGATCGCCGAGCTGTTGCTCGACAGCGATGTCCACATTTGCGTACCCTCGGAGCGTACGGCACGCATTCAGGAAGTCCATTTACTGACCATCCACTGCCTGTGTGATGGTATTGACGGCCTGCTTTTAGGAGTTGAAGAATGAAAAAACACGTCATTGCTGCGCTGCTGCTTGGCGCCATCGCCCTTCCCTTGCTACAGGGTTGCGTTCCCGTGATTGCCGCAGGAGCCACGGCGGGAGCGCTGTCAGCCTTCGACCGCCGCTCGCTCGGAACACAAACCGAAGACGAAACCATCGAATGGAAATCCAGCGCACGCGTCAGCGAGAAGTTCGGTGACAAGGTGCACATCAACTTCACGAGCTTCAACCGCAAGGTGCTGCTGACCGGTGAAGTTCCCACGGCCGAAGACAAGGCCGAAGCCGAAATCATCGTCAGCGGGGTGACCAACGTGCAGGGCGTCTACAACGAACTGACGGTCGGCCCCGTCAGCTCGTTCTCGGATCGCAGCAACGATTCCTACATCACCTCCAAGGTCAAGGGCCGCATGGTCGATTCCGGCAAGTTCAACCCGGTGCATGTCAAGGTCGTCACCGAAGCAGGCGTCGTTTTTTTGCTGGGAATGGTTACCCAGCCCGAGGCGGACTCGGCCATCAGCGTTGCGCGCACCACCTCCGGCGTCAAGAAGGTGGTTAACCTCCTGGAGATCATCACTCCGGCCAAGGCCAGGGAACTCGACATCACCCAGTCGAACAGCAGCAAGCCGGCGCCGGCGGAAACGAAGAATCCGTAATTCCCTGAGCGGATCGAGCTTCGCGCCAGGCGGGTAGTCGATAGCTAGCGGTACGCTTCCTGGTAATCCAGAATCTCTTCAAGGTGGCGCATCACCTCGTCGCTGATTTCATTCTCGCGCCACATGCGAATCAGCTCCTTGCGTTCCGCCCGAATCACCGCCTGGCGGAGACGCGTCACCAGTTCGCTACGCGGGGTGCGTTCCAGGCCGTCCGGGGCAGCAAGCATGATCCGGTCGGCAATCTCAGCCCGCAGTTGATCGGCCCACTCCTTGGGCGCACCTTCGCGGGTCATGATCTGGTCGATGGCAGCAATTGCCGTTTCACTCATGGCGGCTCGCACGCGCTGTTGTTCGCTGTGAATGTTCCACTTGGAGCCGACCTTGAGCCTGCGAATCAGGATGGGCAAGGTCAGCCCTTGTCCGATCAGCGTTGCTGCAATGACAAAAAACGAGAGAAAGATGATCAGCTCGCGCTGCGGAAATGGAGATCCATTGGGCAACGTCACCGGAATAGCCAGCGCGGCGGCCAGCGAAACAATGCCACGCATGCCGCACCAACTGACAATGCCCAGCTCGCGCTTGCGCAGCATCGGCTCGTCCTTACGCAGGCTGCCGCTCAGCCAGCGAGGCAGATAGGCAAAAGGATAAACCCAGGCAAAGCGGACGATGATCGCTACTGCAGTGATGACTGCGCCCAGGCCAAACAGTTGGCCCACCGTGAAACGGGACAGCTTTTCCACCACGTCCGACATCTGGATGCCGATCAGGATGAAAATCAGGCTGTTCAGCATGAAGACAAAAAGATTCCAGACCGAGCGCGCAATGATACGCATCTCAGCGGATACAATCTCCGGGGCATAGCGTCCGCGCAACAGCCCCGCCGCGACAACGGCGAGGACGCCGGAAACATGCACGGATTCGGCAGCGATATAGGTCACGTAGGGTATGACCAGTGAGGTCAGCACCTCAATAAAGGGATCGCCAAGCCGTTTGTGAATGGCTATGAATATGATGGCGAGAATGATTCCCAGCGCAATGCCGCCGAGCGACACCATGGCGAACTGAAGGCTGGCGTCGATCAGCGAGAATACCCCGGTCAGCGTCGCGGCGATGGCGAATTTGTAGATGACCAGGCCGGAAGCATCGTTCACCAGACTTTCCCCTTCCAGCACCGTGACCACGCGGCGCGGGATATTGAGCCTGGAAAGGATGGCGGTGGCCGCAACCGCATCGGGCGGAGAAACGATGGCGCCAAGAACAAAGGCGGCGGCCCAGGGAACCGAGGGTACCAGCAGTTTGAATACGGCGCCGACGGTTAGCGTAGTGACGATCACCAGGCCGATCGCCAGCAGGCTGATCGGACGGATGTTGGCCTTGAAGTCGTTCCACGAAGTCAGCAGCGCGGTCTGATACAGGATTGGGGGCAATACCACGACCAGGATCAGCTGCGGATTGAAGGGAAACTGTGGCAGCTTCGGTATCAAGCCAAGCAGCAGCCCGCCAACGACCAGTGCGATCGGATAAGGAAATTTGAAGTGTCTGGCGATCCAACCGAGGGCCACGGCACACAACAGCAACAAAAGAACGAGTTCGATTAAAAGCATGGCGGTTCAATTTCAAAGGTTAAATCAAGTCCGGGAGACTGCCTGGGACAATGTCCGCAAATGATGTATCGTGCGGCCGGGTCGTTCATTTCAGGGAAGATCGGGCCTTGCACTGTCTCAAGGGCGGTTTTCCCGTCGATCTCCCCTGGTGCTGGAGCACTATAACCCTGCGTTACAAATTCAACGCACGGCAGCACCGTATCGACTACCGTTACCTTCTACCAGACCACGCAGAGCGAACTGGCGAAAGCCCGGCAACGGCCTGGTGCGTCGGAAGTCTGGTCGACCGGCTGTATGTATAACGCGCAGCAAGGACATTTTGACTACAAACAGTAAATTCAAGCGCTTTGGGCAGGCATGATAGCTGATTCCTGTTTATGAGACTTACTTTAGCAAACCGCAGCACTCAGGTGAGATCGGTTTTCCCCCGGATTTGCGGCACAATCCCGTTTCCGTACCCGGTGATAGATTTTCAACCCCCAGCAAGGAACACAACCATGCAGAAACACGCCGCGACAAGCATTGCCATTCTGATCACACTTTCCCTTCCAGCCGTTGCGGCTGAGCCCAGGGTAGAGAAGACGGCCTCTGGAATCGTGATTACCACGCTCAAGGAAGGTACGGGCAACAGCCCGAAGAGCAGCGAAACCGTCAAGGTTCACTACCGTGGCGTTCTGGAGAACGGCAAGGAATTTGACAGCTCCTACAGTCGCGGGCAAGCGGCCACCTTTCCATTGAACCGGGTCATCCCGTGCTGGACCGAAGGCGTACAGACGATGAAGACTGGCGGCAAGGCAAAACTGGTTTGCCCGCCCGGCCTGGCTTACGGCAGCCGGGGCGTTCCCGGTTCGATCCCTCCCGACTCGACGCTGGTTTTTGAGGTTGAACTTCTGGAAATCGTCAAATAACCTGCGGGCATGATCGACTCGATCACCCTCCGATTGAAAGCAGAACGCATGATTGCCGAGAAACCCCTGCCTCAGCAGCTTACCCGCCTCAATGACGATTTCGACCAACGGATCGTCGCTCATGCGGCGGATGCGGTCTGGCGTCAATCGCCACAAGCCGGCGTCGAACGGCGCATGCTGGACCGGGTCGGCGCCGAGATCGGACGCTCGACCAGCATCGTCCGCTATGCCCCCGGTTCGGCTTACAGCGCCCACGTCCACGGTGGCGGCGAGGAAATCCTGGTCCTCGATGGCGTATTGAGCGATGAAAGCGGCGATTATCCGGCGGGCAGCTACGTGCGCAATCCGCCGGGAACGACACACGCGCCCTCCTCGCGCGAGGGCTGCACCCTCTTCGTCAAACTCTGGCAGTTCGCCGCCGATGACCGGGCCAGGGTGCACATCGACACCCGCCGCGCCGATTGGTATCCCGGACTGGTGCCCGGTCTCTCCGTCATGCCCTTGCATGAACACGAGGGCATCAGTACGGCACTTGTTCGCTGGGCGCCGAATACCCGCTTCAACACGCACAGTCATCCTGGGGGCGAAGAAATTCTGGTGCTGTCGGGAGTATTTCGCGACGAGGCGGGCGAGTACCCGGAAGGTAGCTGGCTACGCAATCCACGCTGGAGCAGCCACACCCCCTTTACCGGCGAAGAAGGAGCACTCATTTACGTCAAAGTGGGCCACCTCGGGGCAACGCTTCTCAGCCCGCAGGAATCGTAAGTTTGAGGACAAAAAAATCCCCGCCATGTGAGTAGCGGGGATTGAAATCTCGAAAGGGGATTTCGAGAGGAGGGGTTGATGCGATGGGCAAACTGTATCTTGCCCTCGACCTTGGCGTCTGTTTGTCCTTTGTCGCCATTGTGTAACATCCCGTTACTGGGAGAGATTGTTGTCTGGTATCGCGAAACGGGGATTCCCAGCATTGCCCGGACGACAATCGGGAATACTGCCATGTCGCGCAATAGACAGGCCTGTTCCTTGAATATCCTGGTAATCAGAAAGCCGTTGGCCCGAATGGTAATGCTGCGGCTACCGGATATAGCTTTCCAGGGACTGAACCGGATTAGTTCGATTGCTCCACGACTTTGCACCGGTGTTAGACTCCACCATGGAGAAAACCAAGGGAGTGCGACCCGGTGCATGGCTTAAGGAGTCAGCTGTTGTTTCTTTTTCTGGCGTTTGGGACATGCACAATTTCCCAGGCTACGGAGCGTGTGCTGCGCGTGGCCGTTCTGACCAACTCTCCACCAATGTCCTACATCGGTGACGTCGGCCAGCTTGTCGGATTCAATGTGGGCCTGGCACAGGCCTTGTGCGAGGAGATGGAAGTCCGCTGCGCGTTGACGGTAGTGCCACTTGAGCACGTCATTGATTCGGTGGCTACGGGGAAATTCGACTTTTCGGCAGTAAGTTTGCTTGATACGCCAGAACGTCGGGCCAAAGTGCTGTTATCAAAACCCTACTATCGTTCGACCAGTATCTGGTTTGCCAAACCAGGCATTGAGCCGGGCACTTCCTCTGTGCGTGTCGCCATGGTTGCCGGTAGCGCACAGTTCCGCTACGCCCAGGCGCGGAGCTGGAAGATCACCACGGTTCAGCATCACTCGGAGCTCCCCGCCCTGCTGGTCGATGGAAAAGTCGAAGCCGTGCTGATTCCGATGACCACCTCCCTGACCTTGCGTAAGGATCAATCGATCCAGTCGCTTGGCCTGGTAACCACTGTCATGAGCCAAGCCGAGTTGAGTGGCGACGTATGTTACGCCATCGATCCGAAAAATCCGGAATTGCGCGATAGCATCAACAAAGCCTTCGACAAGATCAAGCAGGATGGCCGGTTCGACCGCTTAAACAGCAAGTATCTTCCCTTCCGGTTACAGTGATGCCAAACAATCTAGCCGCTCTTTGCTGCGCCGCCCTGCTGTGGACTGGATATGCCAGCGCGCTGGAGTTACAGGTGGCGATTCCCCGCACGAGTCAGCAAATGCCGTCTGGAAATTCATCGCTGAAATCGGCTCGGGTGACATTGCTGGCCGATTTCAACCTTTCCCTGGCGCGCGAAATATGCCGCCGACTCAGTGCAAAATGCATTTTTTCGCATCCTGAGTTTTCCGAAATCATTCCCGGAATAGAGAGTCGTCGATTCCAGCTTGGTTTCGGCAGCTTTTTGCGTACACCGGAACGCGAGGCACGGGTTGCGTTCAGCGACACCCTATGGCGTTCCTCCAGTCGCTTGCTGGCGCAACCGGAAGTGGCTGCACGTTTTGTCCTGGCGCCCGGCGCCGAGGTCAAACTGGAGACTCTGCACGAGGCCCGCGTGGTGGCGATATCCGGTTCCCGGCAGTTTGAGCATTTGCAGAGCATCGCGATGCCGCAAGGATTGAACATTCTGGGAAGGCCGACGATTGGCGATTGCCTGGACGCTCTATTCAAGGAGCAGGCCGATTTTGCCTTGCTCCCTGGTTTATACGCCTATATCCTGCTCGACCCGACAGCAGAACAACCATTAGCTTTCGTTGGCCCTGGAATGGTGGAACAAGGGCTAGGTGGAACGGTGCATATTGCACTCCCGCGAGACAACGAAAACCTGCGTAAACTGGTCAATGGCGCGCTCAGCGAAATGCGCCGGGATGGCAGCTACCAGCGCATCTGGCGTCAGTACTTTCCCTTTGATTATTCATGATCATGCCTGATCAGTCCATTCTTGAACGCCTGAACCGGCTCGGGTGGCCGACCGGGAAGGCCTTCGCGCTACTTTGCGGCGTGTTTGTCAGCATTTTTCTGGCGCTGGTCTTATGGCTGGCTGTCGACCAGCGCCTGGTTCTGGAAGGCGCAGAACGACTGCAGGACAAAACGGTCCCTAGCACGCTCGAACACTTTCGCCTGGCACGTAATATCGAACAACTTCGCCTTGAAGGAGAGCGCGTTCTCTCGGGCAGGTCGCCTGTAGAGCGACAACAGGCCATGTTTATCGTGAGCCTGATCGCAAGCCATCCTGCAATGCTGGCCGACGCACGGGCATCCGCGCTGGCAAGGGAAGTCGAGAGCTTTCTCACACGCAGCGCACGCGAAGGTCTGTCCGAAAAGAACAATAGCGAATGGGTAACGCTGACGAATCGTCTGAGCTTGCTGGCGGACGATTTGTCGATTGAGGGCGTGAACCTGGAAACTGAAGATTTACGCCATATGACAACGACGATGTTGCAGAGTCACATCAAACTGGCGGTAGTGCTCGCGCTGGTCGCGGTTTTTGTTGGCAGTTTTCTGTTCCTGATCCATCGCCATCTGATTCGCCCACTGCAAATGATGAGCCAGACGCTCTCAGAGCTGCGTTTTGGTCAGCCGCCGAGTCCAGTTGAAGCGTCGGCCATGCTGGAGATCAGGGAAGTCGAGGCGGCCATCGGCCAGTTGCAGAAGGTCATGCTGGAAAACGAGCAGGCGCGGCAGCGACTGGAGTTCCTGGCGACTACCGACAGCCTGACCAGCATGTTCAACCGGCGGCACTTCATGACTCTGGCCGAGGAGGAAATCAAGCGCGCCCACCGCTATGCTCGACCGATTTGCGTGGGGATGGCCGACCTGGATTTTTTCAAGCGCATCAATGACAGCTATGGGCACGCCGTCGGTGACGTGGTACTGCAATCGATGACGGCACTCTTTGCCAAGGCCTTGCGACACTCGGATTGGGTGTGCCGTTACGGCGGCGAGGAATTTGCCTTCGTCTTTCCAGAAACAACGCCAATCGAAGCGCAACATCTGGCCGAGCGTCTGCGCCATTTCGCCGCCGAAAACCGCATCGAACTGAGCGATGGCATCTGTCTCCGGATTACGCTGAGCGTGGGGTTGGCAGACGCATCTGCTGGTTCGCTGGACGAGGCTCTGAAACGTGCCGATGAGGCTCTCTACGAAGCCAAGAGCCGGGGGCGTAACAGGGTGGTCATGGCCGCTGCAAGCGATATCGGGGAGCGAATCGACGAAATCCAGGTACCCGCTAATGAGCGCTCACTGCACTGAACCGGTTACGAACGGCAAACGCCAGCGGAAGTCGACTTGTCATACCGAAATTAAAACGATGAAGAATCCTGCCTGACAGACCGGAGAGCCGGAAATCAACAAATTGGAATCACCGTGAACGAATCAGTCTTCTGGCTGCTGCGCTGTGGAAATCAAGTGCTCACTGCAATTGACCAAGCTCCGGAGCAAATTTTCCCTTGCGGACGGGCTGCCGATTTCGGCAGCCCCAGAGACGCCCTGCGGATCGGGGAATGGCAAGGACAGCCTTGCTTCGCGGCCGAAGTCGAACAACTCCCGGATAATGTTTCTGGAGAACTGATGACCGTAGGGCGCCTGTACGGCCGGGCCGGCGCCGAGGCCTTTGCGCTGGCCGGCCGCGCCACGCAACTCCTGGACTGGCAGAAAAACCACCGCTATTGCGGCGGCTGCGGCACGCCAACCGAAATGAAATCCGCGGAGTTCGCCATGTCATGCCCGGCCTGCGGCCTGCTCGCCTTCCCAAGAATTACACCGGCGGTGATGGTCGTGATCCTGCGCGGTGACGAACTGTTGCTGGCGCGCAGTCCGCATTTCAAGCCCGGTGTCTTCAGCGCCCTGGCCGGCTTTGTTGAAGCCGGCGAAACCCTGGAGCAATGTGTAATCCGTGAAGTGCGCGAAGAAGTGGGGATCGAGATCACCAATCTGCGCTTTTTTCGCAGCCAGTCGTGGCCCTTTCCAAATTCCCTGATGGTGGCATTCCTGGCCGACTATGCGGGAGGGACCATCACCCCCGATCCGCAGGAAATCGAAGCCGCGCAGTGGTTTTCCCGCAGCGCACTGCCTCTGTTGCCCGACCCGGTGAGTATTTCCCGCCATCTGATCGATGCCGCGTGCCAGCAAATTTGATCGCTCCTTTGCTTCTCCGCCCCCTTGGATTTTCTTAGATTTTCTGATGCCTCACGTAGAGAAAGGAAGCGCGTCAATGCTGCTCAGCGTGCTCAAGGAATGCCTGGAATACTCCGGATTTTTCAGGTTGAGGCGGCTGACCGTCAGCCACGAATTATTCGGCGGCGGCATGTCGGCTCCACTGGAGAGAGAAGTACTTGAACATGGCGATGTTGCCGCCGCCGTGTTGTTCGACCCGATACTCGACAAAGTCGTCATGGTCGAGCAGTTTCGTGTCGGCGCCTATGCCGCCGGCCTCAATCCATGGCTACTCGACATTGTCGCCGGCCGCATCGAGAACGGCCAGTCGCCGGAGGAAACCATTGCCCGCGAAATCAGCGAAGAGTCCGGGCTGACGCCGCTTTCCGTCGAACCCATCGGCATTTATCTGACGGCCCCCCATCTGTCGAGCGAGCGCGTTCACCTGTTCTGCGCTCTGGTCGATTCCTCAAAGGTCATCGGGACCCATGGCGTATCGGCCGAGGGGGAAGATATCCGCCCGCTGGTCATCGACCGCGCAGACATGCTGCACCTGATGCAAACGCAGACGCTATCCCTGTGGGCCGGGCTTGCGCTCGGCTGGATAATCTCCGGTAGTAGCAAGGAATCGTCATCCCTTCGCACAGGCAGGCTCAAAACCTCGCCGCAAGGGACCAAAGACGCAAATTTCATGAAATGATGGCATCCGGATTCCGTGAGCGAATTATTGCTGTTCAACGCTGATGCAGGAGTTACAAGTTTATGGTGAATGTTCTGGCTGCCGCCAGACGGCCAGCAATGCTCGGTGACGACTTCTCGATAAAGCTGTAGTACAGTCGTTCCAGATGTATAAAGATGCGCAATATTACGTTGTCCTGCTTTTCAAGTATATTCAATGCTGTATGAAACAAGTTTTGAGCACCGCAAAGCCCGTGGAAGATAGACTTTCAGCAAGATCGACAACGCCGAGTCAGGGGGCAGGCGCCAAAGTTATGCAGCAATATTGCTCCCAATAACAAAGTAGCCATATCGGAACAAACAATGAAGGATGTCTTTAAGCGTCGCTTTGTAGAATTAGACAAGGATTTTGGCTCAATTCCCATCACGACAAGCAGTCACGATTCAAGAAGGTACGTACAAGATGGCAAATGGGAGAAATGGGCGACGAGCGCCCAAAACCTGATTCTTGCTGTCTTTGGCGATCATTCTCCGCACTACAAAAATTTCGTCAAAGCATATGAGAATTGTCGAGGAAGCGAACAACGAGTAAAAACACTGAATGCAGTCTTTTTGAGTGCTAAAGAAGATTTCGAAGGCGGTTATGTATTCGATGTTGATCTTCGCGTCTCGGGCGAAGTTTTCGGTGATTTTGTTGGCTTGGCAAGGCAATCACTAGCTGAAGGCTACAAAGACGTAGCTGCCGTTTTAGCATGTGCAGCCCTAGAAGATGCTCTAAAGCGGTATGCAAGCGCAAATGAAATCAACGTGACAGAAAAGACAATGCAAGACGTAGTAAATGCGCTCAAGGCTTCAGGTCTTGTGGCAGGTGCTCAAAAGTCTTTGCTTGACGCGATGCCTAGAATAAGAAATATGGCAATGCACGCAGATTGGGGCAAACTTTCCGAGCCGGATGTCAGTAGCGTTATTGGATTTGTTGAGCAATTCCTGCTAAGCAAATTTAGCCATGGCTAACAAATCGTTACAGCAGTAGACCAAAATCCTATCGAGACACTTATGCCAATCCCAGACTATCAATCGCTGATGTTGCCGCTACTTCGTTTCGCTTCAGACGGCAATGATCACACAACCCGAGAGGCTGTTGAAGTTCTTGCCAACGAATTTCAACTGACTTCGGTAGAACGCAATGAACTGCTGGCCAGTGGCCAACAAGCAATTTTTAATAATCGCGTAGGCTGGGCAAACTCCTACCTCAAGAAAGCCTGCCTGTTGGAGTCGCCACGCAGAGGCGCATTGCGAATCACGGCGCGAGGAAAGCATACACTCGGCGATAATCCAGATCGAATTGATGTTCGCTTTCTTGAGCGTTTTCCCGAATTCATCGTATTCCGAGATACACCACGAAGCAATAAAGAAACAGCACCTGTGCCGGTTGTTCCTGCCACAGAGCAAACCCCAGAAGAGTCCCTTGAACTGGCACACCAAAGCCTGCGACTAAGCCTTGCTCAAGATATTCTGTCCCGTATCTTGTCATGCTCCCCAACCTTCTTCGAACGACTCGTAGTCGAACTTCTCGTCAAGATGGGTTACGGTGGCTCACGCCGCGACGCAGGCGAACGAATCGGTCAGAGCGGTGATGGCGGAATTGACGGAATCATCAAGGAAGACCGTCTTGGATTGGACACCATCTTTATTCAAGCAAAGCGATGGCAAGGGTCTGTCGGGAGGCCAGAGGTTCAAAAGTTTGTCGGTGCGCTGCAAGGCCAGCGTGCCAAGAAAGGAGTATTCATCACCACTTCGTCGTACACAGCAGAGGCAATTGACTACGCTTCCCGCATCGATACAAAAGTTGTGCTCATTGACGGGCAACTTCTAGCAAACCTCATGATGGACTTCGATGTTGGGGTTTCGGTTTCTGCCTCATACATCGTAAAGCGCATTGACTCTGACTACTTTGAAGAGGGTGAGGTTGGTCTCTAACCATGCTAAAGAGTATCGTTTTTTTCTATTTGGAATAATGCGAAGCTTGCGCTGTCCAAAGCGATAACGAGAGTATGGAGCGTATATCAGGGAAGAGGACTGGAGCGAACCCCATGAAGATTGCAGTGATGGGCGCAGGCGCTGTCGGTTGCTACTACGGCGGAATGCTGGCCCGTGCAGGCCATGACGTGCTTCTGGTCGGGCGGCCGACGCATGTCGAGGCGGTTCGTCGCGCTGGACTGTTCCTCGATACACAATCTTTCCAGATGCAGGTGCCGATGCGCGCCAGTACCGAGGCCAGCGGCGTACAGGGGGCACAGCTCGTGCTCTGCTGCGTCAAGTCAACCGACAGCGCGAACGCCGCCAGGCAGATGGCGCCGTACCTTGAACCCGACGCGATCATCCTGAGTTTGCAGAACGGCGTGGACAATGCCGAGCGGCTGCAAGCGCAGCTCGGGCGCGAAGTCGTCCCGACGGTGGTCTATGTCGCCACCGAAATGGCCGGGCCGGGGCATGTCAAACACCATGGGCGCGGCGAGCTGGTGATCGGACCATCGCCCGCCAGCGACGAACTGGCGAGGCTGTTTGCCGAAGCCGGGGTGCCGGCGCAGGTCTCCGACAACGTGACGGGCGAGCTGTGGGCCAAACTGATCCTCAACTGCGCCTACAACGCCCTGTCGGCGATCACGCAACTGCCCTATGGCCGCCTGGTGCAGGGTGAGGGTGTCGAGGCGCTGATGCGCGACGTGATGCACGAGTGCCTCGCCGTGGCACAGGGCGCCGGGGTGAGTGTGCCGGGGGATACGTGGGAAGCGGTGCAGCGCATCGCGCGCACAATGCCGGCCCAGCTTTCATCGACCGCCCAGGACCTGGCGCGCGGCAAGCGCAGCGAGATCGACCATATCAACGGCCATGTGCTGCGTCAGGGCG
>NZ_JAEUOI010000145.1 GCF_016790145.1 Propionivibrio sp. | reverse complement strand
GATCTGCCAGGGGTCGTCGACGATCTGGCCGTTCTTGATGATCCTAGGCATTGGCGACTTTCGTAATCATTTCGTTTGCCGCGGTGCTGGCTACGGTTTTTGTCTCGCTGCTGGCTGCGCTATTCGCTGACCTCCGTTTGTCACGCCCGGCATAGGCGCGCTGCTTGAAGGGCTCGATGCCGATCCGGTCAAAGGTGTCGATGAAACGTTCTTCGGGTGTCCGCTGTTCGATATAAACATTGACCAGTGCCTCGATGACCAGCGGCACTTCTTCGGCGTAGAACGAGGGACCGATTACCTTGCCGATCGTTGTGCTGTTGCCCTGCTGGCCCCCCACGGTGATCTGGTACCACTCCTCGTTGTTCTTGTCGACGCCGAGAATGCCGATGTTGGCGACGTGATGATGACCGCATGAATTCATGCAACCCGAGATGTTGAGCGAAATGTCGCCAATGTCGTAGAGGTAGTCGAGATCGTCGAACTTTTTCTGCACGGCATCGGCAATCGGTATGGATCGGGCGTTGGCCAGCGAGCAGAGATCGCCGCCGGGGCAGCAGATCATGTCGGTGAGCAGACCGATATTCGGCGTCGCCAGCGCATGGGTGCGTGCGATTTTCCACACCGCGTAAAGATCGCGCTTCCTGATATCGGAAAGCACCACGTTCTGTTCGTGGGTGACGCGCAGTTCGCCAAAGCTGAAACGCTCGGCCAGATCGGCAACGGCTTCCATCTGCACATCGGTGATGTCACCGGGGGGAACACCCGGCGCCTTGAGCGAAAGCGTGATCGCCGCGTAGCCTGGAACCTTGTGCGCATGCACGCAGCGTTTGGCCCAGCTGGCGAAGGCCTTGTCCTCCTTCAGGTGAGCCACAAACGAAAGGTCTTCGGCCGGCAGATTGTCGTAAGCGGGGGGGGCGAAATGCCGGGCAACCCGATCGAACTCGGCGTCGGTCAGTGTCGTCGGGCCATCTTTCAGGTGCGACCACTCATCTTCGACCTGGCGGGTAAACTCCTCGATGCCCAGTGCATTGACAAGAATCTTGATGCGCGCCTTGTACATGTTGTCGCGGCGGCCGTAGCGGTTATAAACGCGCAGCACGGCATCGAGATAGGAGAGCAGATGCCGACGCGGCAGATATTCGCGAATGAGCTTGCCGATGACCGGGGTGCGGCCGAGACCGCCGCCGACAAACACCTTCACCCCGATTTCGCCAATCTCACCGTTTTCGCTGCTTTCGTTCCTGATGATTTCCAGCCCGACATCGTGTGCGCGAATGACGGCGCGATCCTCTGCGGCGGCATTGACGGCGATCTTGAACTTGCGCGGCAGATAGGCAAATTCCGGGTGGAATGTGGACCACTGGCGCAGGACTTCGCAATACGGACGCGGGTCGGTCAGTTCATCCGGCGCAATCCCGGCAAACTGATCGCTGGTTATATTGCGGACGCAGTTGCCGGACGTTTGTACGGCGTGCATCTCGACGCTCGCCAGTTCACCAAGGATTTCGGGGGTTTCTTCAAATTTCGGCCAGTTGAGCTGCATGTTCTGGCGCGTCGTGAAGTGGCCGAAGCTACGGTCGTAGCGGCGGGAAATCTCAGCCAGCTTGCGTAGTTGTGCCGCCGCGAGCATGCCGTAGGGAATGGCGATACGCAGCATCGGGCCATGACGCTGGATGTATAGCCCGTTTTGCAGGCGCAATGGACGTAGCTCATCGTCAGAGAGGGTGCCGGCCTGGTGGCGTTCGATCTGGCCGCGATACTGTACAACGCGTTCGTTGATGATCTGCTGATCTATGCTGTCATAGCGATACATGGCTCGTTCCTGTTCAAATCTTTACAAGGTAATCAGTTTGCCGCCGATCAACACCAGCATGCTGGCAAGGATAGGCCGCAAAAAACGATCCGGCACTCGCGCCGAGGCGTGGCTGCCAAGCCAGATGCCGGGTAGCGAGCCAAGCAGCAGGCTGCCGAGCAGCGACCAGTCGACGCTACCGATGGCCCAGTGTCCGAGCCCGGCAATCAGCGTCAGCGGTACGGCATGTGCGAGGTCGCTACCGATAATCCGGATGGTCGGCAGTTTGGGGTACAGGAAGAAAAGTGCGGCAACTCCCAGGGCGCCTGCGCCGACCGAAGAAACAGTGACCAGTATACCGAGCAAAACGCCGATGGCGACAGTGATCGGCGCCTGAAATCGCGTATGCGCCGAATCTTCGGCATGGCTAAGCGCATAACGCTGAATGTGCTGGCGGAAAATGATGGCGCAGGCGGTGAGCAGCAAGGCGACGCCGAGTGAAACCGAAATGATGTGCGTTACCGCCGGACTCTGTTTGGGCAGGTGCGAAAGCGCCCAGACGGTCATCAGGGAGGCCGGAATGCTGCCGCTGGCCAGCAGGCCGGTGATGCGCCAATCGATGTGCCCTTTTCTGGAGTGCACGGTGGTGCCGCCGGCCTTGGTGATTGCAGCATAAAGCAGGTCGGTACCGACCGCCGTGGCCGGATGGATGCCGAACAGCAGCACCAGCAGGGGGGTCATCAGCGAGCCGCCGCCGACGCCGGTCAGCCCGACGATGGCGCCAACGACAAAGCCTGAGAGGGTATAAAGCCAATCCATGGTGCGCTGCAATAATTAAAGTCAGCGCATGTTATCAGCCGATGGCTTGTTCGAAAAAGAATATTCGGTTAGATTGTTAGAACTAATTGTTATTAAGTGTTTTGATGAAGTTACAGCAACTACGTTATCTCGTCGAAGTTTCTCGTTGCGGTCTCAATGTCTCCGAGGCCGCCGAGGTGCTTTACACCTCGCAGCCCGGCGTTTCCAAGCAGATCAAGCTGCTTGAAGACGAACTGGGCGTCATCGTCTTCGAGCGCAGCGGCAAGCGCCTGACGGCGATTACCGAGCCGGGCAAACGGGTACTCGAAATCGCCGAACGCATTCTCCAGGAGGCCGACAACATCAAGCGCGTCGGCGAAGAGTATGCCGGAGGAGATTCCGGCAGCCTGGTGCTGGCCACCACGCATACCCAGGCGCGTTATGCCCTGCCATTCGTGGTCAGGAATTTCATCGAGCGTCATCCCAAGGTTCGGCTGTCGATGCATCAGGGCAGCCCGACGCAGATTGCCGAATGGACGCTCAAGGGCGAGGCGGATATCGCCATTGCCACCGAAGCCCTCGACCAGTATCCGCAACTCGTCATGCTGCCGTGCTATCAGTGGGGGCACAGCGTCATTGCCCCACTCGGGCATCCGCTGCTCGCCGAGCGCTCGATTTCGCTCACCACGCTGGCGCGCTGGCCGCTGATTACCTATGATCCGGCGTTTACCGGCCGTTCGCTGATCAACAAGGCGTTCGAGCGCGCGCAACTGACCCCTAATGTGGTGCTGGCGGCCATTGACTCCGACGTGATCAAGACCTATGTGAATCTCGGGCTCGGGCTCGGCATCATCGCCAGCATGGCTTTTGACCCGGAGCGCGACCTCGGCCTGCAGGCGATCGATGTCGGCCATCTCTTCGGCTCGAATACAACGCGTATCGGCTTGCGGCGAGGCACCTACATCCGCCAGTACGAATACGATTTCATTGAACTGTTTGCCTCGCAACTGTCAAAAAAGGCCGTCGACAGGGCGATGGCGGGTCTTGGAGTCGACGATGAATATCAACTTTGATCCGGCCCGCCGGCCGGGCCTTCTCACCCAGGGGCTGACGGCGATTGTCGGCCTGGTACTGCTGGCGGTGGCCTTCATGTTCTCGCTCGTCTTCTTTGCCCTTGTGGCGGTTGCCGGCCTGGTCTTCTGGATGTATTTCTGGTGGAAGACCCGCGCCTTGCGCAAGCAGTTGCGAGAACGTATGGACGAGCCGGTGCGCGCCCAGGATTTCGAGCCGCCGGTTTCCGGCCCAGCGGCGGGCGGAGAGATCATCGAGGGCGAAGCGGTTCGCGTGGTGGACGCTGGCCGGCAACTCGATCAAGCACCCTGATTCAGCCAGGCGGCGACGCCACCACCCGGTTGCGCCCACCCTCCTTGGCCTGATACAAGGCCGAGTCTGCGGCCTGAATCAGAGCCAGGCCGTCTGCTTCCGACCCGGTGGCAATGGCCACGCCGACGCTCAGGGTGACCGGGATCTTCTGCGCTTCCCATTCGAAGGCGGTTTTCTCGACCTGCATGCGGATACGTTCGCCAATCTGCACGGCGATACGCAGGTTGGCGTTGGTCAGGATGGCGGCAAACTCCTCGCCGCCATAGCGGAAAACCATGTCCTCGGCACGCGAAGTGCTACGCAGGATGTCGGCCAACTGGCGCAGCACGGCATCGCCCGTCGCGTGGCCAAAGCTGTCGTTGATCCGCTTGAAGTGGTCGATGTCGAGCATCAGGCAGGCCAGCGGCGCGCCACTGGACTGGGCGAAGATCAGCTCCGACGCCAGAAAATCCAGTCCGTTGCGGCGATTGGGAAGCTGCGTCAGGGTGTCGGTCAGCGCATCCTGCAAAAGCCGCTTCTGGGCAACGGCAAACTCGTCGGTCGAGCGCATGATGCCGAGGCGTTCTCGATGGATTTCATCCTTCAGAATCAGCATCCGGGCCGCCGTATTGAGATGCACGCGCAGCGTTTGCGCATTCAGGGGTTTGACCAGCACATCGTCGGCGCCAGCATCGATCGCTTCAAGGATTCGACTCTCGTCTTCCGGCGTCGCCAGAAGCAGGGCATAGCATTCCTTACCCGTCGGTGTCTGTCGCAGGCTGCGACAAAAATCAGTCGACTTCATGCCGGGCATCGACATGTCGGCGATGACGATCTGCGCCGGACGGCGCAGCGCCTGGGCCAATCCTTCCGCCGTATCATCAACCAGCACAGGCTGGTGACCAAGGTTCTCGATCTGCAGCATCAGCGCCGTGAGTTCCGGCAGCGGGATGCCGATCAGTTGAACGAGCAGGCACGGCGAAGGGGCGCGCCGGTTCTCGGTGTCGGCGGCCGTTCCCATTCGGCGCAGGGGCGGACTGGCCGCAAGAATTTCGGCAAAGGGCGGAATGTCCTTGGTACGCACCTGCAGTTTGGCGCCCCATTCGCGCCAGCGCTCGACCATCTTGTCGACCAGCGCGTTGAGCGTTTCGCCACCGATGCCAAGACGCGCCGCACGGGCCAGCAGAGCCGGCAACAGACCCCAGCGTGACTCCTCATCGACCATGCAGACATGCGCCAGCGAACTGGCAAAACTTAGCGAATGAGTCAGCGTCTGCACCCGGGATCCATCGGCAAAACCGGCGGCATCCGGATTCTCGTGGTGGTAGGCCGCCTGGATGAGCACCTCGGGCAGGCCCCACTCGTCGAGCAGGGTGGCCGCCAGCTCGTGGTGATCCATGGCAAAACGTTCCTGCTCCAGCGTCGCCAGGTCCAGGCGCCGATCGCGCGCGGCAAGCAGGATTTCAGCATATTCGTCGGGAAACAGCGAGGCCAGAGCCAGTTCGCCAACCCTTGCCAGAAGACCGATGGTGAAGATTTCCTCACTTGATATCTGCGCGAAATGGGCAAGTTCCTGACAGGCAATACCGGTGGCCAGAGAGTGCCCCCAGAAGCCTTCGTAATCGAAGGCCGAGCACA
>NZ_JAEUOI010000139.1 GCF_016790145.1 Propionivibrio sp. | reverse complement strand
GGACGATCTGAACGGCACGGTGCTGAAGTGACATTGAGATTTCTGAGCGTCGACTACAAGTTCGATTTTCGGGCAGGGATGCGCCACCCCGATTTATGAAAGGTGCTGGCCTGCCCGTTACCCTCACCCCCAGGAGGAGTTATGAAAACAGTACTCACTGGATTTCAGGCATGAACCCCAGGATCACCGACTGGCAGGGCAAGCGCGTCTGGTTGCTCGGCGCTTCGAGTGGCATCGGTGCGGCCTTGGGCCGCTTGCTGCTGGCAAGAGGTGCACGCGTGGCGCTTTCCGCACGCAAGGTGACGCAGCTTGAAGAGGTCGCCGATGGTGCGCGAGAGGCACTGCTGCTGCCCTGCGATGCCGCCGATGAAGCGAGTCTGCGCGCCGCCTGGGATGCCCTGCTGGCAACCTGGGGCGGGGTGGACGTGGCGATCTACCTGGCCGGCGACTACGTGCCGATGCGCGCCTGGGAACTCGACAGCACAACGGCCCGCCGAATGATCGAGGTGAACTTCGTCGGTGCGGTCAGCTTCGCCACCTGTGTCGTGCCGCAACTGCTTGCTCAGGGCGCGGGGCAGATTGCTTTTGTGGCCAGCGTTGCCGGTTATCGCGGTTTGCCTAAATCACTGATCTACGGCCCGACCAAGGCCGCGCTGATCAACTTTGCCGAGGCGCTGTACATTGATCTTGAAGCCAAGGGGATCGGTGTACGAATAATCAATCCGGGTTTTGTCGCCACCCCGCTGACGGCACAAAACGACTTTGCCATGCCGGCTCTGCTGACGCCTGAAGCCGCCGCACAGGCAACGCTGGACGGATTTGCTGGCAATGCTTTCGAGATCGATTATCCGAAGCGCTTCACGCGGGCGATGAAGCTGCTCGCGCACTTGCCGTACCGCTTGTATTTTCCGCTGATACGCCGTCTGACCGGCGCCTGATGGAGTCGAGATGAAACAGTCCAGCCTCGATGCGCTGATCGCTTTTTACGAGAGCCTGCGCCCGGACAGCGTGGCGCACTTTGCCGATTACTACGCCGAAGATGCCTTTTTCAAGGATCCTTTCAACGAGGTGCGCGGCCTGGCCCCGATTCAGCGCATCTTCACTCACATGTTCCTGCAGGTCTCCGAGCCACGCTTTGCGATCAGCGAACGCATTGTCGATGAAAATGGCGCACTGCTGGTATGGGAATTTTACTTCCACCTGCGGCTGTGGGGACGCGACAAAGCACAGGTCATTCGTGGCGTGTCGCACCTCAAGTTCAACGCCGAAGGCAAGGTGAACTGGCACCGCGACTACTGGGACGCGGCCGAAGAACTCTACACCAAGTTGCCGGGCATCGGCTGGTTGATGCGCCGACTGAAAAATGCAATGACGAGGGAATCGACCCGTTGAAACCGGTCAAGCTCTTGAACCCGGGCATTCGTCTATAAAGCTATCTCTTTCACGCACATTAATTTTTTGACGCAACTCACCGGTGGGCATTAGCGGCCTGACCGGCCAAGACGCGATGATTGATGGATTGGGTCGATTTTTCCGATACTTGCAGGACCTTTCCCGCCTTTATTTCAGGATTCTGCTGGTACATGCGTGTAAGGGATACCTAATTCGTCTAATTCAACGCATCACACAGTGCACTCGCGGTGGATGATTCCAGGAAACACGGCGCTGAACCAAAAACGATTGCCTTGCCCACAGAATATGTCCCTCGCGGACGCCCGACGGGCCCAATGTCGCTTGCCATACTCGAACACGACGATTCACTACGCCGTCGCGCAGGCCATCGCCTGAAAACTTCCTCGTTGTCCGTGCTGCGGCGTGTTCGATAGTCTTATCGGTTTTATAAACATAGTGCAACTCATGGGTTTCCCGTTAGTTGATGCAGTACTTGATACGCATAATTACCCAGAAAAGGGTATTGACAGAGGGTTCCAGGGGGGGGAAGCTTATGCTCGTTTGGCATACTCCAGAAAGAGGCGAACATGTCTGGATTGAAGCAGGTGAGCTTGGCACTGGCTACGGCGGGTTGGCTGAGCAACGGCGCGGTGCAGGCGGCGCTGAATGACCGAGGCGGCGGTCTGCTCTACGGTGATGTTCTTAAAGTAACCTGGCTGCAGGACGCCAAATACGCCAAGACCAGCGACTACGATGGTGACGTCAACATGAACTGGAGTGATGCCAAGACGTGTGCCAGCAGCCTGAAAATCTCACGCGTCGCTGGCGAGTCGCTGACCGGTTGGCACTTGGCCGCCATTCGCCAGTGGGCTCTGACTGGAACTACAGTGCCGCATACGATGGCAGCACCGACATTGGCTTAAATATCACAAGTCGGCACAGCGAGCTGAGCTACATGTATTACGTCAACCTGAAGCTGAAGGGAAAGTATTCCACTGTTGGCACGTTCCAGTCTGATTTTGGTGTGTTTGGCGAGGGCACGATCGATGACTATGGCCAGGCGGATGTTGGCCTGGTCAAGAACCTTAGGTCTTTTATTTACTGGTCAGGTACTGCGTATGAGCCCTATCCGTTCAGCAGCGCGTGGTTCTTCGATGCCGCCATAGGCGCCCAGTACGGCCTCGGTGCTGATAGTCAGTTCAATGCCTGGGCGGTTCGCCCCGGCGATGTCGCCGCCTTGGTTCCTGAGCCCGAAACTTACACCATTTTACTGGCGGGTTTGGGTCTGGTAGGCGTGGTACGACGCAGGAAGCAGAAGTCGTCTGACCAACATCCGTGGGCATTGAGTCATTGAGCCATTTACCGCTTCGCCTCACTGGAGGTGTGTTGCTGATCATGTGCCTCCTGGCTAAAAGCGCATACGCGCAAGTCATCGTCCGTAATCAGATAGTCTTCAGCATGTGCTCAAACGCCGGGCGCACTGTCTGGAGTGAATGGCGTATCGGGACAATGAGAAAGTCATCCGGTGTTCCACATGACTTCGGCAATCGCTGACGCCATAATATTTTCAGTCTGACGCAATGCAGTCTATTCCCTGCCGCAATCTTGAGAAGGAGTCCATGATGTCCATTTTTCTCTCCCGCCGCCTGCACCGCCTGTTTTTTCTGCTGGCCGCGTTCGCTGCCTCCTTGCCTGCGGTCCACGGTGCCACGCCAGAGAAACTGCCGGCGCTGAATATCGATATCGGCGAAACCTCGATTTCAGGCCTCTCCTCCGGGGCCTTCGCTTCGGTGCAGTTCCAGGTGGCCTATTCGTCAATCGTCAAGGGCGCGGGCGTTATCGCCGGAGGGCCGTTCTTCTGTAGCCAGGGCAACGTCCTGCGGGCGACCACGCAATGCTCGTGTACGATCGACCCCGCACATAAACTGTGCGGCGTTTCCAAGACCAGTACCGAGTTGCCGATTCTGGTCAGCGAAACCCGCCAGTTTGCCGCCCAGGGGCTGATCGATGACCCCGCCAACCTGACGCGCCAGCGCGTCCTGATCCTCGCCGGCGACAAGGATCAGACGGTGCCGGTGCCGATCGCCGAGCAACTGTCCGACTACTACAGCCTTCTGGCCGTGCCGGAAAAGAACCTCGTCAGCGTGCGCCTGAGCAAGGCCTCGCACACCATGCCGACCCTGGATTACGGCAAGGACTGCGGCGTATCCGAATCACCCTACATCGGCAAGTGCAAGTTTGACGCGGCCAAGGTCATCCTCAACTGGATCTACGGGGATCTGAAAAAGCCGAAACAAGGGCCAGTCAGTGCTCGCCTGGTGCAGTTCGACCAGACCCCCTACGTGCCCGGGAACCGCTTTTCGTGGAGCAGCGGCATGGACAGCACCGGCTGGGCCTACATCCCGGCGGCCTGCGCCAGGGGCGAAGCATGCCGCCTGCATGTCGCCCTGCATGGCTGCAAACAGGGGCAAAACTATCTGCCACTGAGACCGGTGCAGGGCGGTGACCTGTACTACGGCACCACCTTCGTGCGCAATGCCGGTTACAACCGCTGGGCCGAAAGCAACCACATCGTCGTTCTCTACCCGCAGGCGGTCTCCATACCCGACCGCAACCCCAACGGCTGCTGGGACTGGTGGGGCTACACCGACGAGAACTTCGCCACCCGCAAGGGCGTCCAGCTCTCGGCGATTCGCGCCATGGTCGAGCAGATCACTTCAGGCCGGCGATAAATCGCAGGACAAATCAGCCCGCTGCCCTGGCGAGCTGTAGCGATTGATGCTCAGGTCGGCCTGACTGGCGCCGGCACAATCGCGCTATCTCGCCTGCGTGAAGCGGTAATTGTCGGCGGCCAGCGAGTCGGCGACCCAGCCGCCACCGAGCCATTCGGTGGTGTGCTTCGGCCCGGCCGCACCGAGCGCGACGAACAGCGGCAGAAAGTGTTCCGGTGTCGGGTGCGCAAAGCTTGCATGCGGCGTGGCATGCGGCCAGTCGAACAGGGCCTCGCTCTCAACAGCCAGCAGGTGGGTGTGTACCCAGTCACGGAAGGCCTGTGTTTCTTCGGCGTGTGGCTTGCCGCGCATGTATTCGCCCAGATTGTGCGTCAGGTGTCCGGAGGCGACGATCAGGATGTTGTCGTCGGCCAGCGGCGCCAGTGCTGCGCCGAGCGCGTAGTGGTGTCGAGCGCAACGTTCGGGCTGAACCGAGAGTTGCAGCACCGGAATGTCCGCCGCCGGAAACAGCGTACGCAACGGTACCCAGGCGCCGTGATCAAGCCCGCGGCTGGCGTCGATGCCGGCGGCGATACCGGCGTCGCCCAGTTGCTGCTTGATGCGCTGCGCCAGTTCGGGTGCACCGGGTGCCGGGTAGCGCAGTGCATAAAGTTCATCGGGAAAGCCGGCGAAGTCGTGAATCGTCTCGGGCTGCGCGCTGCCGCCGACAATCGGCAGCCGCGTGTTCCAGTGGGCGGAGACGAGCACGATCGCCTCCGGTTTGCTTAGTCGGGTGGAGAGCGTCGTCCACACCTGTGTCAGTTCGTCACCGCCAAGCGCCGTCATCGGCGAGCCGTGCGAGAGAAAGAGAATCGGTTGTTTGGAGTTCATGCTGTGTTACCTATGGTATGGGGACGGCATTTGTTGCCGCCCCCGGCGCTGCATTTACAGGAACATCATGTTTTCGCCGCCTCGGCCGCCAGCGCATCGCTTACGCTGGCGCGGCTTGCAACACGCTCGACAAAGGCGGAGAGAGCCGGCCACTGCTTGATGTCGATCCCAACCCACTGACCCCAGCCCAGCACGGTGAATAGATAGCCGTCGGCGACGGTGAACTGCTGGCCCATCAGAAACTCGTTATTCGCCAGATGGCCGGCGAGGTAATCCAGGCGATTGGACAGATTGCTCAGCGCGATCGATTTGTATTCGGCGGGTGTCGCCGGGTTGAACAGCGGGCTGAAACCCTTGTGCACTTCCGAATTGATGAATCCCAGCCATTCCTGCAACTGGTAGCGTTCCAGCGTCCCGGCCCTGGGCGCGAGACCGGATTCGGGCTTGAGATCAGCGATGTATTGAACGATGGCCGGGCCTTCGGTCAGGCGAACGCCGTTATCAAGTTCAAGAACCGGGACGTAGCCTTTCGGGTTGATCGTGCTGAAATCGCTGCCATCGGCGGCGAGCACATGCTTCTTGATATCGACGCGAACGAGTTCGACATCGATGCCGGCTTCGCGCAGGGCGATATGCGGCGAAAACGAACAGGTTCCGGGGGCGAAGTAGAGTTTCATTTTGCAGCTCCTTGAGGTGGACGGGTGAAACGCAAGACATAACCAGAAACACAAAGGCTGGTAAGGGTGATCCCGCGTTGCATTGCACTGTAAATGTCCCGCTATCAAGAGTAAACACATATACAATTGAATCTGTGTTGCAAAAATCGGGATAATAAATTGGACAAATTCGAAGCCATGCGTGTTTTCTGCTCGGTGATCGAGGCCGGTGGTTTTGCCGCCGCCGCCGAGCAGACCGGCCTCTCCACCTCTGCCGTGTCGCGCCATGTGGCGCAGCTCGAAGCGCATCTCAACGTGCGCTTGCTCAACCGCACGACGCGACGGATGAGCCCGACCGACGCCGGCTTTGCCTACTTTGAGCGGTGCACGCAATTGCTCGCCGATCTCGAAGAAACCGAGGCCAGTGTTTCCGGCGAAGCGCGTCACCCACGCGGCCGCCTGCGACTGACGGCGCCCATCGCGCTCTCGGTACTGCGCCTGGCGCCGGCCTTTGCCGCATTTTCCAAGGCCTACCCGGAAATCGCGCTCGATATCGTGCTCTCCGATAACGTCGCCGATTTCACCGAAGAAGGCCTTGACTTGGCGATTCGTGTCGGGCGGGTAGGGAGTGAAAATGTCGTGGCCAGGCATATCGGAGAAACGGCACTGCTGATTGCCGCCGCGCCGGCTTACCTGGCACGCGCCGGGACACCGCTGACGCCGGACGATCTGCCCCGGCACACCTGTTTTACCTACGCGTTTTCAGCGACAGGCAGCCACTGGGAGTTTGTCGATCACAAGGGCGAAGCGCTCAGCATCCGCGTCGGTGGCTCGATCAAGGCCAACAACGGCATGTTCCTCGCCGAAATGGCGGTGGCCGGCAGCGGCATCGTTTACGCCCCGTGTTTCATCCTGCTGCCCTTGATCGAGCGCGGCCTGCTGGTACGCCTGTTGCCGGACTGGGAAACCCGGCGCCTGCCTATCCATGCGGTCTATCCGACGCGCCGGCATCTCTCGGCCAAGGTACAGGCGATGACCGGCTTTCTCGGCGAATGGTTTGAAAAGCAGCCAGATCAGGCGCTTTGACCGGCCGGCCCAACAACTTGTGCTGCAAGAATCGCAATCGGGGTTGATATTTGCATTAGAGTCAGCCGTGTGTAATGCAAGTATGCTCTGATACTGAATGACAAATGGGAGCGTTGCTCAGGGAGTCTGAATGCGCCTTCAGGGCGTTGAAAATAGGAAATGTCTCTGAACATCCCTTTGGATCTCTTTGGATCGACGCCTCCCCGCTGATCGGCGAACTGCGTTTTGCCAATGGCGAGGTGATGACTTATGCGGATATTCTGGCGCAGCCACATTGCCGCCGAATCAGTCCAATTGTTCGAGAAGCACAAAACAACCAATTTTTGAGGTCGCCGCATGAAACATCTAATCATTTCGGTTGCTACTGCCATGGCAATTTCTGGTTGTGCCACGCCGAGCCAGATGTCGGCCGATGTGGAAGTCACGCGCTTATGCGCCATCGACGGAGGAATCAAGGTGTACGAGACGGTGAAGTTGCCGGCGGAAAGGTTCGACAAATGGGGGAATGTTCATATTCCGCCCAAAGATAAAGCGTCCGATTTGGGTGAGTTTTATTTTGAGCGTGACCAGATCAATTTAGTTGTTGGTGATCCGCATGTAATTAGGACTATCCACAAAATCATCAGGCGAAGCGACGGAAAGGTCTTAGGCACATCGACTAGATATGGTCGTGGTGGCGGAGATATTCCTGGACCATGGTATCCATCATCTTTCATGTGCCCAGAAGTTTCAAAAGACAAACCTAGCCTTGAATCATTAATTTTCGTTAAGGGGGAAGCAAAATGATTACAGTTCCCACAATGGGGACTAAAACCGTGGGGACTAAAACCGGGACAGACCACAATTGTTTTCCTGAAAAATGTAACCGCCCCGTAACGCGCATCGGATGGCGACCTCTAAGCCGATTGACTCAGTTGCCGCATGAACCTTGCCTCCCACCCATGGATGCCCCGAAACGTCCGTCCTGCTTGCCTTGCAGGCCGATTATGCATCGACGCTGCCCTTGTAACTAAAGGATCAGCATCGAAACTGATCATCCTTGGTGAATCCCTCTGCAAAGTTGCAGGCGATGACCGGCTTTTTCGCCGAATGGTTTGAAAAGCAGATCGAGCAGGCGCTTTGATGACCGGCTGGCGCCGAAATTCAATGCCAGTGATGATCGTGGTCCGAATCTCAATCGTGCTCATAGCCATGATGACGGCCCTTATCATGGCCATGCCGGTAGTGGTGCTCCCAGTTGCCTCCATAGCGCTGGTAATACACCGGGGGAGAGTAGACGACCCTCGGTTGAGCATAGTAATAGACGGGCTCGGGCGCGTAATAGACACGTTGAGGTGGGTAATAGACGGGTTGGGGTGGGTAATACGCTTGGGGGGCGTAATAGCCAGCCCCTCCCCGATAGTCACTGGCGATGGCGACGCCGGCAGCGGCACCCAGCGCACCGCCGACTATGGCTCCGTTGCGCCCGCCGACCGATTGGCCAACCAGGGCACCGGTGCCGCCGCCAAGCAGGCCGCCGAGAACCGGATTTTGTGCCTGCGCGGAGCCGCTTGCCATGCAGGTCGTCAGCAGACCGGCGGCGATCACAACGAAACGGCGAATGCTTTGCTTCATGTTTTTTCCTTGATGTTTGAGTGTGTCCGAAAGGACCTTTGCCGCCTGTGGGACTCAGTTGGTATGGACGGCTATCTGAGACGGATAACGTGAGCGGTCGCGTTTCGCCGACCTCGCTTACAAAGTCTTACAGAATCGCTGCAGCGCTGTTCGCAAGCCGACTGCGCTGCAGATTCAAAGAGCGTGTCGCGGCTTCAATCTCGTCGGACAAATTCTGCATTGCCCGCTAAACTGGCGCAGCCGGCAACAAGTGCAAATCCCTTGTTCCTTACCCGCTTGCTTGTTCTTCAAATTCATTCAGGAAAAAACCATGGAAGACCGCTCGGAATGTCTGCGCATTACCCGCTTGATTGTTGATGCCATGCAGGTATCGACTGACCCGGTGACGGCTGCGGGTGCCGGACACCTTGCGTCGCTCGAACTGGAGAGTCCAGCCCAGGCCATTCACCTGGCGCGCTGTGTGGCGGCATTTACGACGGATGACGGACTGGCCAACGAGATGGCCGAAATTGTCGGTGAGTCACCCAAGTTTCTGATCGGCAAGGTTCTGACAGTGCACTACGCCCCCGAACAGCGCACCGGCGAGCATGCCGATCTTGAAAAACGCATCTGGACGCTGGTCTATGCGGGGCGCCGCGAACGTGCGCGGGTGCTGCAAACATTGACCCGGCGTTGTGTGATCTAGCTTCGCTGCGTAGCGTAAGGCAAGCAGGATGAGCACAGTCTGCATGCAAGCCCTGGAACCGGCCTTTGCCCAGGCGGCGGCTGGATGGGCCGAACGGCTGCAATTACGGATGGATGGCGACGCCGAGTTTGCCCTGCAGGTGGGTCGTCAAGGCCTGCAGTTCGTTGAACTGGGTCGGGGCGCAGCGGGGCCGGTCCGGGTCGACTTTGTCGACGGGGTGGTCGCACATCGGCGGCTGTTTGGTGGCGGCAACGGGCAGATGATCGCCAGGGCCGTCGGCATCCAGCCGGGAGTCCGCCCGCTGCTGGTCGATGCCACGGCAGGGCTGGGGCGCGATGCCTTCGTGCTGGCCAGGCTGGGTTGTGCGGTGACCCTGATCGAGCGCCAGCCGCTGATTGCGGCCCTGCTTGAAGACGGCTTGCAGCGAGCGCTGGCGGATCCCGAAGTGGGGCCGATTGTGGCGCAGATGCGTCTGCTCTGCGGCAACGCCATCGATTTGCTGGGTGCGTGGGACGGTGAGCCGCCGCAGGTCATCTACCTCGATCCGATGTTTCCGCCGCGCGATAAAAGCGCTCTGGTGAAGAAGGAAATGCGCCTGTTTCGCCCGCTGGCGGGATCAGACGACGATGCACCGGCCCTGCTTGCCGCGGCGCTGACGCTGGCCACGCACCGGGTAGTCGTCAAGCGGCCGCGCAAGGCGCCGGTCATTGCCGGCGAGCCGCCCGGCTATGCGCTGGAAGGCAAATCGAGTCGCTTCGACATTTACCCGAAAAAGTCGTTGAAGGCGAAAGGGTAAAAGCAGGCAAGGTCAAAGGCGAACCACCAGGACACCAGGTTACACCAGGAAAAACAGAACCGAGACCTTGAATTTCATGGTGCTTTCTCTGGTGATTTGGTGGTTCACTTTGGATACGATTGATTTACGGCTACGAGGTGCTCGCCGTTGCGTGCCAGAGACGCAGTTTTTCGAGTGAAACCCGGTCCGCTTCTGCCAGCACCATGCGCGCGCCATCGAAGTTCTCCTTGCTGGTGTAATCGCTGACCGTGATCACGGTCGGGATGCCTGCCGCCAGGCTGGCCGCCAGGCCATACTGGGAGTCTTCCACGGCCAGGCAATCGCGTGGCGGCAGATCGAGCTGCTTCAATGCCCACTGGTAAATTTCGGGCGAGGGCTTTTTGGCCGCCGCAACGTTGCCTGAGGCAATGACATCGAACCAGGTATCGACATTCGGGCCGAGATTGGCGCGCAACAGGGCGACAACGTTATCCAGCTTCGAGCTGGAGGCGATGGCCAGCCGTACCCCCTCGGTTCGCGCATCGCAGATCAGTTGGCCGATGTCGGCACGCAAGGGGATGGCTCCGGCGGCCAGTAGCCGCTGGTAATTGCGCGCCGAAATTTCATGTACGCGGTGCATCAGTTCTTCGAAATCGGGTCGCGCCAGCAGCGCCGGGTCGAAATGTTCGGCATAGTGGCGCAGCCTTTCCATGCCACCGCCGGTGACCAGCAAGGTGCCGTAGAAGGCCTCGTCCCAGTGCCAGGGCAGCCCCACCTCGGCAAAGGCCGCATTGAACGCCGGGCGATGGCCGTCACGCTCGGTATTGGCAAGGGTGCCATCGACGTCAAAGATGAGTGCGCGCAGGGCCATGATCAGTCACCACCGGACAACAAGTGCCAAGCCTAGCCGACTTTTTTGACTTGAGGGAAAAATCGGCGGAATATTTTTCGCACAACCACAACACGGGTTCTGCTTGGCGTGAGACGGTGCTACAGTGCAAACCTTGGTGGGGCTGGCGGCAAGCGGCCGAATATCATTTAGCCACAGTGACTGGAGGCTGAACGCACATGATACCGACGAATATCGGCGCCCATGACTATTTTCACAAGGTCGTGGATTGTCAGTGGGCGTGTCCGGCGCATACCCCCGTTCCCGAGTACATCCGCCTGATTGCTGGCGGGCGCTACTCGGATGCCTACATGATCAACTGGCGTTCCAATGTTTTTCCGGGAATTCTCGGGCGCGTCTGCGATCGCCCTTGCGAGCCGGCCTGTCGCCGTGGCCGGCTGGACCAGGAACCGGTGGCCATCTGCCGGCTGAAGCGGGTCGCCGCCGATCTCAAGGACGACATCCAGGATCGCCTGCCAAAGCGGCCCGGCAAAATGAACGGCAAGCGCATCGCCTGCGTCGGTGCCGGTCCGGCTTCGCTGACCGTGGCCCGCGATCTGGCGGTGATCGGCTACCGGATGACCGTATTTGACAGCGGCGCCTTTCCCGGCGGCATGATGCGCAGTCAGATTCCCAAATTCCGTCTGCCCGACAACGTCATCGATGAAGAGTGCGGCTATATCCTGAATCTTGGCGTCGAAGCCCGCTATAACCATTGGGTCAATAGCCTGCGCGACTTGCTTGCCGAGGACTGGGACGCCGTTTTCGTCGGCACCGGCGCACCCCGCGGGCGCGACGCCGAGCTTCCCGGTCGCCAGGAGGCCGCAGCACATATCCATATCGGTATCGACTGGCTGGCCAATGTCGCCTTCGGACACACCAGCCGCATCTCTCCGCGGGTCATCGTTCTCGGCGGCGGCAACACGGCGATGGATTGTTGCCGCTCGGCACGCCGGCTGGGCGGAGAGGATGTCAAGGTCGTGGTGCGTAGCGGCTTCGAGGAAATGAAGGCCTCGCCGTGGGAAAAGGAGGACGCCATTCATGAAGATATTCCGATCATCAACATGCATGTGCCGAAGGAGTTCGTCCATGACAAAGGAAAACTGAATGGCGTCCTCTTCGAGCGGGTGCGCGCCGAGTACGACGCCAAGGGAAAACGCAGCCTGATTCCTACCGGCGAGCCGGATGTATTCATGGAATGCGACGAAGTGCTGGTGGCCATCGGCCAGGAAAACGCCTTCCCCTGGATCGAGA
>NZ_JAEUOI010000121.1 GCF_016790145.1 Propionivibrio sp. | reverse complement strand
GCCCGATGATGATCAGCAGCGCATTCTCGATTTGCTGGGCGTTAAGCTCTAATCCCCCTGTAGCCACTCTGATGAAACAGTAAAATCGTCGTAAACCCTGCGGTACCAAAGGGTTTGGCTTGTCGGGGTAAACAAAGCGCGTTTAGGGAGAATTCTTGAATGACCGCAACTGGCCGTTTGCCGACATCCAGTAACTTCACCAATAGTCAGTCACTTCTGCTGTTGCGCTGCACAAAGATAACTCAAATACGGAATCCGGATATCCGATATTTTCCGTCATTAATTCGGCGCCGTCGGTTCATTCCCTGCAAAACGGAGCACAACCCATAGTGTGGCTTTGCATTTCCCACGACAAATCAGTGCAGTTCACCCAATGGTGATGCCTGCGGGTACAACCTCCGATCGAATCTGATGGTTTTACCCGCTCCTCTCGCTTCAAGGCTCTATCGGTCATTTATTCGCGGCCGCATCAGCCGATGGATAAGCCAGGTACCGCCCAGCGCGCCGATCAGCAGGACCAAGGCTACGTGCAACTCGTTGAGAGCGGCCGGTGCAACAATGAGCAGGCTGCCCAACCCCAGCATCATCAATCCGGAAACCAGCTTGAGCAATCGCCCTTCCGTCTCCGACATTTTTCGCGCTCCGAGAGTGAAAGTAAACACCAGGGTGATCGCCAATAACGGAATGACATAGATGACGTTGTACAACGCCAGGTAGGCGTTATGTTGCCAGGGCGACAGATCCGAAAGGGTCAGCAAGCGGGTGTAAACCATTGGGAATCCGGCGGTACACAGCAGCTCGTATGAATTGGCCGCCAGCGCCAGAGTGACGGTGCCCAGCGTCATTGCCGGCAGGCTGTCGGCACGCAACAGGCCGCGTATCCGCTGGTAGAGGCCCGGCCTGGCGGAATCCGGTATGGACAGCGACAATCCCTTCTTGAACCAGAAGTAATCCTTGATGTTGATCACGGCAACAATGAGCGCCAGCACCCCGGCAGCGGTGGTGACGAAAGAAATTTCCCCGATCCAGCGGAAAACATTGAGCCAGGCGGCCATGAACAGGAAATAGACGAGGCCAGAGAAAAACAGGAAGACGCCGCCGATGTACAGCATGCGCGCACGACTGCCGGCATGGACAAGCAGCGAAAGAAGAAAGAGGAGAACGAAGAAGGCACAGGGATTGAACGCATCCAGTCCGGCAATGACCAGGGTGAACACCGGCAAGGATCGTTGTCCGGGGGTAATCTGCCCAATCAAGGGAAGGTCGATGACGGGTTCCTGCGCTACCCTTGAAGCATCCACCGCTTGAGCGCTACCTGATTCATGACAGGACTGCAAGGCTTCTTCCAGCGCCTGACCACTTGTCTCCGGCCGATCGAATCCCACCTCCATCCGCCCGCAAAAGAGGAATCCCGGAACGCTACTGGCCTTCTGGCCAAGGGACTCCGCCATGGCTACATAAGCGTCGGCTGCAGCCTTGTCCGAAGTAATCTCGCGGCTATGCAGAACCAGCCAGGGATGACGCTCCGGCAAAGCCTCAATAAACGGCCGTGCGACCTGGCAGTGGGGACAGGTACGAGTCCAGAAGAAATAAAGATGCACCTGTCGTTCGCCGGCCACATTGCTGTCGATCCAGACCGGTGGCTCGGCAGCGCCCGAGAACGACGGTAGGGCGAAGAACGCAAGAAAACAGATCAGGCGCAATACGGAAGTTGGTAGCAGGAGATGCATTCTCATCATTCACTCCGCTTTATTCATGGCCACGCTTAATGGACGGCCCATCGCGTTTACCCCAAAACCGCTGTTAGCCTTCGTTCAGCATATCGGTCGAAAGCAGGATAACCTCGATTTCCTCGGTGATTTCTTCCTGGCGCTGGATGTTGTAGGTGAGCCGCAGACGTGCGCTGTCTTCATCCAGGCGCTGCAGGGCTCGGTCCATATGCGCCTGACGCTGGCGGTTCTCGGCCATCAGCGAGCTGTACAGCACCGCGTTAAGTGCGGCGTACAGGTAGTGCCCGGTCAGTCCGCGCAAAAATACTTCGGGCGCAAGATTCAGATCCGCCGGATAGGCCGAAGGGTTCCCAGGGGCCGGTAAATCGCGCAAGGGCAGCAGCGATCGCATGCGGATATCGCCCGTGGCGTCGCAATGATAGAGGGTGGAAAGCCCGTAACCGGCCAGTTGCGCCTGCGCCAGCAAACGACCCAGATCCCGCGTCAGGCGGAGCAGCACGGCGGGCACCTCGTCGGCGACAAGGGCGCCCGGCAGCGCCAGTTCGACGCACTCCCTTTGGCCAAGCCGGCTGGCCAGACGCCGGCCCACGACGAGCCAGCGCACTGGCGCATCCTCCTCCTTGCACCTTGCCTCCATCCGGGTCAGTAGCGTCTCGTTGAAATCTCCGCAGAAGCCCTGCTCCGAGCCCACCAGCACGCAGAGCTCGCGCCCGGCTACGGGCTCATCGGCGAACTCGGGATGGGTCAGCAGAAAGTCTGCCGCAGCCGCCTCGATGCCAGCCACCATGCGTTGCTGGCTGGCGAGAAAATCGGTCAGGATGCGGATTTCCATGAGGGCCAGGCCCTTCATCGCCGACATGATTCCGGCGATATCGGACAGTGCGTCCATCCGGCGGGCGAGTTCACGCCGGCGGCTCATCGCGACTCTTCGTCCAGCTCACGCGACCAGCCGGCAACAGCGTCCCGCCAGGCCTCCCGCCCCGAAGCAATCCCCACTCCGGGGCCATCCGCTGCCGCTTTTTTCAGCAGTCCGGCAAGGCGCGCCTGCACTGCGCCGCCCTCCAGCCCATCGAAGAGACCCTCGCTGTAGGCCACCAGCCAGGCCATGTGCTGCTCGGCTGTCAGCGGTGACAGACGATCCTGCTTGAGCAGTTCGCGCAGCAGCCGGCCACGCCGGATCTTGGCCTCGACGCTGGCTTCGAGCCGGGAACCGAAGCGGGTGAATACCTCCAGTTCGAGAAACTGCAGGTAATCGAGCTTCATGCGAGCAGCCTCGGCCTTGATCGCCGGTACCTGCGCCTTGCCGCCAATGCGCGAAACCGAACGGGTGATGTCGATGGCCGGCAGGAAACCGCGGGCATAGAGCGCCGGATCGAGATAGATCTGGCCATCGGTGATCGAGATCAGATTGGTCGGAATATAGGCTGAGATCTCGCCCTGCTCGGTTTCGACGATCGGCAAGGCGGTCATGCTGCCGCCACCGTGCACGGTCGACAGGCAGGTGGAGCGTTCCAGCAGACGCGAATGCAGATAGAAGATATCGCCGGGGTAGGCCTCGCGCCCCGGCGGACGACGCAGCAGCAAGGACAGCTCCCGATAGGCGCGGGCATGGGTGGTCAGGTCGTCGTACACCACCAGCACATCGCGGCCGGCCCACATCCATTCTTCGGCCAATGCACAACCGGCAAAGGGCGCCAGGAACTTCAGGCCGGGCGTCGTCGCGGCCTCGGCAACCACGATGCAGGTAATATCGAGCACACTCGCCTGTCGCAGGGTTTCGAGGGTGGCAACGACTGCCGAGCGCTTCTGGCTGATCAGCACATAAACGCAGAGTACATCGCGCCCCTTCTGGGCAATGAGGGTGTCGAGGGCCAGCGAGCTTTTACCGGTACCCACATCGCCGATGATCAGTTGCCGCTGTCCCTTGCCGATGGGAATCATTGTATCGAGCATCTTGTTGCCGCTGAGCAAAGGCCGCTCGACAAAATCGCGCGCCGTGATCGGCGGCGAAGCCACCTCGAGGGCGCGCCGTCGACTGAATTGCGGCGCCGACGCACCATCAAGCGGATGGCCCAAGGGGTCCACCACGCGGCCGAGAAAGGCATCGCCAACGCCTATATCGAGTCGCCGTCCGGTGAGCTGTGCCGAAGCACCGGCGGCCAGCCGCTCTTTCTGATTGAGCAGGATGGCACCGATGCTGCGGCTGCCCAGATCGAATACCAAGGCCTCGCTGCCGTCCTCGAAGCGCAGGATTTCATCCATCGCCGCCGACGGCAGTCCCTCGATCCGGGCGATGCCGTCGCCGATCGATACCAATTTACCGATTTCGTTGATCCGCAACTGTGCGCGGTAGTCCGCCAGCCATGGGCTGCGCTGGCGACCGGGATCATCGAGCAAGATTGGAGGCCTCCGCGAAAACGCCCAGTTCGCCAGCCAGGCTGAAATCCAGTTGCCAGGCACCGAGCGAGAGGCGCACACCGGCCAGTAGTTTGCCGTCCTCGACAAATTCGAGCGGGCCATGCGTGCCCAGCCGGGCGTCGATCGCACTGGAGAGCCGTTGCCGCTGCACTTCGGCGAGCGGATAGGCGCTCGTCACGACACCGTGCCCATGGTCATTCTGGCCGGCGCGCAAGGGGGCAAGACGCGCTTCGGGCAAAACCGCCAGTTCGTCGATGAAAAGTTCGACCAGTCGCGCTTCCAGATCCGGCCCGGCCAGATTGCCAAGCAGCACGCTGGCGAACGCACGGGCATCGCTGCCGGCCTCGGCCACCAGTTCGCGCCGCACTGTCTCCTGCCGGTGGGCGTCCTGAGCGGCACTGCGCTCGCGCTCGGCGGCAAGGTCGCGGCTCAATACCTCCATCTGCCTTGCGCGCTCGCTCGCCAGTTCCGCATCGAAGCGGGCGCGGGCTGCCGCCTTTTCCTGCTCCCAGTCGGCCAGACGGCTCTCGAACTGGGTTTTCAGGCTTGCGGCATTTGCTTGTGCTGCACGGGCTTCATTCAGGGAGTGCTCGATTCCGGCCCGGCGTTCGGCCAGCGTCGCCAGCACCGGCCGATAGAGAAAGCGTTTGAGAATCCAGAGCAGCGCCAGGAAATTGATGATTTCCAGCGCAAAGGTGGTCCAGTTCAGCTCCATGACCGCCGCCTACTTCAATACGTATTCGAGCAGCGGATTTCGGAAGAGGATGATGAGCACAATCACCAGAACGTAGATGGCCAGCGATTCGATCATCGCCAGACCGATGAACAGCGTGCGGGTGATGGATTTTTCCGCCTCCGGCTGTCGCGCCAGCGCTTCCAGTGCCTGGGTAATCGCCTTGCCCATGGCGATGGCCGGGAAAATGACACCGACGGCGATGGCCAGTGCGGCAGCGCAGGTGGAGATCAGGGCAAACCAGTGAATGTCGCTCATGTTGTGCTTCCTTTCTTGTCGTTCGATTGAGGTGCTTCAGTGTTCTCCGAAGCTTCATGGGATTGCATGCCACCGGCGATGTAGATCAGTGCCAGCGTTCCAAAAATGTAGGCCTGGACCAGGGCTTCGACGATGTGCAGCATCAGGATCGGCACCGGCACCAGTAACCCCGCGACCAGGAGTACCAGCAGGGCGGCCATTTCCAGACTCATGATGTTCCCGAACAGGCGCATGGCCAGCGCGATGGTGCGCGAAAACTCGCCGAGCAGATGAAACGGCAGGAGGATGGGACTGGGCGTCAGGTAGTGCTTGAGATACTCCTTCAGACCCGCACTGCGGATGCCATACCAATGCACCGAAAGGAAAACCAGAAAGGCCAGCGCGGCGGTGGTCGACAAATCTGCGGTTGGCGAATGTAGTTCGGGAATGAGGCCGGTGAGATTGGCCACCGCGACAAACAGCCAGAGTGTACCGACGAAGGGCAGGAGCAATTCGGCACGGCCTGGCAAGACGCCATCAATAGCACTATCGATCGACTGGACGACACCCTCGAGCGCCGTCTGCACGAGGCCGGGTTTGTCGGCTGAAAGGCGTCGGGTCGCCAGCCAACAGCCGACGCCGAAAAACAGCAGCAGCCCCCAGGTGGTCACCACCGTTGAAGTGATGTGCAGCCAGCCGATGCTGAAAACAACGCCTGCCGCTTCCATTACCAGTACTTCCGGATAAAGAAATAAACATTGAACACCCCGAGCGCGAGGCCGAGGATGATCAGGTTCATGGTCCACCCCACGCTATAGCCCTCTCCCTGGCTGTCCAGCCAGCGCCCCAGATAAGCCCCCACCAGCAGCGGCACGACAAAAAGAACCGAAAGGCTGCCGAGGAAGACGGTCTGGGCCAGGAGCGAACGGCGATTGCGTTCGGCTTCCTTCAGGCGTTCGCTGTCGCGCGCCACGTCGCGGCGCCACTTCTCGTCGTTCATTACGGCCACCGGTCGAGTGTGCGCAAGCGCCGGAACAGCTCGTGTTCGAGCTTTTGCAGGTTGTCCTTGACGCTCTTCAGCGCTTCCTCTTCCTCGGCCAGTTGCCCGGCCAGCATGGCGGAAATGCGCGCGTAATCCTGATCGCAGAGGTAGCGCCGGGTATTCACGCCCAGTTGATTGTCGGCAAAATTCAGCACGGCACCGGGGCAGGCCAGATAGTGCCAGGTTCCCTCTTCCGTACGGAAACGGGCGAGGCCGTAGTCAAGTA
>NZ_JAEUOI010000100.1 GCF_016790145.1 Propionivibrio sp. | reverse complement strand
TCGCTGGCGCTTCAGCGGCATTCACATGCACCGCGCAACGGTAGCCCTGCGCCTGCAGCGCGACCTTGGCGTCAACCTTGCCGGAGCCGCACTGGCGCTGCAATTGCTCGATGAAGTCGAAGCCCTGCGCGCACGACTCAGGGTTTTTGGCGGTTAGCGAACCTTGAAACCGCAGTTGGCCGCGACCGCCGTAACACCAAGTTTGACGCGTGTTTGGCCTGCAGCCCAACCCGCAAGGAGAGGGGGTTTGCCCTATCTCGTCATACACAACGCCAATTACATAATCGGCCACGGCTACACTGAGAATACTCGTTAACTTTCAGTGACTTCCAGCAAGTGCTTGTAAACTATATGAAATAGGCGTCTACTCTCGTCTTTTGGGTGGCGCTTTGTCAGAGGAACCGAAGCATGGGATAAGTAATGAGTCTGCTGGACTGTATTTGGACGACAAGCGGCTGAACAAACGAGCGAATACGGTGACGGAACGTTTTTCAGCCCACCCGGCGGCCAGCATCCCGACGTCCAGTCGAGGCGCTCGGAGAAGTTTGCCACCTATCTTTTTCTGGGTAATGAAGACGTTGATTGGCGCGAGATCAAGGCGCAGCATTACGCCCAGACGTGGCACCGCATACGTGGGCATGCGGTGGTGCTCTGCCTGCAAGACACCTCGGAGCTCGATCTCAATCCAATCCGATGGAGCCGTATCTGCAATTTTTACGCGGCGCACTTCCATGTCATTCTCTTGATGGTCCCACGCTCAATTATTCCATGACCCCTCCTTCATCCATCAATCCACCCATTTCGCCTTTACTGAGCGCTGTAACCTGGCTGGAAGTTGCCGTGCTCGTGGTTGCCGGTGGCGGTCTGCTGATTGCGTATCCGCTTGTGGTCGGCATCTGGTCGTGGTCGTTGGCCCCGTTCAATCTGCGTTTCCTTGGGGCGCTATACACCGCTGCTTTGCTGTCGGCCTTCTTCCAGTCCTGGTTCGGAAAGTGGGCGCCTGCCCGGACAGTGACGACGATGATCTTCGTATTTACGCTGGTGGTGACGGCCTGTTCCTTCCTGCTCTGGGAACGCTTCGATCCGGCCAGAGTGGAAGTCTGGGTCTGGTTCGCGCTCTACATCGGCGTTTGCCTGAATGCCGGTGCTCATCTCTGGTGGTATCGGAACGTTCCGGCGGCCGGCGCGCTGTCGCTGCTGCGCTCAGCGACCCGCATCGACTGGTTCACGCTGGGCATCACGCAACTGGCTTGGGGCCTGCTGCCGATTGTTGCGCTGGTGATCGTCGATATCCAGATGCGTCGCGTGGATTGGCTTGCGTGGCCGCTGTGGCTCTGGATCGGTCTGTTCGTGATGACGGCGGCGATGGGCGTCTGGATGCTGCGGATGGCAGCGAGTGAGTCTGTGCCCTAAAGGCGAAAGCCGCCAGATTATGGTGGCTTTTGAATTCCGTTGGTGACCAATGACCTGGAAAGGGGCAATCGCCCGGCCAAACCTGCCGTCAGTGCGGCATTGCGGTAGAATCGCGCCTTTACCGAGCCGCATAAAGGATCAGCGCCGTGGACGGCATTACCATTGCCCTTTCGAAGGGCCGCATTTTTGAAGAGACGCTGCCGCTGCTGGCGGCGGCCGGCATCGAGCCGCTGGAGAATCCCGAAACTTCGCGCAAGCTGATCATCCCGACCACGCGTGCCGATGTTCGCGTCGTCATCGTGCGTGCGACCGACGCGCCGACTTACGTTCAGTATGGTGCGGCGGACATCGGTGTCGCCGGTAAGGACGTACTGCTCGAACACGGTGGCGACGGCCTTTATCAGCCACTCGACCTGAAGATCGCCAAGTGCCGGATGATGGTGGCGATTCCGGCCGGCTTCGATTATGCGAATGCCGTGCGTCAGGGCGCCCGCCTTAAGGTGGCGACCAAGTACATCAGGATTGCCCGCGAGCACTTCGCCGCCAAGGGCGTGCATGTCGACCTGATCAAGCTCTACGGATCGATGGAACTGGCGCCGCTGGCCGGACTGGCCGACGCCATCGTCGACCTGGTATCGACCGGCAGTACGCTGAAGGCGAACAATCTGGTAGCGATCGAACACATCGTCGACATTTCCTCGCGCCTGATCGTCAATCAGGCCGCGCTCAAGCTCAAGCGCGAGAAGATTGTCCCCATCCTGGACGCCATTGCCAGCGTTGTCGGATCATGATTTCCATCCAGCGTTTTTCCAGCCGCGACGCCGATTTCCAGCCACGGCTCGATTCACTGCTGGCTTTCGAAAGTGCGCAGGACGAATCCGTCGAGCAGACGGTCAGCGCCATCCTGGCCGACGTCAAGGCGCGCGGCGATGCCGCCTTGCTCGAATACACCCGGCGTTTTGACCGTCTCGATGTCCACTCGATGGCCGAACTTGAACTGTCGCGCGACGAACTGCACAAGGCGCTGGCCGGTCTGCCCGGCGATCAGCGCGCGGCGCTCGAAGCGGCGGCCTGCCGCGTCAGAAGCTATCATGAACGCCAGACCCTGCAGAGCTGGCAGTATGAGGATAGCGAGGGCAGCCTGCTCGGCCAGAAAGTGACGCCGCTCGAGCGTGTCGGCCTCTACGTTCCGGGTGGCAAGGCCGCGTATCCCTCGTCGGTACTGATGAACGCGATTCCGGCCCGGGTGGCCGGCGTCAGGGAGCTGATCATGGTCGTGCCGACGCCGGGCGGCGAGCGCAATCCGCTGGTGCTGGCGGCGGCCGCGCTGGCCGGCGTCGATCGCGTCTACTGCATCGGCGGCGCACAGGCGGTGGCGGCGCTGGCCTACGGTACGCCGACGGTGCCGGCAGTGGACAAGATCGTCGGCCCCGGCAATGCCTACGTTGCCGCCGCCAAGCGTCGCGTGTTTGGCGTAGTCGGTATCGACATGATCGCCGGGCCCTCGGAAATCCTCATCATCTGCGACGGCAAGACCGATCCCGACTGGGTGGCGATGGATCTCTTCTCGCAGGCCGAGCACGACGAACTGGCGCAGTCGATTCTGCTCTGCCCCGACGCGGACTACATCGAGCGCGTTGCCCGGTCCATCGAAAAACAGCTTCCGGGCATGCCGCGCCGGGACGTGATTCGCGTTTCGCTGGAAAATCACGGCGCACTGATCCAGGTGCGCGATCTCGACGAAGCCTGCGCCATCGCCAACCGCATCGCGCCGGAGCACCTTGAGCTTTCCCTGGCCAATGCCGGGGACTGGGTGGAGAAGATCCACCACGCCGGCGCCATTTTCATCGGCCCCTATACTTCGGAATCACTTGGCGACTACTGCGCCGGGCCAAACCACGTGTTGCCCACCTCGGGCAGCGCACGCTTTTCATCGCCGCTCGGTGTTTATGACTTCCAGAAGCGCAGCAGCCTGATCCGCGTTTCACAAGCGGCAGCGAAGACGCTGGGGCGCATCGCGTCAACGCTGGCCAGAGGCGAAGGCTTGCCGGCGCACGCCCGCTCTGCTGAATTCCGCGTTGAATCAGAGTAATCGGCAAACCAAAACAGCAAACCACCGAGGCACCAGGTTATTCACTTGCCTTTCCTTGTGAGGCTTTGATCTCTCCCCCAAGGGTATTTCCTGTGGGTCTTGGTGTTTCGCTGTTCTGGTTGACTGTCTGCCGACTGTCTGCCAACCCGATTTTCCCCTGTTGAATGCCCCGCCGCAAAAGCAAATAGTTACGGCCATCTCGCGGCGTGCGCCGCCAGGATCACCGATGGAAGCGCAGCGCCTCCCTGGCTTTATTCAGAGAAAAATAGGCTCCGGTGTCAGTTCGACGCCGAATTTCATGCGCACGTCGCGCTGAATGGCCTGCATGAGCGTGGCCACGTCGGCGCCCGTTGCGCCGCCACGGTTCACCAGGACGAGCGCCTGCTTTTCGTACATGCCGACCGGGCCGAGATTCTTCCCCTTCCAGCCGGCCTGCTCGATCAGCCAGCCTGCAGCGAGTTTCACCCGGCTTTCGTTTTGCGGGTAAAGCGGCAAGCCAGGATGGGCCGATTGCAAGCGGTCAGCCGTTGCCGAATCGACCACCGGGTTATGAAAGAAGCTGCCGACGTTGGGGATTTGCTGCGGATCGGGTAGCTTGCGCTGGCGTACGGCGATCACCGCCGCAGCGATCTGACGGGCGTTTGCCGTGAGGATGCCTTGCGCTTCGAGTTCAGCAGCGACATCGGCGTAGCGGGTGAGTGACTGCCAGACCTTGGGCAGGCGAAAAGTGACCTCGGTGATTGCGTAGCGCCCGTCGAGATACCAGCCTTCCTGTTTGAAAACGCTGTCACGATAGCCAAAGCGGCAGGCGCTGCGGTCCAAGCGGACGATCCGGCCGGTGTTCATGTCGCAGGCGGCGAGCGAATGAAAGCGTTCGGCTATTTCCAGCCCGTAAGCGCCGATGTTCTGGATCGGCGCGGCACCGACCGTACCGGGAATCAACGACAGGTTCTCCAGCCCCGGCCAGCCTTGCGTCAGCGTCCAGTCAACAAACTCATTCCAGTTTTCGCCGGCCCCGGCGCGCACATACCAGGCATCGGCATCCTCGCCGGCCAGTTCGCGGCCGGTGATGGCCATGTGCAGAATGAGGCCGTCGAAGTCGCCGGAAAGCACGAGGTTGCTGCCGCTGCCAAGAACGAAACGATGCCTCTCGCAGAGTGCTGAATCGGCCAGTTGCTTCGCCTCCGTAACCCGAAGGTAGCGCGCCGCCCGACCAGGAAGGGCAAGGGTGTTCAATGGTAAAAGGTCGATATTGGTAAGGTAGGTATGCATACACCGATTTTCGTCGATTCTGGTGCGGAGGCACATATTTTAGTCTTTGGCGCTGTTACTCAAAGTTCGGTCTCCGGAATCTTTGGCCCGCCATGAGCAAACTCAAGTCCGACAGGCTGCTAGAATGAATCTTTGTAGAACGTGAGGGTGTTATGGAGTGCAAGGTGAAATGGATTGATGGCGGCATGTCGTTTCTGGCCGAAACAGGAAGCAATCACGCATTCGTAATGGATGGCGCGCCTGAAGCCGGTGGTCGAAACCTGGCACCGCGGCCGATGGAAATGTTGCTTGCCGGCACAGGCGGTTGCACGGCGTTTGATGTGGTGGCGATTCTGAAGAAGGGGCGTCACGCCATTACCGGATGCGAAGTGAGCCTGCAGGCAGAGCGCGCCGAAACCGAACCCAAAGTATTTACCCGGATTCATTTTCACTTCCGTATCAGCGGAAAGCAACTGAAACCCGATGCGGTTGCACGCGCCATAGCACTATCGAAAGACAAGTACTGCTCAGCTTCGATCATGCTCGGCAAGACGGCCTTTATCACCCACGATCTCGAGATCGTCGAAGATTAACGGCTTGCGCGTTAGCCTGAAAGTCGCGCCAGCGACTCACGAACCTCCCCTCGTCTCTCTGGGAGAGGGGTCGGGGGGCGAGATTGGGAATTCGCGGAGCATGCTCCGAACCAATCAAGCGATTCCGGCTGCCAAGCCGGAATGCGCCCTGCAAGGGAGTGCAACGGGCAGGCCGGCAACTTTCATATTGCGGGGTGGAGCCAAATCCATGCCCGTTAGGCAAAGCGACGGATTTCTTAGACGTAGTACGCGGTCCGCGTCATGACGCCTGCTGCCAGTCGCATGGCTGTTTTCAGCTTGGGGGGCAGATCCCGCGCACCGAGGTGGATTGCAGTCTCGGCATGAGAAACCTCATCGACCTTCATTTGCTGAACAATTGCACGGGATTTGACATCCTGGGTCGGCAATTCGGACAAATGATGATCAAGATGAGCTTCAACCTGACGTTCAGTCTCGGCTAGAAAGCCCAGGCTCCATGCATCGCCAAGCTTGCCGGCAAAGACCCCTAATGACAGCGCTCCCAGATACCACAGGGGATTGAGCAAACTTTTACGCCCTCCCAATTCATTGATGCGGCGCTCGGTCCAGGCCAGATGTTCGGTTTCCTCATAGGCGGCCAGTTCAAGCGCCTGCCGAATTTCGGGATCGCGACAAGTCAGCGCCTGACCTTGATACAAGGCCTGCGCACAGATTTCTCCGACATGATTGATTCGCATCAGCGAGCCTGCATGCACCCTGTCTTCATCAGACAAGGGCTCTTCCATGAGCCCTGCCCCAGGCGAAAGGCGTGAATTCGGTGCTGAAGCAAAGAGCGTACGCAACGCCTTGTCAAACTCGATAATCAGCGGATCAAGCATCGCGAATCCAGCCTTGTGGGCTGCCTGAAAGATAAAATTAATTAATCACCGCGGATTGTCCGCCTTTGCGCAGAACCCTGCGAGCATCATCAGCGTTCCTGATATAAGCGGCACCAACTGGGCAAAAATAATTGCTGTAAAGCTCTACATGATGATTGTTGGTGCTGCCCTGAATTTTGACCCACTGATTACTCCGAGCCTTTGACCATGTCTTGTCTGACCGGCCAAACGCATAAAATCTGCGCTCGGCTGTTGCGCAACGCAAACCTTCGTAGGTAATGTTCTGTGCGCCCGCAGAACTGATCACCACCAAAGTAAAACGCAATATGCCGTCTGAACCGACGGACAGGGAATTGCCGTCGATCAAATATTTGGTGTCAGTCATCGCACCTACCTGAAACGGGATCAGATTGATTTGTTCAGGAAAAGCCGGCAATTGCACTTCAATTTCCGCCCAGGGTTTTTCTTCATACTCGTTATCGAAACCATCCGCCAGCGAATGTGCCGACAGCGATGTCAGAGCAAGGGCAAAAAGACACCGTAATGCATTCATAACGCCCATTGAAAATCCACTTCAGTTAATCGACCAAAGCAGCCAGAGAAGAACCAAAGCTATGTCTTGCGCTCAAGCTTGCTTCCTGTCCCATCAACAACACGCTCGCGTCCGCCATCCCGACGCTGACGGTCCGCATCGAGAAAGCGTGCGAGTTCATTCAACGCCTGCTCATAAACATGGCGTTTGAACTCGATTACAGCATCGAGCGAAACCCAGTAATGATTCCAGCGCCAGGCATCAAACTCGGGATGATTGCAGGCGCGCAAGGACACATCGTTGTCGCGCCCGACCAGACGAAGCAAAAACCAGATCTGTTTTTGCCCTCTGTAACTGCCGCGCCATTCGCGTTTTACCCAGTGTACCGGCACATCGTAACGCAACCAGTCCTTGGTTCGACCAAGAATTGTGACGTGTTCGGGGAACAAGCCAACCTCTTCGTGGAGTTCCCGGTACATCGCCTGTTCAGGGGTTTCACCGCGCTTGATGCCACCCTGTGGAAACTGCCATGAATGCTCACGGATACGCTTGCCCCAAAAAACCTCGTTCTTTGCGTTACATAAGATGATGCCGACGTTCGGGCGATAGCCTTCACGGTCGAGCATTTTGAAATACCTGCAAAATTTATTGGTCGAGTTCATTCTTTCACATTTCAAATCGCTTGGAAAGCACACCAATGTCCGATCACGCCGAATCGTTCAAAAGAACATGATTGCATCGCGCTCTGCTGATCTGTCTTGTAAAATCCCCCTTTACCCAAAGAAATCCGATTCCCATGCGTACCTCGCAATTTTTCATTTCCACGCTCAAGGAAGCCCCAGCCGACGCCGAAATCGTCAGCCATCAATTAATGTTGCGCGCCGGCCTCGTAAAACGTCTGGCCGGCGGTATCTACACCTGGATGCCCGTTGGTCTGCGCGTGCTACGCAAAGTTGAAAACATAGTCCGGCAGGAAATGGATCGCGCAGGCGCCATCGAATTGTCGATGCCGGCCGTGCAACCGGCCGAACTGTGGCAGGAGTCCGGTCGCTGGGAAAAATACGGGCCTGAATTGTTGCGCTTCAAGGATCGTCACCAGCGCGATTTCATCATAGGCCCGACGCACGAGGAAGTCATCACCGATGTCGTCCGTAAGGAAATAAAGAGCTACCGTCAACTGCCGCTGCATTTTTATCAGGTACAGATGAAGTTCCGCGACGAGATCCGTCCTCGTTTTGGAGTCATGCGTGGCCGCGAGTTCCTGATGAAGGATGGCTATTCCTTCCATACCAGTTTTGAGGACCTGCAGCGTGAATACCGCCACATGTTCGATACGTACGCACGGATTTTCACCCGACTCGGATTGAAGTTCCGTGCTGTTGCTGCCGATACCGGATCGATCGGCGGTACCGGTTCGCACGAATTCCATGTTCTCGCAGATTCCGGCGAAGACGCGCTGGCCTACTGTCCCGCCTCGGACTATGCCGCCAACGTCGAACTGGCCGAAGCCATGGCACCTGGAACGCCAAGGGGTGTGGCTTCCCAGGTCATGCAGCAGATCGCCACGCCGGGCAAGATCAAGTGCGAGGATGTAGCCGACTTCCTTGGTGTCCCGCTGATCAAGATGGTCAAGGCAATAGCGATCATGCGTAACCCTCTGCCGGAGACCGGTGCTGTCCAGTTCGCGCTGATCCTGCTGCGTGGCGACCACGATCTCAATGAGGTCAAGACGGAAAAAATCGTCGGAGAATTCCGCTTTGCGCGCGATGAGGAGATCGTCGCTGCACTCGGCTGCAAAGCGGGCTATATCGGCCCGGTTGGTGTCGAAAATATCGCCGTTTTTGCGGATCGCAGCGTGGCTGTAATGAGCGACTTCGTTTGTGGAGCCAACGCCGCTGGATTCCATATCACCGGCGTCAACTTTGCTCGTGATCTGCCGGAACCCATGCTGGTTGCCGACCTGCGCAACGTTGTCGCCGGTGACCCTTCGCCCGACGGCAAGGGTGCACTCGAACTGTGCCGTGGGATTGAGGTCGGGCACATCTTCCAGTTGCGCACAAAATACGCCGAAGCACTCAAGTGCAGTTTCCTCGACGAAAATGGCCAAAGCCAGATCATGGAAATGGGCTGTTACGGTATCGGTGTTTCGCGTATCGTCGGTGCGGCCATCGAACAGAGTCATGATGATCGCGGAATCATTTTCCCCCCGCCCATTGCAGCGTTTGAGGTGTGTATCGTTCCCATGGGCTACAGCAAGAGTGAGGCCGTAAAAGTGACAGCCGATGCGCTGTATGACGAACTCAAGGCATCTGGCGTCGACGTTCTGCTCGACGACCGAAACGAACGCCCTGGCGTCATGTTCGCAGAGATGGAATTGATCGGCATCCCGCACCGGATCGTCGTTGGCGAGCGTGGGCTGGCCGCAGGCAAACTTGAATACAAAGGCCGTAGTGACGCTGAAGCACAACTGCTTCCCATTGCCGATACCGTTTCTTTTCTGAAGGCAAAATTGTGCGGCGACTAGCTCTATTGGTGGCGCTTCTGCTCCCTCTCACCGTGCTTGCCGGCGCGCAGAAGTACGAACCGCTTTCGGCCAGTGTGCAGGCCGCACTATCGCGCGCCATCTCGGATCAGGCTCCGCCAAAGAGTTCATTCCTTGACTCGATGGAGGCCATTGACTGGTTGACCGAAATGTCGCGTCGCCTCGAAAAACGCATCGCTGATCGTGAAAGTCGACTGGAGTTTCTGCGTGCAGTTCACTATGAGGCGACACGTGCGGGACTCGATCCACAACTTGTTCTGGGTCTGATACAGGTAGAAAGCGGTTTCAAGAAATACGCCGTTTCCTCAGCCGGCGCACGCGGCTTCATGCAGGTCATGCCCTTCTGGATCAAGATCATCGGTCGCCACGATGACAATCTGTTTCATCTGCGAACCAACCTGCGCTACGGCTGTACCATTCTGCGTCACTATCTGGACATCGAACAAGGCGATCTTTACCGCGCACTCGGTCGTTACAACGGGAGCCTCGGCCAGGCCGAATACCCGAATCTTGTTCGCGGCGCTTGGCATAACCAGTGGGTGTACAGCAGCCGCCGGGTCGCCTCGCGCTAGATCGCAGACAATTAACGCATTCCGGGCAACATTCCTTTCATTCCCCGCATCAGCTTGCCCATGCCACCTTTGGAGAATTGCTTCATCATTTTTTGCATCTGCTCAAACTGCTTTAGCAAGCGATTGACCTCCTGCACCTGAACGCCAGCCCCCATGGCGATACGGCGTTTGCGTGAAGCCTTCAGCAGTTCGGGCTTGCTGCGCTCGGAAGGTGTCATCGAATTAATTATGCCTTCAATGCGTGCAATCGTTTTTTCTTCACCTCCGGCCGGCATCTGACTTGCGGCCTGGGCAAACTGTGCCGGCAACTTCTCCATCATCGACGACAGTCCGCCCATCTTGCGCATCTGGCCGATCTGATCCCTGAAATCGTTGAGATCAAAACTCTTGCCCGACTTGAGTTTCCTGGCAAACTCAACGGCTTGCTGCTCGTCAATGCCCTTCTTTGCCTCTTCTATCAACGACAGCACATCACCCATGCCTAGGATACGTGAGGCCATACGTTCAGGGTGGAAGGCTTCAAGTCCTGAAAGTTTTTCGCCCACACCGGCATACTTGATTGGCTGGCCGGTCACATGGCGCACAGAGAGCGCCGCGCCTCCACGTGCGTCTCCATCCAGCTTGGTGAGGATTATGCCAGTAAGCGGTAAGGCCTCACTGAAGGCCTTGGCTGTATTGATGGCATCCTGGCCGAGCATGGCGTCCACCACGAACAGGGTTTCTATCGGTTCGATTGCCGCGTGCAGTTCGGCAATCTCCTTCATCATCGACTCGTCGATCGCCAGTCGGCCCGCAGTGTCAACGAGCAAGACGTCGTGGTAGTGCCGTTTTGCCCAATCGACGGCTTGACGCGCAATATCGACAGGCTTGTCGGTGGACAGAGAAGGGAAAAAATCAACCCCGGCCTGCTCGGCAACGGTCTTCAACTGCTCGATGGCGGCCGGTCGATAGACATCACAGGAGACAAGCAGCACCTTTTTCTTTTGTGTTTCGCGCAGCAGTTTGGCTAGTTTGCCGACCGTGGTGGTCTTGCCCGCCCCCTGCAAGCCGGCCATCAGGATAATCGCCGGTGGCTGCGTGGCCAGATTGAGGCCCTTGTGCGCCTCGCCCATGAGCAGCGTCAACTCACGATGAACGACGCCAATCAGCGCCTGCCCTGGACTCAAGGAACCGATGACCTCCTCGCCAACCGCTTTTTCCCTGACGGCGCTGATCAGCGCCTTGACGGCAGGCAGAGCAACGTCCGCCTCCAGCAGGGCAAGACGAACCTCACGCAAGGCATCGGCGATGTTGTCTTCGCTAAGGCGCGCTTCACCGCGCAGTGTCTTCATGACGCGGGCAAGACGTTGGGTCAGGTTGTCGAGCATTTGGCTTCCGGCTTGGTGTAAACTGAAATAATGCTGGATATTCTACTGCACCTAGTGCCGCTCATCGCTGCGTCCCTGCTTTATGCGGCGCTGGGCTTCTATTTCTGGCATACGCGCTGGCGTGAAACCGACAAGTCACCTGGTCCCCTGCCGACGCAGTTCTGGGAACGCTCAGCGATTTTCGTGGCCTTGACGCTCCAGGGCTTCGGCTTGTATGAAGGGTTGTTCAGCGCTGGCGGCATGCGTTTCTCATTCAGTTTTGCACTATCGCTGATGCTTTGGCTGGCCGTCCTCATTTACTGGCTGGAAGGCTTCCGCTCACGTATGGATGGCCTGCAGCCGATGGTCTTGCCACTTGCAGCGCTTTGTGCGGTGCTTCCGGTCATTTTCCCCCAGGTACGCATCATTGAAAACGCCAACGCCTGGGGCTTCAAGCTGCATTTTCTGGCCGCCATGCTGGCCTATAGCCTATTCACCCTGTCGGCAATGCATGCCGTGTTCATGGGTTTTGTCGAACGAAAACTGCACCACAGGGAACACAACAAGTATCTTGCCAGCCTGCCTCCGATCCTGACGATGGAAGCCTTGCTCTTCCGCATGATCGTCATCGCGTTTTCGCTGCTGACCCTTGCCCTGGGAAGCGGAATCATGTTTTCAGAAGCGCTGTTCGGCAAAGCCCTGGTACTTGATCATAAAACCTTGTTTGCTTTTGCCTCGTGGGGGATTTTCGCCGCGTTGCTGATTGGACGTCACACCTACGGCTGGCGAGGTCGGATTGCACTGCGCTGGACCTTGGCCGGTTTTCTGCTTTTGTTACTGGCCTACATCGGTAGCCGCTTTGTCTCCGAAGTTCTGCTTGGCCGCATCTAGGCCAAGGTCAGATAGCCTCCTCAATTTCAATGTCGTCACCTTGGCTCTGCCCTTCTTTACAAACGCGCCGACTCAATGCATCATCAACCTGACATTTTCTGTACAATGGTTAGAGTCGGGATCCTTTGACGCAAGCAAGCGTCTTTTAGCTAACTATGGCGGCCAATCCGCAACAATCATCGCTTAGCGGCCTCGCGCGCGCTCTCGTCCAAGCCGGCCGAATCAAGGAAGCCGAGGCCGAGGCTTTACTGACGCTGGCTGCTGAAACCAAGACCTCGTTTATCCAGCAACTGGTCGGCAGCAAGAAAGCGAACGCGTCCGATATTGCGCGCTTTGCCGCCGACACTTTTGGCTACCCGCTGCTTGACCTCAACGCCTTTGACGACGTACATATCCAGAGGAGCGCGATTGACCGCAAGTTGATCGCTTCACACCGTGTCGTTCCGCTGCACAAACGCGGCAACCGCCTGTCGGTCGCTATCGCCGACCCGACCAACCTGCGCGCGCTGGACGAGATTCGCTTCCAGACCGGGATGGCTGTCGACCCGGTCATCGTTGATGAGAACCAGCTTGCTCCGCTGGTTTCCAAGCTCGCGGAGTCGGTCGAGGACACACTCAAGAGCCTGACCAACGAGGACATCAATCTCGAATTTACCGACGAAGACGCAGCTGAGAAGATTGATGATGCTGCGGCACTCGAAGTTGACGACGCCCCGGTTGTCAGATTCATCCAGAAGATGTTGCTTGATGCCATCAACGACGGCGCATCGGATATTCACTTTGAACCCTACGAGAAAAGCTATCGTGTCCGATTCCGTACTGATGGCATTTTGCGTGAAATCGCTTCGCCGCCACTGGTCATCAAGGAAAAAATCGCGTCACGCATCAAGGTGATTTCGCGCCTCAACATCGCCGAGAAACGCGTACCACAAGACGGCCGGATGCGCCTTGTGTTGTCCAAGAGCCGGGCGATCGACTTCCGCGTCAGTACCCTGCCGACCATGTACGGCGAAAAAATCGTACTGCGCATCCTGGATCCCAGTAGCGCAACCCTCGGCATCGATGCGCTGGGATACGATCCCGATCAGAAAGCCCTGCTACTCGACGCCATCCAGCGCCCGTACGGCATGGTGCTGGTTACCGGCCCGACCGGTTCCGGCAAAACCGTTTCGCTCTATACCTGTCTGAATATCCTGAACCGGCCAGGGATCAATATTTCCACTGCGGAAGACCCTGCGGAAATCCCCTTGCCGGGCATCAATCAGGTCAATATCGACGACAAGCAGGGACTGACCTTCCCGATCGCGCTGAAAGCCTTCCTGCGACAGGATCCGGACATCATCATGGTCGGCGAAATCCGAGACCTTGAAACCGCGGAAATTGCCATCAAGGCCGCGCAGACCGGGCACATGGTACTTTCGACCCTACACACCAACGATGCCCCGTCGACGCTGACCCGTCTTATGAACATGGGCGTCCCGACCTTCAATATTGCTTCGAGCATCCTGCTGATTACCGCTCAGCGGCTGGTTCGTCGCCTGTGCACTTGCAAGAAGCCGCTTGACACACCGATCGAGACACTGCTGAATGCAGGTTTCACCGAGTCGGACCTCGACGGTAGCTGGACGCTTTACGGCCCGGGAGAATGCGAACGCTGCAAGAGTTCTGGTTACAAGGGTCGGGTTGGCCTCTATCAAGTGATGCCCGTAACCGAAGACATTCAACGGATGATCATGGCCAACGGGACGGCTCTGGACATCGCTGCACAGGCTCAAAAAGAGGGCGTCAACGATTTGCGCCGTTCCGGCCTGCTCAAGGTCATGCAGGGACTTACCTCACTTGATGAAGTACTGGGAAGCACCAACGAGTAAAGCATATCGAAGGGGACAGCATGGCTACCGCAACGAAATCAACAAAGCGAGCCCAGGAAGTTAAGGAGTACACTTTTCTCTGGACCGGTAAAAACAAGGCGGGGAAAGTCGTTCGCGGCGAACAGCGTGCCACCAGCGAAGCGGTTGTCAATGCGACACTTCGGCGCCAGGGGATTCTGGTCTCCAAGGTGTCAAAACAGGGCTTCAAAGGTGGCGGTAAGATCGTCGATAAGGACATCGCATTGTTCACCCGACAACTGGCAACCATGATGAAGGCCGGCGTCCCGCTACTGCAAACCTTCGACATCGTAGGCCGCGGACACGACAATCCGGCGGTCGGCAAGCTTCTGCTCGATATCAAGTCCGACGTGGAAACGGGCAGTTCGCTATCGCAAGCCTTCCGCAAATTTCCGCTCTACTTCGATCAGCTTTACTGCAACCTGATTGCCGCTGGCGAACAGGCCGGTATTCTTGAAACGCTGCTTGAGCGACTGGCGACCTACAAAGAAAAGATGATCGCCATCAAGTCAAAAATAAAATCCGCGCTGTTTTATCCGATAGCCATCATTGTCGTTGCCTTTGTTATTACGGCCGTGATCATGATCTTTGTCATCCCTGCGTTCAAGGAAGTGTTCAAGAGTTTTGGCGCCGATCTGCCGGCACCGACGATGATTGTGATCGGCATATCGGACTTTTTCATTGCCTATTGGTGGGCCATATTTGGCGGCATCGGCGGCTCAATTTATGCTTTTTTCTATACCTGGAAGCGATCGGAAACCATGCAGATCGCGTTTGATCGTTTGTTTCTTCGCCTGCCTGTTTTCGGCAACATCATTCGCAAGTCGGTCATTGCCCGCTGGACACGCACATTGGCAACCATGTTTGCTGCGGGTGTGCCCCTGGTCGAATCACTCGAATCGGTCGGTGGCGCCGCCGGCAATTATGTTTACAAGATCGGCACCCGGCAGATTCAGGGCGAAGTCAGCACCGGCACCAGCCTGACCTCGGCAATGCAAAGCAGCGAATTGTTCCCCAACATGGTCAATCAGATGGTTGCCATTGGTGAAGAATCCGGCGCTCTTGATTCCATGCTCGGCAAGGTCGCCGATTTCTTCGAGGCCGAAGTGGATGATGCGGTAGAAGCGCTCTCCAGCCTGATGGAACCAATCATCATGGTCGTCCTCGGTGTGCTGATCGGCGGCATGGTTATCGCCATGTACCTGCCGATTTTCAAGCTGGGCGCTGTGGTCGGATGATGCAAGGCTGGCCATCCGTTTTTCTGGATCCACTCGTATTTACCATTTCCTGCGGCGTTTTCGGCCTGATGGTCGGCAGTTTCCTCAACGTCGTCATCCATCGTCTGCCCAGGATGATGGAGCGCGACTGGCATTGCCAGGCCGCAGAACTGCGCGGCGAAGAAGTACCTGAAAACGAAGCTCTCACCCTGGCCATACCACGATCGCGCTGTCCTGAATGCGGACACCCGATCACGGCGCTGGAAAACATTCCGCTCATCAGTTGGCTGGTTTTGCGTGGCAAGTGTTCGGCTTGCCATACGCCGATTTCACCGCGCTACCCAATCGTCGAAGCACTGACCGGCCTCCTCTGCGCAATTGCGGCCGCGCACTTCGGCTTCGGCTGGGCGGCGGCGGGGGGCATTGTACTGATCTGCTGCCTGATTGCACTGACCTTCATCGATGTCGACACGCAATTGCTGCCCGACTCGATTACTTTGCCGCTGCTGTGGTTCGGCCTGCTGTTCAACCTGTTTGGTACTTACACCAATCTTCAGTCGGCGGTGATCGGCGCGATGGGTGGTTATCTCTCACTGTGGACGGTGTATTGGGGATTCAAACTCGCCACCGGCAAGGAGGGTATGGGCTATGGCGATTTCAAGCTGCTCGCCGCTCTCGGCGCCTGGCTGGGCTGGCAAATCCTGCCGATGATCATCCTGCTCTCCTCGCTGGTCGGTGCCGTGGTCGGCATAGGCCTGATCGTACTGGCCAAACGCGGTCGCCACGTACCGATTCCCTTTGGCCCCTATCTGGCGGCGGCCGGATTGCTCGCCCTTTTCTGGGGCAAGGATCTCACGCAGAGCTATCTTCGACTGATGTAATTGCTTGAAAACAGGGCTTTTGCCCTCATGTACGTTAAGGCGGCGTCAGCGAAAACCGCCTCCGTTCGAGTATAATTCGCGTCTTTGAAATTGATTGAAAGTTAGCCCATGCCGATCTATGCCTATCGCTGCGATGCCTGCGCTTTTCAGAAGGATCATCTGCAGAAGCTCAGCGACCCTGTGCTCAGCATCTGCCCCGAGTGTGGCGCTGAAGCATACGCAAAACAAGTTACCGCTGCCGGCTTCCAGTTGAAGGGCAATGGCTGGTACGCCACCGACTTCAAGGGAGGTGCCACGCCGCCCGCTGACGCATCGCCGAAAGCAACAGAGAGCGCACCGCCCTGTGCCGGTGGCACCGGAACATGTGCGAGCGCAGGGACATGCGCGGGCAGTTGATCAAGCGCTACTTCCTGACCGGTCTGCTGATCTGGGTTCCGCTGGCGATCACCGCCTGGGTATTGTCGCTGATCGTCAATACGATGGATCAGTCGCTGCAACTGTTGCCGACGGCCGTCCACCCGCAGACTCTGTTCGGCTTCAACATCCCGGGGGCCGGCGTCATCTTGACCCTGGCCATCATTCTCCTGACCGGCCTGCTCGCCGCCAACTTCGTTGGTCAGCGACTCGTGATCTGGTGGGAGCGACTCCTCGCCCGCATTCCCGTCGTCAATTCGATCTACCACAGCGTCAAGCAGGTTTCAGACACGCTGTTTTCCTCGTCCGGCAACGCCTTCCGCAAAGCGCTGCTGATCGAGTATCCGCGCCAGGGTTCGTGGACCATCGCCTTTCTCACCGGCAAGCCGGGCGGCGATGTACTCAATCATCTCCAGGGCGAGCATGTCAGTGTCTATGTACCAACCACGCCGAACCCGACCTCCGGTTTTTTCCTGATGTTGCCAAAAAACGAAGTCATCGAACTCGACATGGATGTCGATGTAGCACTCAAATACATCATCTCGATGGGCGTTGTCGCCCCTCTCGCGCGAACCAGAAGACCGTCTTCCGCCCCCAAAAACCAGCACCCGTAACTCCGGAAACAGCATGCGAACTCATTACTGCGGTCAACTTGATTCAAACACCATAGGCAAGGAAGTCACACTTTGCGGCTGGGCGCAGCGTCGGCGCGACCACGGCGGCGTCATTTTCATCGACCTGCGTGACCGCGACGGTCTGGCTCAGGTGGTATGCGACCCGGATCGCCCCGGGATGTTCGCCATCGCCGAATCAGTACGCAACGAGTTCTGCCTGAAGATCACCGGCAAGGTACGCGCGCGCCCGGCCGGCACGGTCAACGCCAACATGCCGAGCGGCGAAGTCGAAATCCTCTGCCACGAAATCGACGTTCTCAACCCCTCGGTGACGCCGCCGTTTCAGCTCGACGATGACAATCTCTCTGAGAACGTCCGCCTGCTGCACCGCGTGATCGACCTGCGCCGCCCGCAGATGCAAAGGAACCTGCAATTGCGTTACAAGACGGCGCGCGCCTTCCGCCGCTTCCTCGACGACGCCGGCTTCATCGACATCGAAACGCCGATGCTGACCAAGAGCACGCCGGAAGGCGCCCGCGACTACCTGGTGCCGTCGCGCGTACATCCGGGGCAGTTCTTCGCCCTGCCGCAGTCGCCGCAACTGTTCAAGCAACTTCTGATGGTCGCCGGCTTTGACCGCTACTACCAGATCACCAAATGTTTCCGCGACGAAGACCTGCGCGCCGACCGCCAGCCCGAATTCACCCAGGTCGATATCGAAACCTCGTTCATGAGCGAGGCCGAAATCACCGCGCTGATGGAAAAGCTGATCCGTACCGTCTTCAAGGAAGCCATCGACGTCGAGCTGCCGGAATTCCCACGCATGACCTACGCCGAAGCCATGCGCCGCTTTGGCTCCGACAAGCCGGACCTGCGCGTCACGCTCGAACTGGTTGACGTCGCCGACGCCTTCAAGGACGTCGCCTTCAAGGTCTTCGCCAGCATCGCCAACAGCGAGGGCGGCCGCATCGCCGCCATGCGCATCCCGGGCGGCGCCAGCCTCACCCGTGGCGAGATCGACGAATACACCAAGTTCGTCGGCATCTACGGCGCCAAGGGCTTGGCCTACATCAAGGTCAACGACGTCACCCAGGTCAATGAAACCGGCCTGCAGTCGCCGATCGTCAAGAACCTCTCCGAAGCCTCGCTACGCACCGTGCTCGAACGCACCGGCGCGCAATCCGGCGACCTGATCTTCTTCGGCGCCGACAAGGGCAAGATCGTCAGCGACGCCCTCGGCGCGCTGCGCATCAAGATCGGCCACGAGAAGGGCTTCGTCACCGGCGCCAAGTGGGCGCCGCTGTGGGTCATCGACTTCCCGATGTTCGAGTACGACGACGAATCG
>NZ_JAEUOI010000178.1 GCF_016790145.1 Propionivibrio sp. | reverse complement strand
GCGGGCCGACCTCGGCCGCGCGATCCTGCTCGGGCTTGAGTTGCTGGTCATTGCTGACATCATCGGTACCGTGGCCATCGAACCCACCTTGCAGAACCTCGGTGTGCTCGCCGTGATCGTGGCGATCCGTACTATCCTGAGTTTTGCGCTGGAGCTGGAGGTGAGCGGGCGCTGGCCCTGGCAGCGCGCACAGGTCGCCGATCAGCATGTGCAGCGCTAATCATGCGCGGCTGCGAATCCGGGTATTGCGTTCCGTTTGCGCCCAGGGGGCAGGACCTGGCCGTTTGCAGCCCGATGACGTTGTCAAACGAAGTTACGCGATCTGCACCGCAGTAGCCATTAAAGCTCACCGCTCTAGTGTGGTCTTGCCGAAATGTCGATATCGACAGCAAAGTATTTCCCGTTTACTTACGAGCTCTCGTGAGAGGACCTGGTGCAAACTAAACCAATCAGTCCCGGTTAAATATCAGCACTCTGGAAGCCACGTCGCTCACTGGCGACGGGATGCTTATCCTTACGTCTAAACCTGGGCTTGACCGTGTTTCATGGCTTCGGTTGGCAGGAAAGTAAATCCTGGCACGGGTTGGCGGGTTCAGTGGCATCGCTCGCGGCGGCCAGTTCGGCGATTCGGCTGACCGCAAGTTCCTCCAGTTGACGGCGGTGCCGGTCAAGCTCCTCGCCCATGCGCTTCTTCTCGGTAATGTTTTCCATGACCGCCACATAATGGGTGATGCGCCCGTCCGGCTGGCGCAACGGCGAGATGACGGCAAACGCGATATACTCGCTGCCGTTCCTGCGCCGGTTGATGAACTCGCCCTTCCAGGTCCGCCCGTGGATCAGGGTAGTCCACAGATCGATATAGGTTTCCTTGGGCGTCTTGCCCGACTGCAGCATTCGCGGATTGCGACCGATCAACTGCTCGCGGCTGTAGCCGGAGTTGTGCACCAGAGCCTCGTTTGCGTATTCGATGATGGCGTCGAGGTTGGTGATGGTGATGTTTTCCGGGCTCTGTTCCACCGCCAGCGAGAGTTTTCGCACTTGATCCTCGGCGGCATTGCGCCCGCTGATGTCGGTCAGCGTCATGCGCAGCGTCGGGCCGACGTCGGTCTCCACACGCAGACAGTCCACCTGGGCCTTGCGCGTAGACAAGGGGCCGTCGGCCGATTTCAGAGTCAACTCGAAAGACTGCCGGCCGCCGCGAGCCATCACGCCGGCGAACTGGCGTCGCCAGCTTTCCAGGTCGGCGGCGGCAACGAATTGATCAAAGGGATGGTCAAGCAGTTGTTTGCGTTCGATGCCGAGCAGCGTCGCGGCGGTGCGATTGGCTTCGGCAACCAGCGCGCTGCCGGTGAGTGTCAGATAGCCGACCGGGGCGAATTCGTAAAGATTGACATAGCGATCACGGGATTGCTCCAGCGCCATCTGGGCCTTGCGCAGTTCGTCTTCGGCGAGTACCTGCGCACTGACATCGGTTCCAAAAAAGATCAGCCGTTCGACACGCCCATCGGCATCGAGAACATGGGCAGAATTCCAGGAAACGATTTTCCGGCCACCGCCACGGGTCAGGAGCCCGGTGCGGAAAGCGCTCAACTCGCCGCTTTCAAGAAACTGCTGGCGCAGGGTTTCGCGCGGCGTCGACTTCTCAAGCGGCAGCAGCAGATCGAACCAGTTGCAGCCGTTCAGTTCGGCGTCGGAAAAACCCGTGATCTGGGCCATTGCTTCGTTCAGATAACTGATCTCGCCGCTCGGTGCAAGTTCAACGACAACCGCAGCCATCCGGTTGATCAGATGCCGGTAGCGCGCCTCGGACTGGGTCACTGCCGAGTGTGCACCGCCCACCAGAAACGCGCCATCGCGCGTCACTACTGAGTCGACACCCTCCTTCGCCAGACCGGCAAAGGCATCCTTGATCGCACTGAGTTGCTTGTGGACCTTATCGACCGTCGGGGAATCGTCGCCCCCCCCGGCATCTGCTGCGGTATCAGTCATTGGCCTGCATCGCAAAGCCGAGAACACTCAACACCTGGTCGGTGTTGCTCAGATTGCCGATTATCCGGATTCCCGGCTCGGGAGTTACGCGCACCACCGTCGGCGTCACGATCACCCCCTCGGTCCAGGCGCGCTCGGGTGAGAGCAGGACATCGACGACGTCAATATGGAAATCATCACGGTAGTGATCCTGGCAGAGCACCTTGAGATTGCGCAAGGCAAGCTGTGAGTTGGGCGCTTCTCCTGCCACATAAAGGCGGAAGACGAAGCCCGCGGCACGGGCTTCCTGTTTATTACTGTCAGGGACTGACGAAATTGCAGGCATGGTCTGGTTCTCCGATCAGCTAGCTGACGCTGGTTTCTGGCTATCGCCGCTGCGCTTGCCCCACAGCGCCTGATGCGTGCGACTGGCCTTTTTCAGGCGGCTGACCTCGGCCGCCAGCAACATTTCCAGTTCCGCCCGCTTGACTGCCATACCCCGCTGCAAGACCTCGATGCGCGCATTGACTTCGGCCTGCGCCAATTCGAGCTCCTTGCGTTTGTGCTCGACGCCGGCCAGCAGGTGTTCCTCGGCGTCCTTTTCGGCGATCTCCTTCTGCCAGCGAGCGGTGCCCATCAGCACCTCGCCATCGGCCTGATAGACGTCGGTCAGCGTAATGCCGCTGGCACTGAGGATCAATTCGCGTACCTGATTCGAATGCTCGGTACCGCGCGATTTGATGATGGTCAGCGCCCGGTTGCGTTCGCCGGCGAGAACGTCGTAACTGAGCTGAATCCAGGTGTCTGCCACGGTCGATACATGAATGTCGGTACTTTCATCGAGTGCGTCGTTACCATTGAGCAGGCTGCTGCAGACCAGCGTAACGCCCGTCGCCTTGGTCATCTCCAGCAGTTGTTCCGGCATGCGGCGGCGGATGGCATTGGCATCGCTGTTGATGATGGCGGACAGCGGGTCGATCACGACGCAGCGCGGCTGGTGGGTTTCGAGCAGGTTGCGCAGGGTTCCGATATGCTCCTCGGCTCCGGTCAGGCTGCTGCGAATCGATCGCATAAGCAACAGGCCACTGTCCACATGCGGCCTGAGATCGATGCCGACCGAACGCAGGTTGCGAACGATTTCATTCGCCGGCTCGTCAAAACCGACAAACAGTGCGCGCTCGCCACGCGCGCAGGCGGCAAGAACGAAACTGCCGCAGAGGGTCGTCTTGGCCGTACCCGGTGCGCCGCTCAACAGCACCGCCGCGCCACGGTAGTAACCGCCACCCAGCATGCTGTCCAGTCGCTCGACACCGGAGGACACCCGCTCGGTACTGTCTCTGTCATAGGCAGGCATGAGCGGGAAGGAGATGACCTCGACACCATGGTCGCCGAACGAAAGAGCCACCTCGCCGGCATAAAAGCCGGAACCGCGGTATTTGACGATGTGCAGCGTGCGGCGGGCGACACGGTTTTCCAGATCGTGGCGCAGGAAGATCGCGCAATCGACCATGTATTGTAAAAAATCCTGATAGTCGAGATTGGTCTGGCCGGAGTCGTTGTTCTTGCAGGTAATAATTCCGGTCAGCCCACACGACACCAGCCAGTCGCTCAGACGATACAGCTCGCGGCGCTCGGCCAGCGAATCGTTGAGTAATGACAGGAGCACGTCGATGGAATCAAAAACGATACGCTTGGCACCTATCTGATCCGCCTTGGCCTTCAACGCAGCGAGCAGCCCGGCGAGATCGAAGTGGCCAGCGCAAACGACATCGGGACGGGGCTTGGCGTCAAGGAAAAAGAGCGACTGTTTTTCCATTTCAGGCAGATTCCAGCCGAAGGTGGCGGCGTTGGCGACAATGTGTGCCGAATCTTCTTCAAAGGCGACAAAAATTCCCGGTTCACCATTCTTTGCACCATTGACCAGCGCCTGCAGGGCCAGTACCGTCTTGCCGCTACCCGGACCGCCAGCAAGCAATGTGGCCCGACCACGAGGAAAGCCACCGTTGGTGATGTCGTCCAGGCCGCGAATTCCGGTCAGGACCTTGTTGAGCTTGTTGTGCTGCATTCTGGCGCTGGGCATGAACGATCTTTCAGAAAAATTTTTGCAAATCATGAGGCACCCATTCGGCTTTTGCAACAACCCCGAAGCAATCGCCTCAGTGCCCAAGTCGCGCACCGTCAGAATGTCGTTTTAGATCACAGGATTAAGCTGGGGTAATCTGCGGGAGAAGATTTTAGTGTTTTCCTCATTCCGTGGTTGCCGATGAAGAACGAAGGCAAGTTGCATCGGGCAGCGCGGTGAATTTTACCTTGTCTGGAAGCTGTAGCGGGCTGCCTGATTCAGGTTCGCACGACAAATTTGTTCTGGCGCTAACTCATTAAAATCGCGTGGCCCGAGGCCAGGCTTCGCGCTCATTCCGGGCTTGACCCGGAATCCAGTTCGTTTATCAAACAGTTAATTTTAAGCCTTGATCAGATGGACGAATCTGGATTCCGGCGTTCGCCGGAATGACAGTAGTCTGTTAGACCAATTTACCCTGTTCATGTTCCCTGGCGCTGGCTGGCCGGTGATTCCGACTGTCTCAAGCGCACCAGATACTTGCGCAGTTCCTCCAGCACACCGATGCCAAGTGCAAGACCGAAAATGATCGGCCATACCTGCGGAGCAAAGGCCAGCGTGCCGAAAATCCGGTTGCCAAGGGGCGTATAGACAATCAGCAGAATGAGCGCCAACTCAACGCCGAGTCCAAGCAGCAACAGGGGGTTCTGCCAGGGAGAAAAATGCAGCGCCGACTCTCTGGGGTGGCGACAAAGAAAGACATTGACCATCTGAGCCATGACGATGGCGGCAAGGCAGGCGGTGGTGGACTGCAGGTACAGCGGATCCGCCTTGCCGAGAACATCGCCATAATTCCAGCCGCCCAGATACAGCACAAAGAAGAAGGCGAGCATCGCCGCGCCGGCCTGCAGCATACCGAGCCAGAGGTAGGCGCGCGCCAGCAGCGACCAGGACAGCAGGCGTTCGTTGGCCGGGCGGGGAGGCTTCTGCATCAGCCCGCTGTCAGGCCTTTCGGCACCAAGGGCCAGTGCCGGCAGCATATCGGTGCCAAGGTCAACGGCGAGAATCTGGATGATGGTCAGTGGCAGCGGAATTTTGAACAGCACGAAGGCGAGGTAGGGAATCAGTTCAGGGATGTTCGAAGTCAGGATATAGGTCAGGAATTTGCGAATGTTCTCGAAAACGGCCCGCCCCTCCTCCACCGCGTTGACGATGCTGGCAAAATTGTCGTCGAGCAGAATCATGTCGGCGGCTTCCTTGGCGACATCGGTGCCGGAAATGCCCATGGCAATGCCGATATGCGCCGTCTTCAGCGCCGGCGCGTCGTTCACTCCATCGCCGGTGACCGCCACAATCTCGCCCTTGTTCTTCAGCGCTTGAACAACCAGCATTTTCTGTTCGGCAGTGACGCGGGTGAACAGGATTTCCGGGCTGTCCAGGGCAATCTGCAACTGCGCCGCTGTCATCTTGCGCAGCGCGTCGCCGGCCACGATGAGCGGATTCTCGCTGCTCACCAGACCGATGGCGCGCGCGATGGCCAGCGCGGTGTGCGGATGATCGCCGGTGACCATGATCACCTTGATGCCGGCCGAATGGCAGCGCGCCATGGCCTCGGGAACTTCCGGGCGGGGCGGATCCTGAAGCCCGATCAAACCGGAAAAGATCAGCCCACTCTCGCTCGGTGGCTCATTGTCCGGCAAGGGGCGACAGGCAAAGGCCAGCACGCGCAGGCCCTGGTCGGCCATGCTTTCCTGCGCCGCACCGATGCGCTGTCGGGCCGCCGCATCAAGGACGCCCTCTGCGTCACCCCACCCGGTGCCGACGCAGAGCGGCAGGACGGCTTCCGGCGCGCCCTTGCAGTACAGCCAGCGCCGACCCTCGTGTTCGATGACGACCGACATGCGGCGCCGCTCGCTGTCGAAAGGAATTTCACTGAGCACGGCGGCTTCGCCAAAATCCTGGATATCCCGGGCGAAAGTGAGCAGGGCGACTTCCATCGGATCGCCGAGCCAGGTGGCCTGTCCGTTGCGATGGCTGAGTTTGAGGTTGTGGCAATGTTCGGCATTGCGCAGCAAGGGCATGGCGGCGCTACCAAGATCGTGCGCAGCGGCCGCTCGCGTTGTCCCGGCAAAAAATATCTGCTCTACGGACATCCGATTCTGCGTCAGCGTACCGGTTTTGTCGCTGCAGATGACCGTCGTCGAGCCGAGGGTTTCAACGGCGGGCAGGTGCCGGATCAGTGCATTTCTTTTGGCCATGCGCTGCGTGGCCATGGCCAGCGACAGCGTAACCGTGGGCAACAGGCCTTCCGGTACGTTGGCGACAATGATGCCGATGGCGAACATCAGATTGGTCCAGAAGGGCAGACCGATCAGGGTGCCGATCAGGAAGAACGCCAGACCCAGCCCGGTGGCGAAGAGAGCCACCAGCCTGGAGAGGCGGGCGATTTCCAGTTGCAGGTGCGAGCTGGTTTTAGCAGCGGACTGGGTCAGGTGGGCGATCTTGCCAAATTCGCTGTTCATGCCCGTGGCAAAGACGATGGCTCGCCCCTGACCGGAAACCAGTGAGGTACCAGCCAGCAGCAAATTCCTCGCCTCAAGGGCGAGGCTGATGGTACTGGTCTCGGCCTCGGCGGTGCGTGCCTTGGGCAGCGATTCTCCGGTAATAGTCGAGGTATTCACGCGTACTCCGGCGCCTTCGATCAAGCGGCAGTCGGCCGGAACGTTGTCGCCTTCCTCAAGCAGGACGACATCGCCAGGAACCAGAAATTCGGCGGCCAGCGTCTGCAACTCGCCATCGCGCATGACTTTGACGTACTGCGGCAACAGTTGCCGAAGCGCTGAAATGGCCCGTTCAGCCCGGTATTCCTGCCAGTACGAGAACGCGCCATTGATCACGATCACCGCCAGGATCGCCACGCCGAGCTGCCACATGCCTTCGTCCGGGCTGCGTGTTTCGGCAAAAATCGCCAGCGCCGCCGCGACCCACAGGATCAGTGCAAAAAAATGCGTAAATTCGCGCAGCAGTCGACGCCACTGCGGGTCGCCCTTGATTTCCTCGATACGGTTAGGGCCGTATTCCTGCAGGCGCTTCTCCGCCTCGGCCAGGCTCAGGCCATTGGCCGACGTTCGCAGACTGCTCAGGGCAGCCGCCAGCGAGAGGTTTGCAATGTGCATGAAGTCGGGAGTAGAAAAGGCCAGTCCGCAGGCAGGATTATCCGGCCAATATAAACCAGATTATCGGAATCAAGCGATTTGAGAGTGGTGGGTCAGGCGCTGGCGCGGCGGCACCATTGAAAACGCCGCGCATTTTGCGCGGCGTTGTTTTCATACAGCTTGCGTGAATCAGACGCCCGGCTTGCGGCGCCGCGCGACCACGCCCACCAGCGCCAGGCCAGCGAGCATCAGGCCGTAGGTTTCAGGTTCCGGCACCACGGCCACCCGGTAAGCCAGCACCATGGTGTCGTTTTCCAGGCCGGCGTTGTAGCTCTGCAACACGCCGTTGGCATCCAGCAGCTTGCCTGAACTCGAAAGAAAATCGTTGTCATTGCCGACGAACAGGAAGTACTGGCCGCTGCCGTCACCAACAGGCACCAGGCCAAGCGCTTCCCACTTTTCGGAAAGCGAGTTGCTGTTGCCGGGTGCGGTGTCGATGTTGAGGCCGAACTTGGCCAGTTCGAGCGCGCTTGAGGTGCCGAGCTTGCCCAGCATATTGAGGGCCTCGGTCCACTGGATCGCCGACACGCTCGCACTGAGCACCCCGCCCGGCGCGACCTGCGCGCCTTCGGCACCGAGCCCAGTCAGGACGGTGGCATTGGAGATATCGGCCAAGAGGATCGATTTGAAGACCGGCGAGCCGCTAGCGCCGCGGCCGTTGCCGTCGCGCGAGAGGATCAGCAACTGATGATCGTTGAGGGCGATGATTGAGCTTTGCGCGGCGGTGCGATTGACCGCCGCGGTGCCGCCATTGTCATCCACGCGCGGCAACTGGATCACGTATTCCTTCATCGGCGCCGCGGGCGTATCCGAGGCGGAGATGTCATAGACCACCAAGCGCGCGTTTGAGCGGCCCTGGTTGCCGGCACCCGAATCCTGGATGGTGGCGCTTTGCAGCAGACCGAACAATTTGGTGCCGTCCGGGCTCTGCGCGATGCCTTCCATGCCCTGGTTTATGCGCCGTCCGTTAGCGGGTGGATCGGTGGCGAAATTGATGGTGCCCACGGGCGCATGCGGCACCAGCGCGGCGGGCAGCTGCAGTTGCCCGATCAGCTGCTTGTTGGTGTTGAAGCGGTAAATGTACGCACCGTACTCATCGCCGACCCAGCCCGATCCTGCCATTCCCGCGCGGTTGTCGAGGATCAGCCCTTCGGCATCCAGCGTCAGCCGGTTGGTAATTGTGCCGTCGCTTTGCGTGGTCGTGCCAAGGGTGGTCGGCACGGTGGTGCCGAACAGGCCCGCGGTACCGCTGGCCAGCAACCCGGTGGTGTAAACCGGCGCCGTCAGGGGATTGTTGTCGTGGTCGTAGGTGAAGCGCGTGGAGCCGGTGAAGGCCATCGCGATCTGGTTCTGCGCCGCGGTGGGTGCTGCCGCGGTGTAGGGCGTGAAGGTGAAACTGAAGGTGTTGATGCGCGCGGCGTAGTTGGAAAAAGTAGCCCCGCTGTTATAACCGCGGTCAGGCAGGAAGTTGAAGGTGCCGCTCCAGCTGCCATTGCCGTTATTGGTAAACCCCGTGATCTGCATGTCCGATATCGAACCCAAGGTTTCCCCGGTTGCCGAGTCGATGCTGTTGGCCGCCACCCGACCCACGCCCTGCAGACCGAGATTGACGAAGGTGGTGCCGTTAAGGGTCACGCCGGCGGTTGGCCAGGCGCCGGTATTGGGCACCAGCACGTCACGGTTCGACGAGGTATATTGCGCGCTGGCCAAGCCTGGTAATGTGGCCAGCACGGCGGCGCTGATGGTCGAAAGCGCAAGGCGCCGTGCGGTCTTTGAGAATCGTATCTGCATGTTTTATCCTCTGGTGGTTTTGTTAAAAATACGCTGTGCTGCAACTGGTCAAAAAAAGAATCAATTCCGCCAACGCAGTTTAGGCAGCGAATGTTACATCTTCGTTACACCTTGCTTATGTGCGCCGGGTGGTCAGGCTTAGAGCAATGCCGCCCGTCAGGGCCAGCACGGCTAACAGCAGGGCATAGGTTTCCGGCTCCGGCCAAATAGTCACAGAGGTTTCTGCCCGTGAGAAGAATGCAGCGCCAACGCTGTGGGGTGGTGACAAAGAAAGTTCAATTCACGCCGACGGACTCAGGACCGACAAGCGGCCAGACCAGGAATCCGCGAGGCCAGCCTTCAGCCGGTTCTTCAGTGCAGCAAGCGCCACCCCGAATCAGAACAAACCTTGCTCCTGCAGGTGCGCCCGCATTCGCGCAAGCACGCTTTTGACCTGTAAACGTTGAAAGATGTAAGCAAGCAAGGTTCCTGTTCCAATCACTGCAATGGCTAGAGCCGACTGCCATGCAGAGGGCCAGGCATTGAGAGTTTTCTCGTCGATTCCAAGCGCGGTGAGTGCCACAACGCAAGCGACCAGCCCCAATACCATGCCAACCAGGCCGGCAGCAGTTGCGCCACGGGACCGAGTCAGCGCACCCGTTGCATCGACTTCAATCGGCCCGTTGCAAGCGGGGCATTTCTTAGTGAAATGCGCTTTGGCAATTCCCTGTTGGGACATCCGGTGTCCGCAGAGAAGGCATGAATCATGGGTACCACCAGGATGCATGGAATATAGTCCAGAAGAATTGTAGTCGTCGGCAAGCTCGATATCCTTGGCGTCACGTCACGGATACCGCAGCGCGATCTGGGTAAAGAGTTCAGAACGGATCCCGGCGACATTCTACGACATCTGCTTCGTGACCGGCATTGATCGCGATAGAGAAGAACTCGCGCTCACGGTAAGTCCTCGATGGCCCGGCCGAAAAGCCGGTCGACGCAGTGGACTGGCCAGGGCACGAGCTTCGTGTCAGTACTTGATCGAGCAGCCGTAAGGCGTCGTGGCGGCGATCGTTACCGGCTTGCCGGATACGGCTTCGGTGATGGCCTCCTTCATGTGATTGCGCGCACCGGCGATGTCGGCCGGATTCGCCGAGCGCTTGTCGTCGATCGCGCCGTTGTAGACGACCTGGCCAGCGGGATTGATCAGATACATGTGCGGCGTTGTCTTGGCGCCGTAGGCTTTGCCGACGACACCGGATTGATCGAGGGCCGCATAGCTCGGACTGGCTTTCATCGCTACCAGCCAATCGTTCATTTGACTGGCCGACTTGAAGTCCTGATGGCCGGGATTCGTCGAGTTCACCAGCACCCAGACGACCTGCTTGCCTGCCGCTACGCGCTGCGTCGCTTGCATGTTGTCCGAACCATAATGTTTCTGAACGAAGGGACAGTCCGGGTTGGTCCATTCCAGCGCCACCCACTTGCCTTTGAGGTCGGCCAGCGCCACCGGCTTGCCGTCCAGCGTGGTCAGCGCAAAGGCTGGCGCCGGGCTGCCCGGTGCAAGGGCCGCTGCCTGAGCACTGATCAAGGTCGCCAGGGCCGTGCCCGCAAGCAGCGTTGGGTAGCGCCAGCCCGATGCTTTGCTGCCTGGTCGATCGTCATGTGGTACTTGGGAGTTCGGCATTTTCTGGCGCGTGAGCAACAGGTGGTTCAGGTAATTCATGAGTCAACTCCTTTCGTCGGGTGGTACGGGAATTACGCTCGCCTGTCTGGCCGAATCCGGCAAGCGTGCAAGCGCAGCGAGAATCGAATCGTGCGTGAGTACCTCGGGCAGCAGAACAGGTTCGCCGTGCGCGGGGTAGAGCGCATAAACCGGTACGCCGCTACGGCCGAGCGTCGATAGTTCGCGCGTGATTTCCGGGTCATGCAGCGTCCAGTCCGCACGCATCAGATGCACGCCGTGTCGGGCAAAGTCGGCGACTACGGCATCGCGGGACAGCACCAGCCGCTTGTTGACCTGGCAGGTTACACACCAGGCCGCCGTGAAATCGACGAACACGGCCTTGTGTTGTGCGCGTGCCGCAACCAATGCCGAAGCCGACCACGGCGCCCATGGGGTTCTCGATTCGCGCTGAGCGGAAAGGCTGGCGGATGGTTTCGGCGCGGGGATGCTCACGAGCAGCGTCAGCCCGACGCACATCAGGGCAAGCACCCCGCCCCAGCGCCAGAACGGCTGGTCAAGGCGGAGTAGCCAGGCAACGCCGGCGACCACCAGCAAGCCCCCACCGAGGTAGAGGATTGCGCTCGCACCCACCTGCTCGGCGAGCACCCAGGCGAGCCACACGACCGTAGCGTACAGCGGGAAAGCGAGAAACTCCTTAAGCCGTTGCATCCAGGCGCCGGGCCGAGGCAACCCGCTTAATGCGCTCGGCATGATGGCCAGCAGCGCATAGGGCAGGGCCATGCCCAGACCGAGCGCGAAGAAGACGACGAGGGTGAGCGCGGCAGGCAGCGTGAACGCAGCCCCGAGCGCAACGCCCATGAACGGTGCGGTGCACGGAGAGGCGACCAGTACCGCCAGCACACCGGCGGCGAAGGCATCGACGTCGGGGTGGCGAAGGCGCCAGGTGCCTGGTACATCCTGGGCCAGTGTCGCAATCGGCAAGGCTCCTGAAAGGGAAAGGCCAAGCGCAAAGAAGAGCAGCGCCATGGCACCGACGAAAGCTGGCGACTGCAACTGGAACCCCCAGCCCAGAGAGGCGCCACCGGCTTGCAACGCCAGCAGCAGCCCGGCCATGCCAAGAAAGGAGCAGACGACGCCCAAGGTATAGAACAAGGCGTGCTTCCGGCTCGTGCGCCGACCTTCAGCACCCTCTCCCGCATGACGCATCAGCCCGAGCAGTTTTATGGACAGGATCGGAAAAACACAGGGCATCAGATTGAGCAGCATGCCGCCAAGGAAGGCGAGCCCCGCGACGGCCATTAATGAGAGCGCTGACGCTCCCTGGTGTCCGGCAAGCGTCGCCTGGGCGCCCGGAGCTGCGGGCGATGCGGGGCGAATCGCACCAGGTGCCGCGCCGGCAATCGGCGCCTCCAGAGTGAAGGCGAACGGCGGCGCGCCGCGCGCCGGGTCGGGAGTCGCCACCATGATGCCAGAGAGCGCAGTCCACTCGCCGGACGGCACTTCGGCACCGGTCAGGGTCAGGGCATACCCCCCGGGCTGTTGCCGGAAACCCTGGTCGGCGGCGGCGTGCATCAAGCCTTCGGCAAACGGGAAGAAGCTCAGCGCAGCGAGAGGCGGTGCGCTCGCTGCGGGAACGAGACTAACACTGACCAGGCCTTGATCGACCCGCGCCGACAACGACCAGCCGGGCGGCGGCACGGGAGTCGGTGTCGCCCGGCGAGCGGCGGTAAACAGCGCCGTTTGCCCGACATCGGCCTGAGCCTGGGCGGCGACCGGTAAAGCAAGCGCGAAGCTTCCGGATTCAGGGATACAGACCGCTGCGCAGACCAGCCACTCAGCCTGCAGCCGCACCGGGAAACTTTGTGCCGCGTAGTCCGCCGGAATCTCGATCGGGACAGCGAGCAAGACGTCCTTTTCGTAGCCGAAATTGGTCAGCGGTCCGAAGGGGATGCGTTGTGGCGCTGGCCAGGCGATTTCGCCGGCGCGTGCACCGGCGGGCAGCGTCCAGGTGAGCGCTGGCGGATAGCCCGAATCCCCTGGATTACGCCAGTACACATGCCAGTCTGGAAGCAGCCGGATATGCAGTCCCAGCCAGATCTTTGCGCCGGGCGCGACGACGCTGGACTCGGAAACGAGTTTTGCGCTGACGTGCGCTGTCGTAACCACCTGGTTTTCGTTGGTTGCGGCAACCCCGGCCGCTGCTACAAAAAGGCCCAGCCCGACGCCAAGCCAGCGTCCGATACGCCACATGAATTGCCTGCTAGTCATGGTTGAGGCGCCCCACCACGAGCAGCTTGCCGTCAGGCATGCTGCGCGCCACGACGATCTCTCCCGATTCAGGGAAGACGCCGGTAAGCGCGGTGATATTCACCTGGTGCGTCACCAGGACAAGCGGTGTCGAGAGATCGGCGGCCTTTAAAAAGGAAAGGATTTCACTGGTTTGTTCGCGCTCGCGCTCGGGATTCGAGAAGAAGGAATCGAGCGCCGGCAAGGGAGTCACCTTGCCCAGCGCCAGAAGCTGCCCCGTTTCAAGGCAACGGCACCAGCGACTGCTGAAGACTCGTGCCTGCGCGACACCCGCCCGGCGAAAAGCGTCACCGATCCGTCGCGCCTGATCCTGTCCTTCGCTGTTGAGGTTGCGCTGGGTCGCACACTCCTCAAGCCGAAAACCAGCGGGGTCACCACCCCCCGGTGCCCGTGCGTGACGCATCAGCAGCACATGCCCGCCCCGTGCCACGGCCTGCCACAGTCGGCTGTCGTCGCGCGCTGCG
>NZ_JAEUOI010000062.1 GCF_016790145.1 Propionivibrio sp. | reverse complement strand
GCACCGGCAAATCTGGCATTGATCCCCACGCAAGTCCGACTTGACTGGTTCATGCTGTTCATTCATCCGCTGACTGACATCACGTCGCCAGCCATGGTCTGGATGATGTTGTTCGCCGCAACAGCCCTTCTATTCATACTGCCGTTCTTGCCCCATCCCAATGCCGAACCCATTGCTGAAGTTGATGCGGCCAATTGCAACGGTTGCAGCCGCTGCCTGGCCGACTGCCCCTATGCCGCTATAACGATGGGGCCGCATCCCGGTCGGTCGGGTTACAAGATTGCCATCGTCGCCGCCGATCTCTGCGCCGGTTGTGGCATCTGCGCCGGCTCATGCCCTTCATCGACCCCATTCCGCAGGCAGGAGCGGCTGTTGACCGGTATCGACATGCCACAACAAACCGTCAACGATTTACGCCAGAAACTCGAAGGGCAACTGGCCCAACTTGAGGGCCGTACCAGGATAGTTGTTTTCGGCTGCAACCGCGGCGCCAATGCCAGGCTGCTGGCCGCACCCGACACGGCGGTGATAAGCCTCCTATGCACAGGTGCTCTGCCACCTGCGTTCGTTGAATACGCACTGCGTTGCGGAGCCGATGGTGTCATGCTTGCCAGTTGTCGTAGCGGCGGCTGCGATTATCGCCTCGGTGAGCGCTGGACGGCTGAACGACTGAGCGGAAAGCGTGAACCCCACTTGCGCAGCAAAGTGCCTTTAGCCCGGCTGCACCACGTATTTGCCTCAGTCAATGACAACAAATTGCTTGCCGAAGCCTTGCATGAATTCAGGAGCAGAATCGAAATCCAGGGTGTTTGCGACGACCCATTGCAACCCTACTACCGGAGAAATTCTCAACATGTCTAAACCCGTCGCCATCGTCGGCCAGATCATACTCTACGGCGCATTTGCCGTTTTCATCGGCTATTTCGCCACCTTTCCGCGCTACCGGCAAATCCCGGATGATGCCGCGTTGATCAAGCTCTCGATGAGCCACTTGGGCGACCGTGAATGTCGCAAACGCACTGCGGAAGAACTGGAGAAAATGCCGCCTAATATGCGGGCGCCACTCGAGTGTCCAAGGGAACGCTCCGACATCAAACTGGAAGTCGATCTGGACGGGGAGAAGTTGTTCAGCACGATGATGCACCCTACCGGCCTTTCCAAGGATGGCGTCTCAACCGTATACAAGCGGTTTGAGTTAAAGGCGGGTTCCTATCGGCTGTCGGTAAGGATGAATGACAATCTGATCAAACCCGGCTTCAATTACGTCAAGGAGGAGCAAGTCACCCTGAAGCCTGGGCAGGTTCTGGTGATTGACTTCAATCCCGACAAGGGTGGCCTCTTCTTCAGGCAGTGAATCATGGCTGGCTTACCCACCACCCGACTCGTCTCTTTCCTCCCTCCAGCACTCTCCTGAGCGGATACCTAAAATGGTCAAACTTCTTCAACAAATCGTGCGCTGGTTTTTCATCCGCATTGAAAACCTCTTCAACCTCGCTTTTGGCGAAAAGCTGAACCCCTTCTACCATCTTGGCACGATCAGCTTCTGGCAATTCTGGCTATTGGTCGGCTCCGGGCTCTACCTGTATATTTTTGCCGACACCGGGATCGATCATGCCTTTGAATCGGTCGAGCGCATCACCCATGACCAGTGGTGGGCAGGTGGCATTTTACGCAGCATCCACCGCTATGCCACCGATGGAATGATACTGACCATGTTGCTGCACATGCTGCGACACTTCGCTTATGACAGGTATCGTGGTTTCCGTTCATTTTCATGGCTGACCGGCGTTGCTCTGCTGTGGATGGTTTACGTCGCCGGTATCAACGGCTTCATGCTGGTATGGGACAAGCTGGCGCAGTTTGTTGTGATTGCCACGGCCGAATGGTTTGATGCCCTGCCGATGTTCGGCGGCACGCTCATCCGCAACTTCATTTATCTTGAGAATGTTGGCAGCAGGCTTTTTACGCTACTGGCGTTCATGCACATTGGCCTACCGCTGATTGTTGTCATCATCATGTGGGTCCATGTGCAGCGTGTGCCGCGTGCGCACATCAACCCGCCACGCCCGGTCGCCATCGCCGTCACCCTGATGTTTGTCGCCCTCGCTCTGATCAAACCCATATTCAGCCAGGGTGGCCAGGCCGATATGGCGATCGTACCCACCAATATTGAATTTGACTGGTTCCAGTTGCCCGTTCTGGCCCTGGTCTATGTTTACGATCCGCTGCATCTGTGGTTTGGCGTCCTGGGGCTCACCGGCCTGCTTTTTCTTGTCCCGTGGCTTCCGCCCAAACGGCGCGGAACGGCTCAGTTGACAACACGGATCACCTTCCGTCCCGATCACAAGTCAGTGACGGCAAGATTTGGCGAAACCCTGCTCGACGCCGGCCTGCGCCAGGACATCAAGCTGCCCTACGAATGCCGGAACGGCGGTTGCGGAGTGTGCAAGTGCACGGTAGTGCAAGGCCAGGTCGATCCCGGGCTGTATCAACCCAGTGCGCTATCCGCCGAAGAGCTGGCGCAAGGGAAAGTTCTCCTGTGCGCCGCCAGCGCACTCGATGACGTGGAAATCGAGTACGCCGTGAGTAGCGCAGAAAAGCCATTCCGCGAGTACAGCGCACGTGTCGTAAAACTGGAGAAACTCACGTACGACGTCATGCTTGTTCTCCTCAAACTGCCTGGAGAACAGCAGGTTTCTTTCAAGGCCGGGCAGTACATCAACATCATTCTTGAGGACGGTCAGCGGCGCGCTTTCTCCTTCGCCAACCCGCCGCATGATTCCGAAGTCATCGAGCTTCAGATTCGCCTGGTTGAAGGCGGACGCTTCACAACCCATGTATTCGAAACAATGAAAGTGGGTGATGAAATCCGCTTCGAGGGACCTCTCGGCGACTTTGCCCTGCGCGAGTCGGAGCGGCCCATTGTATTCGTGGCCGGCGCCACCGGCTTTGCACCGGTCAAGAGCATGGTCGAGGACGCCTTCGAACGCGGCCTGAAGCGACCGATTTACCTCTACTGGGGTGTCAAACAGTTACGTGACCTCTACCTCCCGGAATTGCCGCAACGCTGGGCCAGCGAGCACGCCAATTTTCACTTCATCCCGGTGCTTTCCGAACCGGCGCTGAATGACAATTGGCACGGCCGTACCGGTCTCGTCCATGAAGCCATCCTTGCCGATTTTCCTGAACTCAAGGGGCATGAAATATATGCCTGCGGATCGGTAAAGATGGTCGAATCCATCTTCCCCTTCCTCAAAAAACAAGGTGCTGAGGACAGTGCGTGTTTTTCCGACGCTTTCTCGGTATCGGCACGCTCGATGGCCTTTCAGCCGAAATAGGTCTTGGCTCATCTGATCGGGTCGTTCTACTTCCCGATCAGCCTCTCGAGCACTGGCTCAAGCATCGCTTCATCGAGGGGCCCGAGATGGGTCATTTCGACGTGCCCGTCGCGAGCGATCACCAGGGTCAAGGGCAAGCCCCTGATCTCCAGAAACGAACTCTGGCTGGCGAAGTCCGAGACCAGCAACGGATAGGATACGGGCGTTGTTTTGGCAAAGGCCTGCATTTTTTCAACATCGTCGAGGCCGATACCGACGAACTGCACCCCCCAGCCCGCATAGTGCTCGTGCAAACGGGAAAAAACCGGCATTTCTCTGACGCAGGGCGCACACCAACTGGCCCAGTAATTGACCACCAGCACCTTGCCGCGCCACTGTGCGATAGCCTGTGGTCGACCTGCAAGATCGGGCAGAGTCATGGAAAAGAGGCTGGCAACCGTTTTTTGCGTCACTTCCGGCGAAAGCTTAGGCGCGGCGACCAGCCCCGGCGGAACAGCATCGCTTGGCGGTGGGGCAAGAACAAACAGGCGATACACCAGCAGTGCGACGGTGGCCAGTGTCGCAATGCCGGCGACTACAGCCAGCGCCAGCACCTGCGGAGGCTTCATCGGGTCTTGCGGGCGGACATGATTTTCAGGCAGACCAGCACAAAAATCAGGCCACCGATGATGGCGATCAGGCCGCCCAGACCCATCATGCCCATACCGATTTTCTGTGGCAATGTCGTCAGTGCCTGCTCAGCGCCAGCCACCTTTCGCTGCACACCATAGCCTCCCGACCACGCCAGACCGAGTATATGAATCAACTGGCCAGCGCCATACACATATGGCTGCCACAGCGCCATCCGGCCTTCTGCCTTGGCATACCCGAGCGCAGGCAACAGTACATAGACCAGACCCATGAAGGCCAGCGTCACGCCAACGGTCGATCCATGATAATGCGCGGGGATAACCACATTGACCCCCTGGATCATGTAACCGAGAACTCCCCCCAGGGCAAACAGGGTGAAAGAAGCGACAAAAGCCGACTTGGCCGGACTGCCGGATACTCCTCGCACACTCCAGAGTGACAATGCACCCAAAAGAATGAGTGGGCCCATATAGGGATGACCCCAGATCATCAACTTTGCAAAAAGCTCCATGTGCGCCAGGGAACCTGGCGGCACGCCCAGATAGAACAAGGGAACCGCCAACAAGGGCACTGCAGCAACGACAAACAAAATGGATAGCGCGCGCGGCGAGGCCATTGATGGGCGGCCGAGATAGTCGGCAATCCACAGCCAGGCCAGGACCATGAGCAGCGCGTGTTGAAACTGCAGGACGTGACCGCCACCCCAGAACAAAACTTCGTAATATATTTTCTCCTCAATCCGGGGCACGACAGACCACGACCACAAGAAGGCGGCCAGCGCGAGGAAGGCCGCAATGGCACCGAGGAATGCTCCGAGCCGCAGGGGTTCGGCAAGGAAGGGGCTTGGCCAGGTGGTGATCAGGGCACGCAAAACAGCAAGACCGAAACCGGCACCACAAATCCACAGCGCAGCAAAAAACAAGGGTTGCTGAAGGACCGGAATGTAGTTATTGAGTACGGGTTCGGCACCGGGAAAGAACGGGGAAACGGTCATTACCGCAGTACCCAGGGCTGCCAGAACGAAACCACTCCAGCCCATCCACGCCAGGCCGGTACTACCCAGTGCGCTCCAGATCACCGCGGCAAACGCCATGAACCAGATGGCTACCGAAAGATCCACATGCACCACCAGCGCAGCCCTGAAAAATTCCTTTAACGGAAAAATATCCTGTATCCCGGGGGTGCGCGACAGGACTAGCAGGATGGCCAACAGGCCGGAGCCCACCAGGGCCATCAAACCCAGCCAGAGCCAGGCCCGTGCCAGTGCTGCGGGTGTCCCGGAGGATCCCAGGGTAACTTGAGTATTCACAGCCGCCTCGCGAAAAAGAGCAGAGTATAAAGCCAGGCCAAAGGATACTCAAATGTCAATCAAGGCACAGCGCATGAACACATCAACGCCCTACAAGAAATGCGCTGCGCAGCCCCTCTCCTCTAACAAAATTGGAATTGATACATATCAAAGTTTATTCGGGCCATAAGTGCATAATGACATTGTTCAGCAAAGAATGGCTGGCTGACATTTATATGACCTAAAAATGCAACCCAGGAGGATTTATGACGAACACCTATAGAATAGGGCGCCGAACCGGATTGATGATTGCCCTGGCGCTAGCCCTTGCATCAAGCGCGTTTGCACAAGACAAAGCAAAAGCTGTGAGTCCGGAGGAGGCAGGCTATATGGGCAGTGGGTCCTCCCCGCTCGGTGAGGCCGAGATGCACCAGAACATGAATCCCAAAGCCCCTGCCATGACCAAGGCAGAATTTGATAGCGCCAAGAAGATATACTTCGAGCGTTGCGCCGGTTGTCATGGCGTGCTGCGCAAGGGCGCAACCGGCAAAGCATTAACTACTGACAAGACACTGGCCGGTGGTACGGAATATCTCAAGGTATTCATCAAATATGGCTCTGCCGGAGGCATGCCGAATTGGGGAACCTCTGGCGAACTGACCGACGCCGAAGTCGACATGATGGCGCGCTATATTCAGCAGGAGCCGCCGACCCCGCCCGAATGGGGCAAGAAGGAAATGTTGGCCTCGCAGAAAATAATCGTTCCGCCGAGCCAGCGCCCGACAAAACAGATGAACAAGCTCGATCTCGGCAATCTCTTCTCGGTAACCTTGCGTGATTCCGGCCAAATTGCACTGATTGACGGAAAGACGAAGGAAATTGTCAAAGTGATCAATACCGGCTATGCGGTGCATATTTCACGCATGTCGCAATCGGGGCGGTATTTGTATGTAATTGGTCGTGACGCCCGAATCAACCTGATCGACTTGTGGATGCCGGAACCGACCAACGTTGCCGAAATAAAAGTCGGTCTCGAAGCCCGATCCGTCGAAACGTCGAAATACAAGGGATACGAAGACAAGTACGCAATTGCCGGCACCTACTGGCCGCCGCAATACGTGATCATGGAAGGCAACACACTCACCCCGTTGAAGATTGAATCGACACGTGGCGTGACTGTGGATGAACAGGAATTCCATCCTGAGCCGCGCGTGGCGTCAATCGTCGCTTCGCACTATCACCCCGAGTTCATCGTCAATGCCAAGGAGACCGGCAAGATCATGGCGGTGGACTACAGTGACCTCAAGAACATGAAGGTTACAACCATGGACGCCGCGCGCTTTCTGCACGATGGTGGTTTCGATTCGACGGGGCGCTACTTCCTGGTGGCGGCCAACGCTTCGAACAAGATCGCTGTCGTCGATACCAAGGAAGACAAGCTGGCGGCCTTGATTGATGTGGGCAAGATTCCCCACCCCGGTCGTGGTGCCAATTTTGTGCATCCGAAGTTTGGCCCGGTGTGGGCTACCAGCCATCTGGGCGATGAGTCGATCAGCTTGATTGGCACTGACCCGGTCAAGCACAAGGCACAGGCCTGGAAGGTTGTGCAGTCGGTAAAAGGTCAGGGTAGCGGCTCGCTGTTCATCAAGACGCATCCGAAATCGAAGAATCTGTGGGTCGATACCCCGCTTAATCCTGATGCCAAGATCAGCCAGTCAGTCGCCGTTTTCGACATCAACGCTCTGGACAAGGGATTTGAAATCTTGCCCATCGGCGAGTGGTCGGGTGTTGCCGACGATGGTGCCAGACGCATTGTGCAACCCGAGTACAACGAAGCAGGTGATGAAGTCTGGTTCTCGGTCTGGAGTGCGAAGGACAAGCAGTCAGCCATAGTTGTTGTTGACGACAAGACGCGCAAGCTGAAAGCCGTGATCAAAGACCCAAGACTGGTCACCCCGACCGGAAAATTCAATGTTCATAACACGCAGCATGATGTGTACTAGATCGTAAGCCGTTGCCGATGACCAACGGGGCCATGTGCCCCGTGTGTCATTCATGAATTATCGATCTGCCTCAACACCATTTTTTGGTGATTTGTTCAGCGTTTCCCTGTCCCAATAATTAACAGTGATATAGCCTGTTTTTTTGCCCTCGCCTGGCGTGATCCAGCGTGATCCAGCGTACTTGCCTCAGCCGCCAACTAATGCGAGCATTGCGTGTCATTAACACTGGCGCTTCCGGAAGTCCCGCATGCACGAATTTCAGGGAATCAACATCGAAACGCAGCTCACGCAT
>NZ_JAEUOI010000057.1 GCF_016790145.1 Propionivibrio sp. | reverse complement strand
CGCTCTTGCGCCAGACGAAGCATGGTCTTGGCGAAATTCGCACCACGCGCCGCATAGACCCAACTGGTGCGCAAGATCAAATGTTTTTCACAGCGAGCGACGGCCAGCTCGCCGTCAAGCTTGGTTTTCCCATAAACGCTGAGCGGCCCGGTGGCATCGGTCTCCAGCCAGGGTTTTTCACCACTCCCATCGAAAACGTAGTCGCTCGAATAGTGCACCAGCCAGGCATCGAGTTCCTGAGCTTCATCCGCCAGTACGCCGGGGGCCAGTGCGTTGATCCTGCGCGCCAGTTCAGGCTCTGACTCGGCCTTGTCGACCGCCGTATAGGCGGCGGCATTGACGATGACGTCCGGTGCCACGCGCCGGACCGTCCCGGCCAGGCCAGCGCGGTTGGTAAAGTCGCCGCACAGTCCGTCGGCACTGTCGCAATCGAGGGCAATCACCTGCCCCAGCGGCGCCAGGCTGCGTTGCAATTCCCAGCCGACTTGACCGCTTTTGCCGAACAGCAGGATCTTCATTCGCTTCTCCCCCCGTAGTTTTTCTCGACCCAATCCCGGTAAGCGCCCGATTGCACATTACCCACCCAATGCTGATGATCAAGATACCACTGCACGGTCTTGCGGATACCGGTAGTGAAGGTTTCCGCAGGTCGCCAGCCGAGTTCGTGCTCGATTTTGCTCGCATCGATGGCGTAGCGCCGATCATGTCCCGGCCGATCGGTAACGTAGGTAATCTGCTCATGATAGGGCTTGCCGTCGGCACGCGGGCGCAGTTCATCGAGCAAGCCACACACGGCATGAACAATATCAAGGTTCGGCTTCTCGTTCCAGCCACCGATGTTATACGTCTCGCCAAGGCGACCGTCGGCGAGGACGTGCCGGATCGCCACACAATGATCCGTGACATACAGCCAGTCGCGTACCTGCTGTCCATCGCCATAAACCGGCAGCGGCTTGCCGGCCAGCGCATTGACGATCATCAGCGGGATCAGTTTTTCGGGAAACTGGTAAGGGCCATAGTTGTTGGAGCAATTGGTGGTCAGCACAGGCAGGCCGTATGTGTGGTGGTAGGCGCGCACCAGATGATCGGACGCCGCCTTGGACGCCGAGTATGGGCTGTTCGGCTCATAGCGATTGGTTTCCTTGAACGCCGGGTCGTCAGCCGTAAGCGAGCCATAAACCTCGTCAGTCGAAACGTGCAGAAAGCGAAACGCCGACTGTTCGGCATCGCTCATCGAGGTGAAAAAGGCACGCACGCTTTCGAGCAGGTTGAAGGTGCCGACGATATTGGTCTGGATAAATTCGCCAGGGCCATGAATCGAGCGATCGACGTGGCTCTCTGCGGCAAAATTGATCACTGCGCGCGGTCGATGCTTTTGAAGCAAACCGTCAATCAGTTGCGGATCTCCGATATCGCCATGGACGAAGGCATAGCGCGGATCACCGACCAGCTCGGCCAGATTTTCCAGGTTGCCGGCGTAGGTCAGATTGTCGAGGTTAAGTACCAGCTCGTCGCTCTCGCGCAGCCAGTCAAGAATGAAGTTGGCACCAATGAAGCCTGCCCCGCCTGTCACCAGAATCAAGACTATTCCTTTCGAGTTAAGTATAAATACCGTGTCGCATATAAAACCACTACAGCCACGGCTAGAGCGAGTGTAGAAATTATTTGTAGCTAGCCGACGTATCCAGAGGCGTCGGGTTTCGCTATCGTTAATCCAACCTACTTATTTTGCATTATTACGGTAGGCGAAAGGGTTTCAAATTCCAGCCATTCAATCTCTTATAATGCAGCCTTTCCTGTTTCGCTATTTTACTCGCCGATGCGCATCCTGTTGGTCAAAACCTCGTCGCTGGGCGATGTCATTCATAACCTGCCAGTCGTTAGCGATCTTCGCCGTTGTTTTCCCGAGGCCAGGATTGACTGGTGCGTCGAAGAAGCGTTTGCCGATATCCCGCGTCTGCATCCGGATGTCAGCGAGATCGTCACCGTCGCTCTCCGGCGCTGGCGAAAAACGCCGGGGCATTGGAATACCTGGCGCGAGATTGGCGCATTGAGGAAACACCTTGGGCAGACACCCTACGATGCCATCCTCGATACGCAGGGTCTGATCAAGAGTGCGCTGATCGCCAGACAGGCGAGCGGCAGACGCTACGGCTACGCGGCGGAAGTCGCACGCGAACCCCTGGCCGCCCGCTTTTACGATGAAACCTTCGTCATCCCGCCCAACGCACACGCCGTTGTACGCAATCGCTGGCTGGCTGCTGCTGCCTTCAACACCCCTGTCGACTTGCCGCTGGATTACGGCGTCATTAGTCCTGCCGTAAACTTCCCCTGGCTCGCCAAGGGAAGCCATGTCGTTCTGCTAACAGCGACCAGCCGCGATGACAAGCTGTGGGCTGAAGGCAACTGGATGCTTATCGCCCAGGCCCTGATCAACCGTGGACTGACCCCGGTTTTCCCGTCGGGCAATGCGCTTGAACGGCAGCGTGCCGAGCGAATTGTCGCTGCCGTTCCCGGTGCCATCGTCGCCCCTCCGCTGAGCCTGCATGAACTGGCCGGCCTGATCGGCGGGTCCGGTCTGGTCATCGGCGTCGATACCGGACTGGCCCACCTGGCCACGGCGCTGCGCGTGCCGACCATTGCCCTTTACATTTCAACCGATCCGGCACTCACCGGTGTCTATGGAACCGGTTCATTCCACAACCTCGGTGCGCCGGGTCACCCGCCAACTGCGGCCCAAGTCATGACCGTGGCAGACCAGAAACTGCGCTGATGCCGCGATTTTTCTATTCCCTGCTTTTCTACCTCGTCCAGCCGCTCGTCTGGCTTCGCCTGTTGTGGCGTGCGCGCAAGCAGCCGGAGTATCTGCGGCACCTTGGCGAACGCTATGGTTTCCATTCCCAGGCTGCTCCAGGCCGGCTGCTCTGGCTGCATGCCGTTTCGGTGGGCGAGACGCGCGCAGCGGAGCCGCTGATCAAGGCACTGCTTGACGAGTATTCGGATCACTCGCTGCTGCTCACGCACATGACGCCGACCGGTCGGGCAACCGGCGCCGAACTGATCGCCAAATACGGTCCCCGGCTGATGCAGGCCTACCTCCCCTACGACCTGCCCGACGCCTGCGGCCGTTTCCTCGACCACTTCAAGCCGCGCCTCGGACTGCTCATGGAGACTGAGCTATGGCCCAACCTGATCGCCGCTGCCAGGCAGCGCAACCTGCCCTTGTCGCTGGTGAACGCCCGTCTTTCCGCACGTTCGCAACGCGGCTACCAGCGATTATCGCCGCTCATGCGCCCGGCACTCGACACGCTGCGCGCCGTCGCGGCACAAACACCCACCGATGCGGAGCGGCTGCTGGCGATCGGTGCCCGGCGCGTCAGCGTTTGCGGCAACCTCAAGTTTGACGTCACTCCGTCAGCGGAAAAATTGCAACTCGGCGCCGAGTGGCGGCGCGAACTCGGTTCGCGCCCGGTGTGGCTGGCCGCCAGCACGCGTGAGGGCGAAGAAGTGCTCATCCTCGACGCCTTCGCCCGCATCAATCGGCCCGATTTGCTTCTGTTGCTGGTACCACGCCACCCGCAACGTTTTTCCGAAGTGCTCGCGCTGGTTCAGGGACGCAAGTTCGCGTTTTGCCGGCGTAGCGAGGGCTCACTGCCGTCACATATAACTCGGGTCTTGATTGGTGACAGCATGGGCGAAATGCCCGCCTATTTCGCACTGGCGGATGTGGCATTGATCGGCGGAACGCTGTTGCCCTACGGCGGACAGAATCTGATCGAGGCCGCCGCCTGTGGCTGCCCGGTACTGGTCGGCCCGCATACCTTCAATTTCGCTCAGGCGACTGAAGACGCGATAGCTTGCGGCGCGGCGCGCAGGATCGCCGATGCGGATGACGCCGCAAGCGAAGTCGGGAAGCTGCTGGAAAATCGGGAAGCCCTGCACTCGATGCGCGCTGCCGCCGCCAGTTTTTCTCAGGCGCATCGCGGTGCGACGGCCAGAACACTGGCGCTGATCCGTGAAATTACGGCGCCTCGAACAGCGGATTGATCTGTTCCAGATCGGCCTCGCCGAGCGATCCGACGGCGGCTTTCAGCCTGAGCTGCGAAAGCAGGGTGTCAAAGCGTGCCCTGGCCAGATCGCGCCGGGTCAAATAAACCTGTTGCTCGGCGTTGAGCACGTCGATAATGATGCGCACGCCCACATCGAGACCCAGCTTGTTCGATTCGAGCGCGCTGATGCTCGAAATCAGCGCCGCATCGAGCGCCCGCACCTGGGCCAGGCCATTCACCACGCCGAGATAGGATTGCTGCACGTAGAGCGCGGCCGTCCGTTTGGCGCTTTCAAGCGTCGCTTCGGCGGCATTCCGGTTGGCCACCGCCTCGCGCGTCTTGGAGTTGACGTAGCCGCCCTGAAATATCGGGACATTGAGCTGCAAGCCTATATTTCGCGCTGTTGTTTCCAGACTATCGTTACCTACAAACGAAAGCGCAGAATTATTTTTACCGTAATTGGCGACAACATCGATCGTCGGGTAATGTCCGGCGCGCATGCGCTCTACTTCCTTGGCGGCTACCTCAGCCGCTGCCTGCTGGGCCTGGACGGTGAAGCTGTCCTGGACGGCGGCATCGACCCACTTGTCCATGCTGGCCGGTTGCGGCGGCTTCAGTTCGGCCTGTGGCTTGAGACGATTGAGTTCGCCGGAATCCTTGCCGACGATGACACGCAGCGAGTAACGCGCTACTTCCAGATCACTTTCAGCCTTGATTTCCTGAGCACTCGCCAGATCGAAACGCGCCTGGGCTTCCTGGGAATCGGTAATGGTTACCGTCCCGACCTCGAAGCTCTTTTTTGCCTGCTCGAGTTGCTGGCCAATCGCCTCCTTGTTGGCGCGTACCGCCTTCAGACTCTCCTGAGCATAGAGCACGTCGAAGTAGGCCTGGGCAACGCGCAGAATCAAATCCTGCGACGCCTGCGCAAAATTCGCCTCGGCCTGCACCACCTGCAATTTGCCCTGACCGTACTGCATGAAATTCTGCCAGCGGAACAAGGGCTGCGTCAGATTGACGTTATAGGCGTTGCTGTTGAAATCCCGGCTCGCATTCACCTTATTACCCAGATTCGTTCCGTTGTACTTGTTTTCGTTCCACACCGTATTGGCTGTTGCACTGACGGTCGGCAACAATCCGGCCAGCCCTTGCGGCCCTTTTTCGCGTCCGGCCTCCGCCGCTGCCCGAGCCGCCATATACTGCTGGTCGTTGGTCAACGCCTCCCGATAGACCTGCATGAGGTCTGCCGAAAACGCCGGCGCCGCATAGAGCAATGCTCCAAGCAGGAGAGACAGGCGGCTTGCCGATGCTTTCAGACCCATGCTGCTGACCTCATTACACATGCTAGAAAACAAATCTGTCGCTCTGCGTGGCGTTGGCCAGCGGCGCAATGACGGTTTCAAAAATATTGATCGTGTTGTACGCATTCTCTGCGGTGCGCATCACCAGCTGCACCTGCATGGCCGGCACCTCGCCGACAACGGCCACCAGCCGGCCACCGATCTTGAGTTGACGAAGTATCGCGTCGGGCAACACCGGTGTCGATGCCGAGATCATGATCGCATCATACGGTGCCCTGGCCGGCCAGCCTTGCGCACCGTCTCCGGTCTCGACCCGGACGTTGGCGACTCCGGCACGCTGCAAGTTGCTTCTGGCCATCTCGGCCAGGCCCGGATCGATTTCGACGCTATAAACGTACTCGGCCTTCGCCGCGAGAAGGGCCGCCATATAGCCGCTACCGGCACCAATCTCGAGTACCGTATCCGTATTTCTGACGCCCAGTTCCTGCAGCATGCGGGCTTCAATCTTTGGCGCAAGCATCTTCTGGCCGGGATTGCCGCTGGTTCCAATAGGTATTTCGAGATCGGCAAATGCCAGATCCTTGTACGCGGCAGGAACGAAATCCTCGCGCTTGACCAGCGACAACAGGCTCAGCACGGTGGGATCCAGCACCTGCCAGGGACGGATCTGCTGTTCGATCATGTTGAAACGTGCTTTTTCGATGTTCATCGTCGCTGCGACCATGGTATTCCCCGTTACAAAAGTTATATTAGCACAAACTTATATACATTGACTCAACAATCGGTGATTATACAGTTGCGCAAGTCGGGTTAGCTGCGTAACCCAGGAGGATTTGCTTAGCGGCATAACCCGACAATCGGCGGTATCGACTACCGTCGTCGGGATATGCTCCGCCGAAAATCCCTTCACTAAGCACCGGACACCCCTTGCGCTATTTTGTCGACCGGTTTCACCCGATACCACGCCGCATAAAGCGCCGGCAGAAAAAACACCGTCAGCAGCGTAGCCACCAGCAAGCCGCCCATGATGGAGAAGGCCATTGGCCCCCAGAACACGCTGCGCGTCAGCGGAATCATGGCCAAAATGGCGGCGGCGGCGGTCAGCATGATCGGACGGAAGCGGCGCACGGTCGAACCGACAATAGCGTCCCAGGTCGGCTTGCCGGCCTTTTCGTCCTGTTCGATCTGATCAACAAGAATCACCGAGTTGCGCATGATCATCCCGGACAGTGCAATTACACCGAGGTTGGCAACAAAACCAAAGGGAACGTTGAACACCAGTAACGCAATCGCCACCCCGATCAGACCGAGCGGTGCGGTGAGCAGAACGAGAACGGTACGCCCGATATTCTGCAACTGGATCATCAGCAGGGTCACGACGCCCATCAACATCATAGGCATCACGGCTTTGATCGAATCCTCGCCCTTGGCCGCTTCCTCTGTTGCCCCGCCAAGTTCGATACGGAATCCCGGCGGCAGTTTTTCACGCACGGCATCGAGCTGTGGGTTGATCTGTGCAGAAACCACCGGCGCCTGAACGTGGTCGCGAATGTCGGCGCGTACCGTTACCGTCGGCAACCGGTTGCGACGATTGATCAGCCCGTCTTCGAGTTCGTAATGAATCTTCGCCACTTGGGCGAGCGGCACATAGCGTCCACTGGCCGTGCGGATGGTGATGTCGGCCAGCGCAGACAGGCGGGCGCGCTCGTCGCCGCGGGCGCGCACCACCACATCGATCAGTTGATCGCCCTCACGCATGGCAGTGATGCTGGTACCGGAGAGCAGCAGGTTGATCGAATTCGACAGATCGAGCGAGCTGATGCCGAGCGCACGCGCGCGATCCTGGTCAATCTCCAGACGCACGGTCTTGCCCATCTCGTTCCAGTCGAAATTCACGCCCTTCACGTGCGGATTGGCGCGCATGACGGTAGCCACCTGTTCGGCGGCATGGCGCAGTTCGTCGATGTTTTCACCGGATACGCGGAACTGGATCGGGTAGCCGACCGGCGGGCCATTTTCCAGACGCAGTACGCGTACCCGCGTATTGGCCAGGCCGGTCTGCCAATCGGCATTCTCGGCCGAGAAATGTGCTTCCAGCCGTCGTTTCAGATCCTCGCGCGCCTCGATGCCGTGGGTGACCACGACAAACTGCGCAAAATTGTCATTGAACAACTGCTGATCGAGTGGCAAATAGAAACGCGGACTGCCATTGCCGATGTAGCTGGCAAACTGCTTGACCGACTTCTTCATTTCCGGCTCGTTGAGCAACAGTTGCTCGATCTTCATGGCCTGCGTCTCGGTCGCCGTCAGCGACGCCCCCTGCGGCAACCACAGATCGACCAGCAATTCGGGGCGCGCCGACGCCGGAAAGAACTGCTTCTGAACGCCCGTGCCGAGGGCCGCCAGCGACAGGATAAAAGCGACAAGCGTCGCGCCAATCACCAGCCAGCGATGCCGAACGCACCAATCGACACTGGCGTGCACCCGCCGATAGAACGGTGTTTCATAGATATCGTGCCCATGCTCCAGCGCCCTGGCCTGCAACTTCTTTGCATCGAGAATCTTGTAGCCGAGATAGGGCGTAAACACCACCGCCACGACCCAGGAAACGATCAGTGCAATGCTCACCACGGCAAAAATCGAGAAGGTATATTCACCCGCACCGGACCTGGCAAATCCAACCGGGGTAAAGCCGGCGACCGTGATCAGGGTGCCGGTGAGCATCGGAAAGGCCGTCGAGGTGTAGGCGAAGGTTGCCGCCCGGAAGCGATCCCAGCCCTGTTCCATTTTGACCACCATCATCTCGACGGCGATGATCGCGTCATCAACCAGCAAACCGAGCGCGATAATCAGTGCGCCGAGCGAAATACGCTGCAAATCAATCCCGAACAGTTCCATCAGCAGGAAAGTAATCGCCAGCACCAGCGGTATTGACAGCGCCACCACCGTCCCCGTGCGCAGCCCCAGACTGAGGAAGGAAACGGCCAGCACAATGACGACGGCTTCGCTCAATGACGACATGAACAGGCTGATCGACTGGAGAACGATTTCCGGCTGATCGGCCACGATGTGAATATCAATACCCTGGGGCAAATCCTTCTGCAGACGCGCCACCTCGCTGCGCAGCCGCTCGCCGAGCCTGATGACATCGCCGCCCTTGTTCATGGCGATGGCGATACCTACCGCCGGCTGCCCCTGAAAGCGCATTCGCGGTGCCGGCGGATCGACAAATCCGCGTTTGACGGTGGCGATATCGCCCAACCGGAAAAGTCGCCCGCCCGCCTGAATACCGGTCGCCTGGACGCTTTCAAGCGAGCTGAAATCGCCGGACACGCGAATGCGCACACGATCCGACGCCGTCTCGAAGAAACCGGAAGGGGCCATCGCGTTCTGTTTTTGCAGCGCGTCGAAAATCAGCAGCGGGTCGAGACCGAGCGAGGACAATTTGGTGTGCGAGATCTCGACGAAGATCTTTTTGTCCTGAACGCCGATCAGTTCAACCTTCTTGACGTCCGCCACCCGACGCAACTCGCGCGCCACGCGATCCGCCTCCTGACGCAGCCGGGCGAGGTCGAATCCGTCGCCGGTCAAGGCAAAGAGATTGATGAAGGTATCGCCGAATTCGTCGTTGATGAACGGCCCCTGCACCCCGGACGGCAGGGTGTGCCTGATATCGCCGATCTTCTTGCGCACCTGATACCAGGCGTCCGGCACTTCCTTCTTCGGCGTGTAGTCCTTGAGGACAATGAACACCAGCGACTCGCCG
>NZ_JAEUOI010000033.1 GCF_016790145.1 Propionivibrio sp. | reverse complement strand
GGTCTTCTCTTGTTTTTTATTGCTTTCCGCTTTCTCAAGATGGCGTTGACGATCACGCTCAGACTGCTGTTCCCGTTCCAGTCGACGCTGTTCGATAACACCATTGCAAATACGCCTGACCGTGCTGTACTGACTCTGTGTGAAGCGGGTGATGTTGAACAGGTTCTCGCGGATTTCTCGTTCCGTCTTGAGTTTGACACGCATCGCCTCGTCAGGATTGTCAGAGAGTTCGCCGGTTAGCCAGAGGTAATGCAAAATTGCTGTGTAGAGATCGGCCTTGGATAGCAGATCAAGGTACTGGGTCACCGCATTGGTTACGGTAAGCGTTTCGTAGTTAGAGACAAGACGCTGAATCTCTTCAATCGCGAACCCGGCCACCTGGAGCTTTTGCTCGCCCTGTGTGATGCGCGTATCAAAATACTCGTGCAGCTTTTCAAGGTGGCCGTTAATGGCGTGCTCAGCCTTGAAAATCTCATCTTCACTGTAAATCTTCTTGTGCAGGTTGTCCGAAAGAATCTGCCGGGCACGACAGGTTATGAAAAAGGTGTCACGGGTAATCACCTCAAAACCGGAGGCCATGATTTTGACGATCATGGCGCTGGAGAGCGAAACAAAGCCGGGCGCAGACAGGGCGTCCTGATTGCGCTCAAAGAAGTGAATGCTGCTTGAGCGCATCCATTTCTTCATGGGAAATTTTTGAGGGGTCGAGGTCATCAAATACTCCGATGGATGCTTCAACCCAGATCGTCAGGTTCGCAAAGTGAACCTATGAGCAAAACCGTACGATCAGGTTGAAAGTAATAAAAGTATGCCTATCGTTGTTCTGTGCTGATTGCTGTGACCAATAATTGCACACCAGAAAAGTTCTGCCGACACCGATACCTCGCCAAAAAAGGGGGTGTAGGTGCGGAAATGGTCTATCGGCATTGCCGCTGATCAAAATCAGGGCTACTTTTCGGGCGTGATCACAGATAAAACGTTCAAGGATGTTCTTGCTAAAAAAACTGCGCATTCTTATCGGGGAGTATGTGGTGTTGTTGGTAAGCGCTGAAGGAACTGAAGGCTGTTGTCCGTGAAGGACGCGATCCACGTCTTTTCCCGTCAAGCAGCGATCGGCGTACGCTCCAGCTCATCACGTTCCATAATCAACGACTTTGCATAACGACACGTTCCGGTCATTGGCACTCGCGAACATCGGATGACCGCTCCATCACTCTGCGGACGTTCGCATGACAAGAAAACGATCATCCTCAACTGGGCAAACCGGCATCACCGCCGCGCCGGATGCCGGCCCGTGCGCCCCCCTCTGGGAGAGGCTTGACGCCACACCAGGCGAGGACGACTCCCAAGATCAATCGGCGCCTGGGTACGAATCCGACCAGCGCATCGCCAGTTAGGTGCAAATACGCAAAGGTACAGACTCAATCAAGACAAGCAACATCGCCCGTCGTGGGACGTCTTGTGCCTTGGGCCATCCGCACCGACCGGTCAAGCCGGGCGGATGGCCCAAGGCACTGAGCGGGGCGGGATTCGGATGACTTTTCAGGGGCTACCGGGGCCAAATTCGAGATGCCAAATTCGAGATTGACACTCCTTGATGGTGGCTCATATACTTCTTTAGTGTCATTGTATTTCCTGTCTCTTATTTCGGTGATCGCTTATTTTCACTGGCATCATAAATTATGCCTATTGAAAATTTCGGTGACAGAAAATATTTCCTGTGCTTTACTGAAATTCACGTTTCTGCGACGCAAATTTGAAGTTTGTTTCGACACGGTGCTGGCGCCTTGTTTCCGACTCGCCAGCCCCTGGTTCATAACGATGAAAGAAGTGGCATGCTGGATGTGGCGGTGAGCTTCCTGGCGGATCAATTCAATGCCTATCTGCTGCGCCGGACTGGCTTGGCGTCGCTGGGCCAGATCGTGCCGGGCGGCATTCTCGATGACAAAGGCAATCTGGCCATTGCCAGTGGCACCGTGGCGCTGAGTGTGGTCAATATCGAGGAGGAGCGCGTGCTGCGCGAGCAGGTTCCGGCCCGGATCATCAGCAATGGTCGCGAGACGGTCTTGCAGCCGGAGCTGAAATTGAACCTGACCCTGCTTTTCGCTGCCCGGATGAACGATTACCCGCTGACGCTGAAGGCCTTGTCGAACGTGCTGACCTTCTTTCAGTCGCACCCGGCATTCAGTACCGACGATTACCCGGCGCTTGATTCGCGCATCGGCAAGATCGTCATGGAGTTGTATAGCGTGACGCCGGAAACACTGAACCAGATCTGGGCCAGCGTGGGTGCCAAGTATCAGCCCTCGGTGCTCTACCGGGCGCGGCTGGTCACCATCCAGGATCAGGAACCCTTCATGCCGGGCGAGCCGATCACCGACATCGGGCTGGAGCTGCACGAAAAATGAGCATCCACTTTCGCACCCTTCTCGAGGTCGAAGTCGAGCACGGTTACTACCAGGGGCTTTGTACGGACATCGATTTCGTCGTGCCGGGGTCGGAGCAGGCACTGGCCGCCGGCAAGCTGCTGACTCGGGTCCGTGACGGCCGGTTGCGCGTGCTGTTCGAGGCTGACGACGTCGGCCAAGCCCTGCGCGATATTCACGGCACGACCTTGCTCATCGGTCTGCGCGTGGTCAATCCCTACTTTGCCAATTTCACGGCCCCACCGATTGCTTCCGGCGGGCTGCTCCTTTACGGCAACCAGAATGCGCCGCGCAATCTTGATCCGGCATTGGCTGCCAAGTTCATTGTGCCGCGCCAGCGCATCGTGCCGTCTCACGCCGGACGGCCGCTGACCCAGGTCTGGCAGCACGGGGCCAACCCGCTGGTCAAACAGACGTTACTTGCCGGTCAAGACGAGGCGCTCTTCGAAACCCGCGACTGGCCGACCGGGCGCTATACCTTGCTCGAAACGGCAGGTGGCCCGGCGCAGGCCTCACATTGGCTGCACTCGCCCGCACTGGCCGGAGAAGCCTTGTGGGGCGTGCTGGCATTGACGGTCGACCAGAACTTCTACGTCAATCCGCCTACCTTCCGCATCGTGCTGCAGGCGCGCAGCGAACAGCTCAAGTACTACGTCGTTGCCCGCAACTTCGGTGCCACCGAGTTTGATCAGTTGCAGTTGGCCGATGCCGGTGCCAGCGAGCAGGAGCGCGATGTACTCGATTTTGAAAAGGTGTTGCCTGCCGCTTTTGCTACCGATGATCTGCCCCCATCGGCGCTCGGTAATGGCAGTGCCCGTATTGTTCTCTTCCAGTCGTCGGCGCCGGTTGCCCGGCGGGCCGGAGGCTATCGCAAGCTGCAACTCAGACGCAATGCCGAAGTTCTTGTCCAGCATCTGCCCCAGGCCGGTTCCGACCGGGCGCAGGCGCGTTTCATCGTCCACCTCGCCAAACCATAGAAGGGGTTAGTCCATGCCAACCTACCGTACTCCGGATGTTTACATTGAAGAAATTTCGGTCTTTCCGCCCTCGGTCGCCGAGGTGGAAACCGCGATTCCGGCCTTTGTCGGCTACACCGCGAACGACACGCTGATCACCGCTGGCGATCTGGTCAAGTCGCCCCGGCGCATCAAATCATTGCTCGAATACGAAGCCTATTTTGGCAAGGGGCCGATCTACACGGTCACCCAGGCCAGTATCGACGAGGCGGGCAATTTCATGGCCGCCGACATCAGCAACAGCTACTTCATGTACGACAGCCTGCGGCTCTTCTACGACAACGGCGGTGGCGACTGCTACATCGTCTCGGCCGGTTCCTACAAGACGACGGGTTCCCCTGTCGACCGCGAAGAACTCAAGGCGGGCGTACAGGCCGTGGCCAAGGTGGACGAGCCGACCATCCTGCTCTTCCCCGATGCGGCGACGCTGAATGCGGACGATCTCGCTGCCGTGCAGCAAGAGGCGCTCAAGCAGTGCGGCGAACTGAAGGACCGTGTGGCGGTCCTGGATGTTCGCCAGAGCGATCCGAACGGTGCCAGCTTCCGCGACAAGCTGGGCATCAACAATCTGAAATACGGTGCAGCCTACACGCCCTGGCTGAAGCTCAACTACAACAAGTCGGTGGGCTACGCGCAGGTCAAGGACAAGGTTTTCAAGAACGGCATTCAGGTGCCGCTCAAGGACCTGACCACCGAACCGCAACTGCTCGCGGCATTGACCGCGCTCGATCAACTGTCGGCCGACAGCACGACGCTGGCAGCGGCAGTGAGTGCCTATGCCGGTCCCGGTGAAACGCTATCCAGCGCCTTCGCCAAGAAACTGGCGATCTACAAGGGCAAAGCTGCCCCGGTGCCGGCTGATGTGGCCCTGCTCTTCGAATACGTTTTCGGCATTGCCAGGGTGGTCGATGGGCTGGTCGATGCCACGCCGCTGAGCAACGCCAAGCTGGTGACCGACATCAATACGATGATTGCCGGCACGCTGGCTCCCGCCTTTTCCGGCCTGATTGCGCTGGAAAAGGAAATGGCGGCCGACATTGCGAGCGCCGGCGGTGCCTATACCGTTGAGTGGGATCAGAACACCCCGCCGGCCACGGCGGCCTGGGCCGGCCTTTTCGGTGGCGGCGCCGGTACGCCGGCGGCATCGAGTGGAAATACGGAAGGCGTCACCGTTCCTGCCGTCATGGGCAGCGCGCTACCCGGTCTGCAAAAGGGATTCGCTGCGGCCAGCGGCGCCATTGCCGGCATCGTCTCGGCGATCGCCAACTATCGCAGCCTGAACGAGCAGACGCTGTTCGAGAACTTCCTGCCCTATCGCAATGTGATCAACGGCATTGGCTCGACGCTGACCTTGTGCCCGCCGAGCGGTGCCATCGCCGGCATCTACGCGATGGTCGATAACCAGCGCGGCGTCTGGAAGGCGCCGGCCAATGTCAGCCTGAACGGTGTCATCGCTCCGGCGGCCAGTTTCACCGTCAGCGAAACCGATGCATTGAATGTCGATGCCATCAGCGGCAAGTCGATCAACGCCATTCGCGCCTTCGTCGGCAAGGGCACGCTGGTCTGGGGTGCCCGCACGCTGGCCGGTAACGACAACGAATGGCGCTACGTCTCGGTGCGTCGCTTCTTCAACATGGTCGAGGAATCGATCAAGAAGTCGACGTACTGGGCGGTCTTCGAGCCGAACGACGCCAATACCTGGGTCAAGGTGCGCGGCATGATCGAGAACTACCTGACGCAGAAATGGCGCGAGGGAGCGCTGGCCGGTGCGGCACCGAAGGATGCCTTCTTTGTCCGTTGCGGGCTGGGCGTGACGATGAGCGCACAGGACGTCCTGGAAGGAAGGATGAATGTCGAGATCGGCATGGCGGTGGTACGGCCGGCCGAATTCATCATCCTGAAGTTCTCCCACAAACTTCAGACGAGCTGATCTGCTACCTGACACGAGAGGAAAAACACCATGCCTGGACAATATCCGCTGCCCGTCTTCCACTTCCGCGTCGAATGGGGCGGCACACGAATCGGCTTTTCCGAAGTGACCGGCCTGACGCAGGAAAATCAGGCCATCGAGTATCGCGACGGTTCCTTTATGGAGTATTCGTCGATCAAGATGCCCGGACTGCGCAAGTTCAGCAACATCACGCTGAAGCGCGGCGTGATCAAGGCCGACAACGACTTCTTCAAGTGGCTGTCGACGATCAAGCTGAACACCGTCGAACGTCGTGACCTGACGATCAGCCTGCTTGACGAAGCGCACAACCCGGTGATGACCTGGCGGGTGCTCAATGCCTTCCCGGTCAAGGTCGAGGGGCCGCAACTCAAGGCGTCGGGCAACGAAGTGGCGATTGAGGCCATCGAACTGGCGCACGAAGGGCTTGAGCTCCAGAACCCGTGATCGACTGAGCGCAAACCGCCATGGCCTCGTACTACCCGCCGGTTGGCTTCCATTTTGCGGTGGAATTCGTCGGCTTGTCCGATCACGCTGACACGCGCTTCACCGAGGTCGGCGGGCTGGCGGTCGAGATGGGCAGCGAAGAAGTGGCCGAGGGGGGCGAAAACCGCTTCGTGCAAAAGTACCCGACCCGGGCCAAGTATTCGGAACTGGTACTCAAGCGCGGCTTGCTGAAAGGCTCGGCGGTCTGGTCATGGATTCGGGACTGCATCGTCGATTACAAGATCGAGCTGCGCAACGTCGACATCAACCTGCTCAATGAGTCGCACCAGCCGCTGATGACCTGGCATGTCATCGGTGCGTGGCCAACGAAGTGGGCGGTCGGTGATCTCAATGCCAGCAACAACACCTATGCCGTCGAGTCGATGCAGCTCGCCTACCAGTACTTTACGGTCGACAAGAATTAGAAGCCAGAAACGAAATGCCCATCATCGTCGATGAAGTGGTGATTTCAGTGGAAGTCGGCAACGTCGAGACCGGCGGGAGTAGTGCGGCCGGTTCAGGCGCTGCGCCGGCCGACGAGAAGCAGGCGCTGGTCGAAGAATGCGTCGCCCGCGTGCTGGAAATCCTGCGCGAACGCGAGGAGCCTTGACATGAGTTCAGCAATCGGCGCAGGCGCAGGGCAGGTGATCGGCGGAGCCGGCATGGGCCAGATCGATATCGGCGGCACGCCGAACGGGACGCTGGAAAAGCTGACCATCCTGGCGCATGCCCAGCCGGACTACAGCGACCAGTCGATTGCCCACTTTGCCGCCTACGTCAATCCGGCCGAAATCACGCAGTCCTACGAGATCGAGTACGACGCCGCGCAAGGCGCCGGGACGACCAGCAGCCGCATGGAGTTCAAGAAGATCAAGCCGGGCGACCTGACGCTGACCTTTTTCATCGACGGCACCGGCGCCAATGGCCGCAAGGCCGAGGTCCAGGCCGAGGTCGAGCAGTTCCAGAAAGTAACCGGCTATAACGGCGACATTCACCGCCCCAATTACCTTAAAGTCGTTTGGGGCACCCTGCAGGTCAAGCGCTGCGTGCTGAAGAGCGCCTCGATTGTTTTCAAGCTGTTCCGCGCCGACGGCGTGCCGCTGCGCGCCGTGATCACCGCCGTCTTCACCGACAATTCCGACGACCAGACGCGCGTCGCCACGGCACAGGATCAGTCGCCGGACCTGACGCATCGTCGCATCTTCAAGGCCGGCGACCGTCTGCCGGCGCTGTGCAATGCCATCTATGGCGACCCACGGCTTTACCTGCGTGTCGCCGAGGCCAACGGGCTCGACGATTTCCGGCATATCGAGCCGGGCACCGAGCTTTTTTTTCCGCCACTGGAGAAATAGACCGTGCCGGAAACCCGCGCCCTGCCAATCGCCGCCGAACATCGCGAATTCACCGTCAAGGCCGGTGGCCAGGTGGTGCCGCGCGAGCATCAGCTGCTGTCGGTCAGTGTCACGCTGGCCGCCAACCGCATCGCCTCGGCCCGGCTGGTCTATGTCGATGGCGCCGCTGCGACCGGGCAATTTCCCCTGAGCGACAGCGACCTGTTCAAGCCGGGCCAAAGCATCGAAATCCTGGCTGGGGCAGGGCGCGACAGCACCTCAGTATTCATCGGCACGCTCGTTCGCCAAGGCGCCCGCGTGCGGGAAGCTGCCGCCTCGCAACTGGTCGTCGATTGCCGGCATGCGGCGATGAAACTGGCCGTGACCGAGCGCTCGACCGATTATTTCGATCAAACCGACAGCGACATCATCGAAGCAGTGCTGAGCGCGGCCGGCGTTGGCGCCGATGTCGAATCGACATCGCTGCAGCACAAGCAGGTGCTGCAGTACCAGAGTACGGACTGGGATTTCATCCTTGCCCGGGCGCGGGCCAATGGCCAGCTGGTCTGGTGCGAGGGCAACAAGGTGGTGGTCCGCAAGCCGGCGCTGACTGGCGCCACCGTCTGCACGCTGCAGTACGGCGCGACGTTGCTTGAGTTCGAAGGCGAGATC
>NZ_JAEUOI010000198.1 GCF_016790145.1 Propionivibrio sp. | reverse complement strand
CGCGCGCTGCACTCCCATTCAGCTGCTGCCAGAATCGTCGGGAAGGATTTATACTTCGATAGGAGCTGCTGGCAGTGAATCGGGCCAGACGATGCCCTCGCGGGTGTCGCTGCCTCTCACACTGGACGGGCGTTCCGAGTTGCTGATACTGCCCAGTTATCTGCAGGGGATGCCGCTCAACGCCAAGAGCGATACCCAATGGCTGCTCGACTGGTCGATGCCGCTGACCAGCCTGGTCGCCGGGATGTATCGCTTGACCCGCATTCGCCCCAACAGCGAAGAGCGCATCACGGTCTCCTCATCGACCGATCCGCTCGCTGAATTCTCACTGCTCGATGTTCCGACGGGTTCTGCACTGGTCCTGCAGCCTAGCTGTCTGGTCGGCATCGTCCAGACCCGCGGCGAACAGATGAAGATCACCCGCCACTGGCGGTTCGGCAGTCTCGGTGCCTGGCTGACCCTGCAGTTCCGCTACATCGTCTTCCATAGCCCGGCAAAACTGATCGTCAAGGGCTGTCGTGGGGTGCGTGTCGAGCCGGCCACCAGCGGGCGGACGGTCAATCAGGCAGCCACGCTCGGTTTCAGCGCCAACCTGAACTATTCGGTGGCACGTAACGAGACCTTCTGGTCGTACTACTTCGGCGAGCGGGAACTTTTCAACGACAGTTGGGCCGGCGATGGTTGCTGCGTCCATGCCGAGACACCGAATCCTGGCGATCGATCCGGACTATTTGGGCGAGGCATTCAGGGGATTGTGGATACCTTCTTGAAGATTTTCGGTATCTGATGGCACGGGGAAACAAACACGAAAACAGGGAACCGATTATATGCCTCGCCCACTTTAATATTGGCGAAGGCAGCCACACCCAGGGTCATATCTATACTGGTAAGTCGGGGGTGCTGGCACGTAAACAGGCGGCTGGACGTAATAAGGCTGTTGAACGTAAACTGGGGGCTGTACGTTAACCGTCGGCTGTTGCTGATAATAAACCGGGGCCGGCTGGGCAGAGGCCGCGCCAATAAGTGCACCGCCCAGCACCCCTACACCCACCGCCGTCCACAACTGGCTGCTGCTGTAGTAATTGCCGTGGTAAGCACCGTAATTGTTGTGCTTGTATCCGTAGTTGTTGTACCCGTTATGCTGGTATCCGTGGTGACGCCCTCCCGCCAACGCTTCAGTTGAGCAAAGCGGAGCCGCCATGATAACGATGAGCGCGGTGCCTACCAGTTTTCTCAGGCTGTTGTTCATGGGGACACTCCTCTGAAAGCGACAAATCGTTAAACGTATCTACTGGCCGCTGGTTGACGAAAAAAGATGAAGATTCTCGAATATACCGGCCTGGACACCTCGCGTGTCAAAGCCAGCTATCGCAAGGTGGCTGATGCCATCGCACGTCACGACTTCCGCGCCGCCCAGGTCAAGAAGCTGGCCAACCTCAGCCACGGCAAGTTCTACCGGGCCAAGCTCGACGCTGCCGACCGCCTGCTGTTTTGCCTGATTCGTCACGGTGACGAGGTCTGTGCCCTGATGCTGGAAGTGATCGCCAATCATGACTACGACAAGTCGCGCTTTCTGCGGGGCGCTGCTATCGACGAGAGCAAGATAGCCGACATCGACGCCGATGAAGCCATCCGGGAAGCCCAGCCGGTGCGCTACCTGCACCCCGAGCGCACCGCCATTCATCTGCTCGACAAGCCCATCTCCTTCGACGACACGCAGGACGCCATCTATCGCCAGCCAGCGCCGCTGATCGTTGTCGGCAGCGCCGGAAGCGGCAAGACCGCACTGACCCTGGAAAAGCTGAAACATGCCGAGGGCGAGGTTCTTTACGTCACCCACTCCAGCTATCTGGCGCAGAGCGCCCGCGATCTGTATTACGCCAACGGTTTCGAGCACAGCGGGCAGGACGCCGTGTTCCTCTCTTACCGAGAGTTCGTCGAGTCGATCCACGTTCCGTCGGGTCGGGAAGCCACCTGGCGCGACTTCGCCGGCTGGTTTGCGCGTATGCGGCAGTCCTTCAAGGCGTTCGACGGCCATCAGGTCTTTGAGGAAATTCGCGGCGTGCTTGCCGCAGGGGCCGGCGGAATTCTGTCGCTGGACGAGTACCGCGCACTCGGCGTACGCCAGTCCATTTTTCCCGTCGACCAGCGCGAAACGCTATACGAACTGTTCGAGAAGTATCGCACCTGGCTGAGCGAGGCCAAGCTCTACGACCTCAATCTGGTCGCTCAGGAATGGCAGGCGCTGGCCGCGCCACGCTACGACTTTGTGGTCATCGACGAAGTGCAGGACATCACCACGGTGCAACTGGCGCTGGTGCTGAAGACCTTGAAGAAGCCGGGTCACTTCCTTCTGTGCGGAGATTCCAACCAGATCGTCCATCCCAACTTCTTCTCCTGGAGTCAGGTCAAAAGCCTGTTCTGGAAAGACCACAAGCTCGCCGAACGGCAGGAACTGCGCGTGCTCACCGCCAACTTCCGCAACGGGCTGGAGGCCACGCGCGTCGCCAACCAGTTGCTCAAAATCAAGCAGCGGCGTTTCGGCTCGATCGACCGTGAAAGCAATTTTCTTGTGCAGGCGGTCGGCGGCGAGGCCGGGCAAGTCGCGCTGATGCCGGACAAGGACGCCACCAAGCGCGAGCTTGACCAGAAGATTCGCCAATCCACCCAGTTCGCCGTGCTGGTGATGCGCGACGAAGACAAGAGCGAAGCGCGAAAGCACTTCGCCACCCCCTTGCTGTTTTCCATTCATGAAGCCAAGGGACTCGAATACGAGAACATCGTCCTCTACCGCTTTATCTCCGATCACCGTGCCGAGTTCAGCGACATTGTCGAAGGCGTTGCCAGGACCGATCTGGCCATGGAGACGCTCGATTACCGGCGGGGCAAAGACAAGAACGACAAGTCGCTGGAGGTCTACAAGTTATTCGTCAATGCCCTCTATGTGGCGCTGACGCGCGCCATCAGGAATATCTACGTCATCGAGTCGGATACCGGGCATCCGCTCTTCGGGCTGCTCGACATGAACCTCGGCCAGGTCACGGTCGAGGCCAGACAATCGAGCCTCGAAGACTGGCAGAAAGAAGCGCGCAAGCTGGAATTGCAGGGCAAGCAGGAACAAGCCGAAGCCATTCGCCGCAGCATCCTGAAACAGACGCCCGTACCGTGGCCGGTATTCAACGAAGCGAAGATCAACGAACTGCTGATCAAGGTGTTTCGCGAACAGGCGCCCGGTGGCAAGATGAAGCAGCAGCTTTACGAGTACGCCACCTGCTTTGACGAACCGGAACTGGCGGAATGGCTGCTCAAGGAGGCGAAATTCGAGCAGGCGAAACACCTGGCGCAGCAGCGCCTGACGCTCGGACGCAAGACCTACGTGACTTACTTCGCCAGCCATTTCAAGGACATCCTGAAACAATGCCGCGAGCACGGTATCGAGCATCGTCTGCCGATGAACCAGACGCCGCTGATGGCCGCTGCGGCCGCCGGCAACGTGCCGCTGGTGGACGCCTTGCTGGAGCTCGGCGCCGACCGCGAGGCGGTCGATCACTATGGCTATAACGCCCTGCATTGGTCGATGCGCGAAGCCTTCCGCGATCCGAAATTCGCCCGAGGCGCGTTTGCCGCCCTTTACGAAATCCTCGCCCCGGCCAGCGTTGACGTGAATACCGGCGAGCGGCTGGTGCGAATCGACCGGCACCTGTCCGAATACTTCATCTTCCAGACGCTATGGGTACTGTTCAAGTCGCGCTTCACCCACTGGCAGCGCAAGGCCAACGGCGCCTTCGAGACGCAGGCCATTCTGGAGGCATGGCAGCATCTGCCGGCCAATGT
>NZ_JAEUOI010000181.1 GCF_016790145.1 Propionivibrio sp. | reverse complement strand
CCACCCCTCGGCGCTCCCTTACGCTTCTTCCTGACGGCGCCTTTTTTCGGCATCCTCGCCGGTCTGCTTTTATTATGGAGCGGGCCGGAGGCCTTTGCCGCGCGCTGGACGCCCGCCGCCCTGGCGCTGACGCATCTGATTACCGCTGGATTCATGCTGCAGGTCATGCTCGGTGCGCTGATGCAGATTCTGCCCGTCCTGGTTGGCGCCAACATGGCCACCCCGATGCGGGTGGCGACTGTCGTTCATGCCGCAATAACTCTGGGTGCGCTGTTCCTGGTCGCCGCTTTCCTGAGTTTTTCACCCTGGCTGTTCAAGCTTGCCGCTTTGTTTTCAGGTCTTGGCGTGGCCTGTTTCGTCGGCTCTGCCGCGCAGGCACTGCATGGTATCGCGTCGACCAATCCAACGACTCAGGGACTGAAACTTTCCCTGCTCGGTTTGAGTGTGACGGCAGTCATGGGCATGCTGCTGGCGGTGTCGCTGGGCTGGTCGCTCAATTTGCCGCTGATGCTGCTGGCCGACATTCATCTGGGCTGGGGATTCGTGGCCTGGGGCGTGGTCCTGCTTGCCGCCGTCGGCTATGTGGTGGTACCCATGTTTCAGCTCACGCCCGCGTATCCTGACTGGTTCACCCGCCGCTTTTCATTTTCGGCGCTGGCCATGCTGGTACTATGGACGATTGCCGAAATCTGCCAGTGGGCGTTCATCGCGGCGCTGCTGGGCACCGCGCTGGTTACCCTGGTGGCGCTGTTTGCCGGGGTCACGCTGAGCATCCAGCGGCGCAGCAAGCGCCCCCGCTTCGATGCGACCCAGCATTTGTGGCAGTTTGCCATGTTGAGCGCACTGGCCGCCTGCGCCGTGTGGATGGGCGCGAGAACATTCCCCCTGTTTGACGGGTGGACGGGCTGGCCGGTATTGTGCGGTGTGCTCCTGCTCTTTGGCGGATTCATGTCGGTCATTGTCGGCATGCTCTACAAGATTGTTCCCTTTCTGGTCTGGCTGCACCTGCAGAATCTGGGGCAGGGAAGGGTGATGGCACCCAACATGAAAAAGATCATTGCCGAGCGGGCTATGAATCGCCAGATGCTGGCACACTTTGCCTCATGTGCCTTGCTGCTGCTGGCGGTGTGGTGGCCGCTCTGGTTTGTCTATCCGGCCGGGCTGGCGCTGCTGGTGGCCAGCGGAGGGCTGTTGCGCAACCTGTTGTCCGCACTGTCTGTCCATCGTGAACATCGGCTGAAAATCGAGTCTCTAATCCGCAGCGATGATCTACCTCGCGCTTAAAAACCTGCATGTGCTTTGCGTTGTCCTTAGCGGTTCAGGATTTTTCGTGCGTGGGCTGTGGATGCTGGCCGATTCACCCCGGCTGAATCTACGCTGGGTTCGGGTTGTTCCTCACTTTGTCGACACGCTGCTGCTGGGCAGTGCGATTGCCATGGCCGTGATCAGCGACCAGTACCCATTGGCGCAAGACTGGCTGACGGCAAAACTGACCGGCCTGCTGGTCTATATATTGTGCGGCATGATGGCGCTCAGGCGCGGCAAGAGCAAAGCCACGCGCGGCATTTTCTTTGCCGCCGCCCTGCTGGCTTTTGCCTACATTGTTTCGGTGGCACTCACGCGCAGTCCGCTCGGCGTATTTTCTTGATGAGGTGTTTCGGCTTCCTCAATCGACTTGGTTTAAACTAGTCCGATCAACAGTACGCACCGGGACGCTTTGAGCGCATGAACTCCTTTTCCGAAAAGCTCGTTTTTGATCCGCCAATCATCCGTCGCTTCGATGTCAATGGTCCGCGCTACACGTCTTATCCGACGGCGGATCGCTTTATCGAAACCTTCAACGCCGAATCGAGCAAACTCTGGCTGGGGCATCGTAGCAGTGGTACCAGTGGCGTCAGCCGCCAGCAGCTTTCCCTGTACTTCCACATTCCATTTTGCAACACCATCTGCTATTACTGTGCGTGCAACAAGATCATCACCAAGGATCACGGGCGATCGGCCAAGTATCTGAAGTATCTGGGCAAGGAACTGGCGCTGCAAAGCAGCTATCTGGCGGACGGCGATAACGAAGTTGCGCAGTTACACTGGGGCGGCGGGACGCCAACCTTCCTGGCGCACGATGAAATGCGCCAGTTGATGGCGTCGACACGCAAGCACTTCCGCCTGGTCGACGATGGCGAATACTCGATCGAAGTCGATCCGCGCAAGGTCGATCGCGCGACCGTCGAAGTTCTGGGAGAACTGGGTTTCAACCGCATGAGTGTTGGCGTGCAGGACTTTGACGCAAGTGTCCAGCAGGCGGTTAACCGAATCCAGAGCGAGGCGGAGACCTTTGCCGTGATCGATGCCGCACGCGCCAATGGCTTCAGGTCGATCAGCATCGACCTGATCTATGGCCTGCCCAGGCAGACGGTCAGTGGATTCAAGCGCACGCTGGATCGCATCATCGCGGCCAGCCCGGATCGTCTGTCGATCTACAATTACGCGCATCTGCCGAGCCTGTTCAAGCCGCAGCGGCGCATTCTTGAATCGGACATGCCGACGGCCGATGCGCGCCTGCAGATTCTCTCGATGGCCATCAGCAAGCTGACCGAGGCCGGCTATGTTTTCATCGGCATGGACCACTTCGCCAAGCCCGATGACGAGTTGGCCGTTGCCCAGCGGCAGGGGCGTCTGCACCGAAATTTCCAGGGCTATTCCACACACTCGGATTGCGACATGCTGTCCTTCGGCATCTCGTCGATCAGCAAGGTGGGGCCGAGCTACTATCAGAACGTCAAGACGCTCGACGAGTATTATGAACGACTCGACAGCGGCCTGTTGCCCGTTTTTCGCGGCATCGAACTGGACGCCGACGACATCCTGCGACGTTCGATCATCCAGTCGCTGATGTGTCACTTCGAGCTATCGATGGAATCGGTTGAGGTCGAGCATGGGATCGATTTCAGAACCTACTTTGCCGCCGAACTTGAGGCGCTGCGCGAGATGGTAAAGGCCGGACTGGTGCGCGTTGAAGACAGGCGCATTGTCGTCCTTCCTCCGGGACGAATGCTGGTACGGGCGATCTCGATGGTGTTCGACAAGTTCCTGCGCGCCGACCGGGAGAGCAAGCGCTATTCGAAGGTAATTTGAGGCTTCGATGCATGGAAGATCGGGTTACAGCCCTGACGGGCGAGCATCTTCAGCTTAAGTTAGTCCCATTGGAACCCGGAACCTTTTATCCTGTTTAGTCCTGATTGCCAGCGACACCCCCAGAGAGAGGATATCCATTGGCTTGAAGTTCGGTGCCTTGATGAATCCGTCAGACCAATTCATATGGTCAACTTCCGAAAATTGGATCACACTATGCAAAAATAGTAAGTCCAGAACAAGTGCATCAACCAGCATCCGGACTTGGGGGCTCGCCATGAAACTTAAAGACGCAATTTTCATCCTGCTGGTCAATACAGTCGCCCTGGGAAGCGCGACAGCGGAACAGTATCTACGTATTGGTACGGGGGGGACTGCAGGAACGTATTACCCCATTGGCGTATTGATTGCGAGCGTCGTTTCCCAGCCTGGAAAGATCGTTGCCACCGCGCAGGCCAGCAATGGCTCGCTGGGCAACGTCATCGGCGTCTCAAGTGGTTCTCTGGAGTCAGGATTCAGCCAGGCAGACGTCGCGACCTGGGCGTACAAGGGTACCGGCATTTTTGAAGGCAAACCCGCCATGCCGGGTCTGCGCCTGATTGCCAGTCTGTATCCTGAAAGCATACACATTGTGGTGAATAAGGGTTCGGACATCAAGACCGTTGCAGACCTCAAAGGCCGGCGTGTCGCGCTGGATGAGGCCGGTTCGGGAACACTGATCAGCGCGCGGCAGGTTCTGGCTGCCTACGGATTGAATGAATCCGACATCAGGCCGGAGTACATCAAGCCCAATCAGGCGGGCGACAAGCTGAAGTCGGGAGCCCTGGACGCCTTCTTCTTTACCGGCGGCGCGCCTGCCAAGGCCATTGCTGAACTGGCATCAGATGGCCGCGGCATCGACTTGTTGCCCATTGACGGGGTTCAGGCCGAGCGTTTGCGCGCAGCCAACCCTTTTCTTTACACCGACACCATAGCGGCAGATACCTACCTGGGCGTGCCTGCCGTCAAGACTCTGGCCGTAGGTGCGCAATGGGTCACCAGTGACAAAATGGATGCTGAGCTGGTCTACCAGATCACCAGGGCTCTGTTCAGCGATACGGCGCAGAAAGCACTATCCAGCGGCCATGCCAAGGGAAAATTCATTACCCGTGCCAATGCCATTCAGGGTGCGGGTATTCCCTTTCATCCTGGCGCCCAGCGCTATTACATGGAAGTCGGAGCCCTGAAGTAGCATGAGACTTTCATGGCGTTTCAGCCCGTTACTGCTGGCCGCGGTTTTTGGTTTGATGCTTGCCGGGTCGACCGGCTACAAACTGGTGCGCGAACGCAATGCAGACCTTGATCTGGCGCGATCGCAGACCGAGAACATCGCCCGGGTGCTGGAGGAGAATTCCCGCCAGACCCTGCATCGGGTGGGCAGTAATCTTAGGCAGGCTGATACCGTGCTGGGGCAACTGCGAAGCTCTGGCGAAATTGATCACGAGCAGGTGCGACAACATCTGATGACCCTGTTGCCCGCTGATCGGCTGATCCGGAATTTTCTGCTGCTCGATCGAACCGGCGCCCTTGTAATGTCCACACTGTCAGAAGATGTTTTGCCGACAGGTTCCAGTGCGGACAGGGACTACTTCATTCCTCACGTCCGGGGCGCCGACCGGGAACTGGTGTTTGGCGCTCCGCAGAAGGCTTCTTCCGATGGTCAATGGGTGCTGCCCGTCAGTCGTCGAATCAGCAGGCCTGATGGCGTATTTGACGGTGTGCTGGTGGCCATGGTCAAGTCTGCGTATTTTCAGTCCTTTTTTGACTCGATTGATCGTGGTGAGAATAGCTTTGTGACGCTTTATCTGTCATCCGGTCTGGTGGCAGTGACTTCTCCGCACGACGAGGCGGCAATTGGCCAGAACTGGTCGCAGAGTCCCTTGTTTCGTGAACACCTGCCGCTCTGGCCGACGGGTACTGTGCGCGAGGTCATGGCCAGAGACGGTGTCGAACGTATCTACAGCTACCGCGCACTGAATGACTATCCCGTGGTGGTGACCTTTGGCTTGCCTCTTTCAGCCATCCTGTCCGGCTGGCATGCCGCCGCATGGTTCGATGGACTGCTGTTGCTGTGCGGGGTGATCTTGCTGTTCGCTGCCGCCGTGATTTTGCTCCACCACGAGCATTTTCGCCGTGCTGCCGAGAAGGCCTTGAAAAACAGCGAACAGGATTTGGCCATCACACTGCATTCCATTGCCGACGGAGTGATTGCCACCAACGAAACCGGGCACATTACCCGCATCAACGCCGTTGCCCAGCACTTGACGGGCTGGGCGCAGGCCGAAGCCCTGGGGCGCTCCTTGCGCGACGTGCTTCTCGTTCTCAAGGATCAGGCCATGCCTCAGGCTGGTTCACGCGATGCGTCCCTGGCTTTGCCCAACCCCAGCATATTGCAATCGCGCGATGGCACCCAGTACCGGATAGCAGAAAACTCGGCCCCGATTCTTGACGCCTCCGGCCAGATCGTTGGCCGTGTTTTGGTGTTCCGTGATGTCACCGAACAATATTCCGTTCAGCAGTCGCTGGCAGAAAGCCGGGCGCGCTATCGTTCGCTGATAGAGTTTTCTCCGGTCGGCATTGCTGTACACCGGTCTGGCTGCATTGTCTATGTGAATCCTGCCGTCATCAGGATGCTGGGGGCAAAGTCGGCTGCCGAGTTGCAGGGCAGACCTCTGCTCGACTTTGTCCATCCGGATTTCCGGCAAAACCTGTTGAATCGTCTCCAGAATGGTTTGGAGCAAGACGCGCAGGGAGAGATGGCGGAGGAAAGGCTTCTTTGTCTCGACGGCAGTGTGATCGATGTCGAGATCCAGGAAACAAGGATTACTTATGAGGGTGCCAAGGCGACTCAGCTCAGCGTCCAGGACATCACCCAGCGCAAGCGGGCCGAGGCCGAGATCAATCAGCTTGCCTTCTATGACCAGTTGACCGGCCTGCCCAACCGCCGCCTGCTGACCGACCGGCTGCACCAGGCCCTGGCCACCCGTGCCCGTCATCAACGACACGGCGCCCTCCTGTTCATCGACCTCGACAACTTCAAGGCACTGAACGACAGCCTGGGTCACGACAAGGGAGACATCCTCCTGCACCAGGTCGCCCAGCGTCTGGTCACCGGCGTTCGTGCCTGCGACACCGTCGCCCGCCTGGGCGGCGACGAATTCGTCGTGATGCTCGACGACCTGAGTGAGAACGCCCGGGACGCCGCCGCCCAGACCGAAATCGTCGGCGAAAAAATACTCGCTGCGCTCAACCAGACCTACCTGATCAGCGCACGTGAGCATCACAGCACGGCGAGCATCGGCATCACCCTGTTTCGCGAGCACACCGACAGTGTCGATGAACTGATGAAGCGCGCCGACACGGCGATGTACCAGGCCAAAGCCGCAGGCCGCAACACCCTGCGCTTCTTTGACCACGACATGCAGGTCGCGGTCACCACCCGCGCCGCCCTCGAGGTCGATCTGCGCCGGGCGATCAAGGAACAGCAGTTCCTGATTTACTACCAGGCGCAGCTTGACTCCGGCGGCCGGGTGCTCGGTGCCGAAGCCCTGCTGCGCTGGCCGCACCCCGAGCGCGGCCTGGTCTCCCCGGCCGAATTCATCCCGCTGGCCGAAGACACTGGGCTGATCCTGCCGCTCGGTCAATGGGTACTGGAGACTGCCTGTGAGCGCCTGGCGCTGTGGGCCTCGCGGCCCGAGCTGGCCGATCTCTCGCTGGCGGTGAATGTCAGCGCCCGCCAGTTCCACCATCGCGATTTCGTCGAGCAGGTACTGGCCGCGCTCGTGCGCAGCGGCGCCAACCCGCAGCGGCTCAAGCTCGAACTGACGGAAAGCCTGCTGGTGCATGACATGGACGACATCATTGTCAAGATGACGGCACTGAAGGAAAAAGGCGTCGGCTTCTCGCTCGATGACTTTGGTACCGGCTATTCCTCGCTCTCGTACCTGAAGCGCCTGCCGCTCGATCAGTTGAAAATCGACCAGAGTTTCGTCAGGGACATCCTCACCGATCCCGATGATGCCGCCATTGCACGCATGATCATCGTCCTCGGCGAGAGCCTGGGGCTGACGGTCATTGCCGAGGGGGTGGAAAGCGAAGACCAGCGCGATTTCCTGGCGACCCAGGGGTGCCGGGTGTATCAGGGCTATCTGTTCAGCCGCCCTCTACCCGTCGAGAGCTTTGAGAAGTTTTTGCAACAGGGGTGACGTCGGCCAGCGAAGGGGAAGCAAGACATGGCTTGCTTGCCTTGTGAAGTGCTCTTCCGTTGTCGATTCGCTGGGCTTTTTCGGCGCAAAAAAACTTCCTGATTAGCCGGGCATCATAACTCGTCATTCCCGCCCACCTTGGTTGCCCATCATGATGAATTCTGATCAAGCTTGTCGTGTTAGGAGAGTTGCACTGCTGACTTGAGCCGGCGTTTATGAAGCTGTTAGACTCTGGTCATAATTCCGATTCACTTCCGGTTCAAATCCAACTTCATAAAGGATGTAACCGAAGAGGCAGGTCGCAGAAACCAAGTGGCTGATCAGGCATTTGACATCCTGTTTCTGGCAAGGCAGGCTAAGCTCGCCTATGGCTGCTTGCCGTTGATATTGAGCTATTCGGTCATCGTCTCCTTGTTGTTCAACGCCTTGCTGATAACTGTGTTCTCGGTCAGGAGTCTATGGCCTGGCTTGCTCCTTATACTAGTGACTAGTCTCGTACGCGTCATTGACTCGCCATCGGCTCGGCTTGAAGCTGACGTGTGACAAATTTCCAGGAACACCGCCTATGACCCCAGCGATAAAGCAGCGCAGCGATCTTGAACCCCTGGTGTTTGCCGAGCAGATCGCGATGGTTTACCGGCTGACACCACACACCCTTGCGATGTCAGTGGTGGGCTCCACGCTAATCCTGCTTCTGCTCTGGTCGTCCGCTCCACATACCGTGCTGATTGGCTGGTACCTGCTGCATCATGCCGTGACATTGGTTCGCTATCTGCTGATTCGGGCCTATCGACGTGCCTGCCCCGGGCCAGCGACTGCTCCTGACTGGGCTCGTCGATTCGTTATCGGCACCACGGCGGCCGGACTGATCTGGGCAACTTGCGGCACTGTCCTCTTTCCGGCCCCCGGTGACCCGTTCCAGTTCTTCATTGGGATGTATCTGGTCGGAGTTGCCGCAACCGGCATGTTCACCCTGTCAGCCTACTTCCGATCATACTTGCCCTTGGCCGGGTTGACTCTGGTGCCCATGGCGCTGTGGCTTCTGGCCTCCGGCATCCAGGCGTTGCAGGTCACCGGGACGGTCATATTCCTGTACGTCTATATCGTTTTCTCGAACGGACGGCGCTTCGAAAGAATGACCATCGATTCTATCCGCCTGCGCCTCGAATTGAGCGAAGCCAAGGAGGCCGCAGAGGCGGCAAGCAAGGCCAAGTCGCAGTTTCTCGCCAACATGAGCCATGAAATCCGTACCCCGATGAATGGCGTGCTGGGTATTGCCGAAATTCTGCTCGCCGCACCCCTCGAAGAGCGACAGCGCCGTTATCTCGAAACCCTCTACCGCTCGGGTCAAAACCTGCTCGACGTGATCAACGACGTGCTCGATTTTTCCAAGATAGAAGTCGGCAAGCTGGATCTGCGGGCCAACGACTTTGACCTGCGCGCCATGCTGCGCGAACTGATCGACTCTTTCGATGCCACTGCCTCTGGCAAGGACCTTGTTCTTTCTCTGCATATCGACGACGATGTGCCAAACGGTTTACATGGCGACATGCCGCGCCTGCGCCAAGTGCTGACCAATCTGGTCGGCAATGCCATCAAGTTCACCAATTCGGGCGCGGTCTCGGTGACGGTCGGCTGTCTCGACGCTCAGCGTCTGCGCATTGCCGTACAGGACACGGGAATCGGCATCGCAAGCGAGGATGCTGCGCTCATTTTCGAAGCCTTTGCCCAGGCCGACGGTTCACATACGCGCCGGTATGGCGGCACCGGTCTGGGCCTGGCAATCTCCAGACAGATCGTCACGCTGATGGGTGGAGAAATCGGTGTCGACAGCACGCTTCATCAAGGCTCGACGTTCTGGCTGGAACTGCCCTTACAGCCCGCCCGGCAAGCTCTTACCAGGCCGGCAGCGGTCCCGCACAGGACAACTGCATCGCGTCTGCATGGGCATGTGCTGCTGGCAGAAGACAACCTCATCAATCAACTGGTCGCGCGTACTTTCCTGGAAGATCTGGATTTAAAGGTCAGCATCGCCGACAACGGCCGGGTAGCCGTCGAGCGGGCGCTGAACGAGCCGTTCGATCTTGTCCTGATGGATTGCCAGATGCCCGAAATGGATGGTTTCGAGGCCACTGCGCAAATCCGCGCCCGGCAGTGCGAGGGCCTGATCCGCGACCCCTTGCCGATCGTCGCGCTGACCGCCAACGCCATCGCCGGAGACCGCGAGCGCTGCCTGGCGGCCGGCATGGACGATTACCTGAGCAAACCGTTCACCCTTGAGCAGTTGGCTGGCACCTTGAAGTGCTGGCTGCCGCAGAAATCAAACCGGATCGAGCCGACAAACCCGAGCGCGAGCACATCGTCGGAACCGCTAGCCGGGCCGGTGCGCTCCGCCGCCATCAATCTCAAGTTTCTGGATCAACTGCGCGAGCTCGATCCTGCCGGGAGCATGGACCTGGCCAGGCGAATCCTGAAAATCTATCTGGACAGCTCGGGCACCTTGATGGCCCAGATCGAGCAGGCTATCGATGCCGGAGATGGCGAGTCCCTGCGCTGCGCTGCTCATTCGCTCAAGTCCAGTTCCGCCAATGTCGGCGCCGAAACGCTTTCCGGCTGCTTCAAACAACTGGAAAACCTGGGCCGGGACGGCAGGCTGGTCAAAGCCAGCACGGATTTCGTCGAGACCCGGCGGGAATATGAACAGGCAATATTCGAGATACGCGCATTTCTTGAGCAAGCGCGATGATCCCCCTGTATCGACGGAGACTCATCGCTGACAAGTGCTTTCAGTACCATGCTGCAACACCAAAAAAAAACCGGATTTCAGACATAATGGCGAAAAATTTTCAGCGTCTAGAATTCCAATGAACGGAGATAAGTCATGCGCTTGAAACCTTCAGGAACCCGCGCTTTGCTCAACCTTATTTTTGCCGTCTTGATGACCGTTCTGTGTCTTCCTCCCGTGGCCTGTGCCGCCGAGATCCGCATCGGCGGCACAGGCAACGCCCTCGGTACGATGCGGCTTCTCGGCGAGGCTTTCACCAGGCAGCATCCCGAAACCAGTATCGTCATCCTCGACAGCATCGGCACCAGCGGCGCACTCAAGGCCCTGCCGAAGGGGAGCATCGAAATTGGCCTGTCATCACGCCAGGTGAGCGAGGACGAATCCCGTAGCGGCCTGACCACACTTGAATATGCCCGCTCGCCGACTGTTTTCGCCGTCAATAAAAAGAGCAAGGTTTTGTCGATCACGCTGGAGCAGATTGCCGACCTCTACAGCGGCAAGCTGACAAGCTGGCCCGACGGCACGAAGATCCGGCCCGTGCTGCGTCAGCCGGGGGACGACAATACCCGTCAGGTCAAGCGGCTATCCGCCGAGATCGAGCAGGCGCTTGCGGTCGCCGAAAAACGCGAGGGAATGAACTATGCCTCGACCGATCAGGAAGCCGCCGACAAGCTGGAAAGCACTCCCGGTAGTATTGGTGTAACGACGCTCGCTTTGATCCGCTCGGAGAATCGAAATCTGCGGCCCCTGGCGATCGGTGGCGCCGAGCCGAGCCCCGAGAACATGAATTCCGGGCGCTACCCGATGATCAAAGCGTTCTATTTCGTGCTGCCGAAAGAACCCACCCCAGCGGTCATGGAATTTGTCAGTTTCGTGAGATCGCCCCAGGGGCGCAAGATCCTCGAACAAAACGGGCATAGCATCCCCTGAGCATGTCCGGAAACAACAAACAAAGCACTCTTGAACGTAGCGTTCAGCGCTTTGCGCTGGCGCTGGCGTCCTTTGTTGCATTAAGCATTCCCCTCGGCTTTCTTTTCTTTTCCTATAACGATCTGGCCGATGCGCTCGACTTCAAAGCCAAGGTCAAGGCTTCGGCGCTGAGCCGCTTGATCGCCAGCAACCCGGATACATGGATGTTTGCCGAGAATCGCGTGCAGGGACTGATTTCGCGCGAACCATTGCCTCTGGCCAATGAGTTCGTGCAGGTGTTCGGCCCGGACAAAGCGCTGGTCGCGCAGACTGGCAACCTCCCCGACGCGCCCTTGCTGATGCGCGCCTATCCCCTCAACGATGGGGACGACATCGTCGGCCGGATCGAAATCACTGGCTCGCTGCGTGGGCTGGCCTGGAACACCCTGGGCAGCGTGGTCCTGGCCCTGCTGCTGAGCATCTCGGTATATGCCGTCATGAAGGTATTGCCGCTCAGAGCGTTAAAGGCGGCGACCAAAGAATTGGCCGCACACCGCGATCTGCTGGAAGCCGAGGTGGCCAGGCGCACAGCTCAATTGCAGAAGGCCAAAGAGGTGGCGGAGGCCGCCAATCTGGCCAAGAGCGAGTTTCTGGCCACCATGAGCCATGAAATACGCACACCGATGAACGGTGTGCTGGGCATGAGCGAGCTATTACTGGACACCGGCCTGAACCCTGAGCAGCGGTATTACACCGAGTCGGTGATGAGGTCAGGCCGGCATCTGCTGGGCATCATCAACAACATCCTTGACTTTTCGAAGATCGAGTCCGGACGCATGGAACTGGAGTCGATCGAGTTCAACCTGGGCGAGCTGGTAGAGGATGCCGTGGCCATGTTCGTGCCCGCGTCCGAAGAGAAGGGGCTCGAACTGGCGACTCAGTTGTTCCCCCCCAACGTGCCCATCATGGTACGCAGCGACCCGTTCCGGCTGCGCCAGATCCTGGCCAATCTGCTCAGCAATGCGCTGAAATTCACCACCCAGGGCGAGGTCATCGTGCGCGTCAGCGTGCTCGCCTATCGGGAGTTGGAGACCAGCATCCGCTTCAGCGTTGAGGACACCGGGATCGGCATCGCGCCCGAGGCCTGTGCAAAGATCTTCGAACATTTCACCCAGGCCGACGGTTCGACCACCCGGCAATTCGGCGGCACGGGGCTCGGTCTGGCCATCTGCAAACGTCTGGTCGATCTGCTGGGCGGCCGCATCGCAGTGGAGAGCACGCCGGGCAAGGGTTCCCGTTTCCTGATCGATCTCGTTCTGCGCAAAGGCCAAAGCGTGCCAAAGGAGATCCCCAACCTGCACGGAGCGCGGGTGCTGGTGGTCGATGACAACCCGGCCCATCTGGAGATCATGCAAGTGCAACTGGCGAGCTGGCAGATGCAGGTGAGCTATGCCACGGGCGGCGAGCAGGCCCTCAAGCAGATGCTCTCGGCGGCGCAAGAAGCCAGGCCGTTCGAACTGGCGATTATCGACAGGCTCATGCCGCAGATGGACGGCTTGCAAGTGGTACATGCCATCATGGCGCGACCGGAGCTGGTCAACACCCGTCTGATCGTTCTTGTTCCCAACATCCAGTCGGGCCACGCGCAGGAATGTGAGCAGTCCGGCCGTCTGCGCTACGTCAACAAACCCTTCAGACAGTCGGAACTGTACACAGCGGTCCGCAGCGCACTCGATTCGGAGCACGCAACGGAAGCGGGAGCGGCACCGGTGGCTGCCGCAGCACATGCGGCTCCGCTGCAGGGCCGGGTTCTGCTGGCCGAGGACAACATGGTCAATCAGGTGTTGGCCAAGGCTATCCTGAGCAGCCTGGGCCTGAGCGTGGATGTCGCCAACAATGGCGCACAGGCGCTGGCACTGGTCGACAAGAAGGCCTATGACCTTGTTTTGATGGATTGTCAGATGCCGGTGATGGATGGCTATCTAGCCACGGCAGCGATCCGCGCACGTCAGGCCGATGGCGTCAAGCGAGTGCCGATCGTCGCGCTGACCGCCAACGCAATGGAAGGCGATCGTACGCAGTGTCTGGCCGCCGGGATGGATGACTACCTGGCCAAACCCTATTCGAGGAGCCAGTTACAGCAAGTGCTGATGCGCTGGTTGCCGCCGCAAGTGGGCAACGTCGAGCCGGTGAAACCGAGCGTAGCCGACCCGATAGCCCCCTCCGCCGAGCCGGCACGCGCTGCCGCCATCAATACCAAGTTTCTGAACCAACTGCGCGAAATCGATCCTGCCGGGGGAATGGGTCTGGCCAGGAAAATCCTGCAAGTTTACCTGGACAGCTCGGGTACCTTGATGGCGCAGATCGAGCAGGCTATTGTTGCCGGGGATGGCGAGACCCTGCGGCGCGCTGCTCATTCGCTCAAGTCCAGTTCTGCCAATGTCGGAGCCGAGACGCTGTCCGGCTGCTTCAAACAACTGGAAAGCCTGGGCAGGGACGGCCAACTGGTCAAGGCCAGCACCGATTTCGCCGAGACCCGGCGGGAATACGAGCAGGCCGTCATTGAAATCAGTACCTTGCTGACGGAGAGTGCATGAACGATCACTATCAAGAAAAACGCATACTGGTGGTCGACGATGATCTGACCGCGTTGATGCTGATGCGGGCGACGCTGGAGAGGTCCGGCTTCGTGGTCGGGCTGGCCGAAAACGGGGAGGAAGCCCTGCGCCAGTTCAACGCCCAGCCCTTTGATATGGTCATGCTGGACATTGAAATGCCGGGCCTGAATGGTTATCAGATCTGCGCCCGCTTGCGCAAGGAAGCGGGCGACGAGTTGCCCATCGTGATGGTGACCGGCATGGATGACCTGGAATCAGTCGACCGGGCCTTTGAAGCGGGCGCCACGGATTTTCTCGCCAAGCCGATCAACTGGGGGCTGATCGGCCATCGTGTGAAATGCCTGCTGCGCACCTATGGTTTGCTGCAGGATCTGTACACCGCCAACGCTCACAACTCGGCTATCCTGAACGCCATACCCGACATCTTGCTGCGCCTGGACGGCGAAGGGGCGGTACTCGATGCACGGCTCGGGGGGCAAGTACGGGGAAACCTGCAATTACCCAAAACCGGCTATAGCTTGGCCGAGAGTTTCACCGCAGATATCGCCACCCGGATCCTGGACTGTGCGGCGCGGGTTCGCGCGTCGGACGTGCCTGAAAACCTGGACATCACGTTTGGTTTGAACGCCGGCGAGGAGGGTCATTACGAGGCCCGGCTGGCCAGAATCAACGTTAATGAGATCCTGTGCCTGATTCACGACATCAGCCGGCGAAAGCAGGCCGAGAAAAGCATCTACAATCTGGCCTACTTCGATACCCTGACTGGTCTGCCCAACCGTTTGTCCTTTTTCGAGCGGCTGCAAAGCGAGATCCAGCGCTCCCACAAGGGCAAGCTGGCCATCCTGTTCATGGGCCTGGACGGTTTCAAGAAGATCAATGACACACTCGGGCATGGCGCTGGCGACCTGCTGTTGCAATCCGTTGCCGAACGCTTGCGGCAAGGTGTTCTTACGGCCGAGAGGATCGATCACAACGATGTCGGCGCGTTGGAAATCGAACTGGCGCGCCTCGGTGGGGACGAGTTCACGGCGCTCATTTTCCCCTTGCAGCATGGGGATGAGGCAGGGGTGGTGGCGCGCCGCATCCACGAGTCGATACGCAGGCCATTTCACCTGATTAGCCGCGAGATGCTCGTGACTTCCAGTATCGGTATCGCCATCTATCCGGATGACGGTGAGGACGCGCCGACTCTGATCAAGCACGCGGACACCGCCATGTGCCATGCCAAGGCGCAGGGTCGGGACAACTACCAGTTCTACAACGCCGCCCTCACCCAGGAGGCGATGCGGCGCCTCAATCTGGAAAGTGATCTGCGCCTCGCCCTCGATAGGGGTGAGTTTTCCCTGGTGTATCAACCCCAGATCGACCTGGTCAGCGGCCGCATCCATTCGCTGGAAGCATTGATTCGCTGGCAGCATCCGGTGCAGGGTCCCATCTCGCCAATGGATTTCATTCCTGCGGCGGAAGAAAACGGCCTGATCGTTCCCATTGGCGACTGGGTGCTACGTACCGCCTGCGCCGATGTTGCGCGCTGGCAGGCTGCCGGACAGGCGCTACGGGTGGCCGTGAACCTGTCTGCCGTGCAATTCAGGAATCCTGACCTGGTCAGCCGCATCCAGGCGATCCTGGCCGCTACGGCCGTCGCGCCGGAATGGCTAGAACTGGAAGTGACCGAAGGGGTCTTGATGGACGACTCTGCGACGACCCTGACCACGCTCAACGCCTTGCGCCAGGCAGGCATGCACCTGTCGCTCGATGACTTCGGCACCGGCTATTCCTCGCTCAGTTATCTCAAGCGTATGCCGCTGACCAATCTCAAGGTAGACCAGAGTTTCGTGCGCGGCCTGCCGGCCGACAAGGAGAGCCTGGCCATTGTCCGCGCGATCGTCTCGCTGGCCAAAAACCTGGGCTTTACCGTTACCGCCGAGGGCGTCGAGACCCTGGAACAGGCGCGCATCCTGAACGGCCTTTCCTGCGAGACACTGCAGGGCTATTACTTCAGCAAACCGGTGCGTGCCGCAGAAATCGACGCCATGCTGGAAAGACGCTGGACATTCGAAGACCCGTCGCTCACCGGGGCGTAACCAATGAGCATACAAGCATGAACATGATCGAACAACTGCGGCTCAGCGGCCAACTCCCGAGCCCCAAGGGCGTGGCCTTGGCCATCATGGAGATCAGTCAGCGCGACGGTGCGCGCCTGGACGAGGTGGCGGTGGCGAGGGTGCCCTGACCGCTCGCCTGTTGCGTCTGGTCAATACGGCGTCATGACGGAAGCCATACTGCGCGAAGTCCTCGGCTGCACGGTCTACACTGCGGAGAATGGCCAGGAGGCCCTGGCGCTGGCCCTGGAGGCGATGCCCCAGATCGTCATTACCGACTGGCTGATGCCGGTCATGGACGGTC
>NZ_JAEUOI010000168.1 GCF_016790145.1 Propionivibrio sp. | reverse complement strand
AAACCTTCACTGATGTTAGAGGCACCAGGGGTGGTGCTTGGCAGAGTGGTGGCGCGCCGATTCGTTCTTTAACTGCCCATCGTGCCATTCTGGCTGCGAGAGTTATTTATTGCCATTCAGCCATACTTTTTCACGGTAATGAACAGGGATGTCCTCAATGTTTAATCGCTATGCCTTTGCCGTATTCATCGCGGTTGGTGCCATTGCAGCCACCATTACCTGGTTCTGGTTCCCTTGGCTATTTTCTCCGACATATACCATTCGCGTAGCGACCGGGCCGGTCGGCAATACCGGGCAAAGGTTCGTTGCCGCTTTGAAGCGCGAGTTGGCGGAGGAACATCCCCGCGTACGTCTGGTTATGGAGGAAAGCGAGAGCCTCAAGCAAAGCGCCGAGGAATTTCAAACCGGCAAGTTCGACCTGGCCGCTGTCAGGAGCGACCACCCGGCGGCGGCCAGCGGGGGAACGATCGTTATTTTGCGACGGATTCCTCTGGTGATCATGGTGCCGGCGAATTCATCCGCCAAATCGATGAAGGACCTTGTCGCGAAAAAGATTGCCGTTCTTGAGGGTACGCCGGACGACGATCCGCTGCTCAAAACGGTGATGCAATTTTATAGTCTCAAAGCCGACGATATCGTCAAGACGGCACCTGCCGAGATCGGGGAATCGCTGCGCAACAAGCGTGTGGCTGCCGTTCTCGCCATGGGCCCCGGCGGACCGGGGGCGGTAAGCGATGCGGTCAAGGCCATCGTCAAGGCGACAAAAAAACCGCCGAAATTCATCGATCTTGAGGCCAAGGAGATTGCCGCACAAAGTCCGGTGTATGAGGAACTGGAAATTCCCAAGGGCGCCTTCCTGAGCGTGCCGGCCATTCCCGATGACGACGTGACGACGGTGGCGGTCACGGTTCGGCTGGTGGCCAAAAACTCCATGCTGAACGATGTCGCCGGAGAACTGACGCGTTTGCTGCTGGCGACGCGCGCCAAGCTTGCTGCGAATAATGTGCCGGGTGCGGGGCAGATTGAAGCGCCGGACACGGATAAAAAAGGCGTTCTGCGCGTGCATCCGGGAGCCGCCGCCTACCTTGACGGGACTCAGGAAAGTTTGTTCGACCAGGCGATGAGCCAGCTTTTCAATATATCGATCATCGGTGGCATTCTGGGTTCCTTCGCGCTTTGGGTGAACGGCTATTGGCGCAAGCATCGTCCTGACGAGGTAATGGCACAAAAGAATCTGGCGCGACTGCCGGCCATGATGAGCGAGGCCAGGACGGTTCCCGTCGATCAACTGGAAGCGATCGAGGAAGAGCTTGATACGCTGTCGGGATGGCTGCTTGAGCGCTTTGTTCACGAAAAGATCGAGGCAGACCGGATTAACGGCGTCGCGGTAATCATATCGCATATCCGCCTGATTATCGAACGCCGTCGGAGACTCGCGCAAAACATGGTTCCTGGCGGATGATAGCCGCATGGATTTTTGATCGCTACACCCTTGCCATGCGAAGGCAGGTCAGGGATGAAGAGTGTCTTCTGGGCGTGAGCGACGGTTTCATCGGATCGGCGACAGTGCGGGCAGAGCCTGGAAACGACGCTCGGCTTTGCCTTTACATGGTAGTCGGTACCGGCTGCCTTGAAGTCCGGCACTCGCAAGCCAGTGAAATTAAGGACTTTGACGGGCACATGCAGGGTTCAGATGGGGTATCCCGCCAAGCCAATTGAGCAAAGCGGAGTGGCATTTCTATTTTTCCCCGTAGGCACCATCGTGAACAAGGTGGAGCGTTTGAAACAGCATCAACGCGCCCTCTCGTTCGACAACGGTGCGATACGATTTTGATAGTCGAATCGTGAATGTACCTGGTTCTTTTTTGACTTGTTCCCACCTCAACCCGTGGTCACGGAAGACCTCGTTCCAGGTTAGCGCTTGAAGCTTCTGAAACGTCTTGAACACCTTCCTTACCTCTCCGGCATCAAGCTCAAACAGTTTCTTCTCAAACGCGGGCACGTTCAGGTCTAACAGCACCGCATCGTCGTTGCTCACTCTTCCGTAATTTCGAGTTTGGTTCAGTTGCTTTTGCCGGGTTGTTTCGCCGCCACTCGCGGGCAGCCTCCAGTTCCGCATGCACTACCGGGTCAAGCAGTCTTTCGTTCATAGGAACGACAACGGCTCGTTTGAGCACGATGTCACCTCCGGGCAGTTCTTGCATAATGAAACCCATCCCGGCCATTGCCTTGCCAAGCGAGATTTGCCCGCTTTTTCCAAGCGTTTTGATAGTGTGCATTACGCTATCCTTCGTGCCGCATGATTGCCTGCCTGCACGATGCATTCAATTTGGTGCTATGGGAATTTGATTTAGCGGGGCGACGTTGTTTATAGAAGCAGATTCCGGCAATCGCGTACTAAGGGAAGCATCCTCAACACGACACGCAGCACAGGTGCAGTGCAGCACTTTCTCTCAAGAAATCCTGTTTAAGCACTGAATTGGTTATGTCTCAGTACGACCCATCGTTGCCATTCAGAATCGTACGCAGCGGACGTCAGCTTTGTGAGGTGGGGTTACCGCTTGGTGGGTAGTGGCAAACTTCGGCATGTCGGACAACGCGGGGATTTCGAAACCACATGTTCGAGTCATGGTTGGCGCCCTGTTTCTTCCGTCATACGACTCGTGCAGGAACGCAGCTTTTACTCCGTCGAGAAAGTAATCCCATAACACTTAGACCGATTGCGAAGAGTACGAACGGCGAGGGCTCAGGAACGGCACTTAAAGGCGCTACGCTAAACCGCAGGTTATCGAGTTGTATCCATTCGTCAGAAATGACATCCACACGGGCAATTCCCGATCCAGAAATACTGATGGTTCTGAAGCCCGGCCAGGGTGTTGCAGGTACTGTAACCCAATCCGAGTAGCCCAGCGAAATACCATCCTTATCATATGCAGCCAAGATAGCTGAATCGGTTCCGAGGCCCTGATCGTCGTTGACAACATCGATAGCGAAGAAAGAAATCGGGTTGTTGAATAACGCAATGAACTGCTGTCCATTGTGGAAGCCACCGCCAAAATTGCGAACCCCTGTAGATGAATAATCAGCCCCGAGTTCAATACTCATGACCGGTATGGTAAAGGGAATCTGATAGTTCCTCATCTCTAAGGTAACGCCGGGATAGACGATATCGGCGCCAGACGCATAGTCATCCGGCTCTATGGTTTGGACAGCCGCCCAGGCGAGTTGAGTACTCGCCGCAAGAGCAATGACGAAAAGAAGACTTTTCTTAATGGTTTTCATGGTGTTCTAATCCGATAAAATTTCAACAACTCAGCACAAAACATGCCAGAACAGTAACCAACTGATTGGCCACACGATTGTCATTGGCATTGACAGCGAGTGTAAAGATTCTCGACAATTTCGAATCTATGGTCAGGGAATAACCCAGGCTTTTCTAGGTTCTCGCGAGTGTCTGCAATGACCGCTGTCAAGACTCAAGCCGACGCTCAAAGGTGGGTAATTCATGCGTCGCCACTGTTGGCTGCTGGCCGGACTCGGACCTAGCTCATCGCTCGCATTTACATGATGGGTCAATTTTGCACTGCACAATGCGTAACCAAAATCTTACCCGTCCACCGAAAAATCCGGATGTCCACAATTTAAACAGATAGATGACTCTGGTTTCCGGCTTGTGCCGGAAAGACCGCGAAGCCCGGCCTCGGGCCACGGTGGACGGTCAGAACAAATTTACCCTGCTGCCCACCTGCCTCGCGTTGCTTACGGAAAAGCCGGAATACACGGGTCGGTGCCTTCGAGTGCAGCTTCCGGGTGATGCGACTTGACCAGTTCGTCGATCTCCTCGACACGCGATATCGGCACGTCGATCATCATCAGAATCTCGCCTTTCTCGATCGCTGCCTCGAACTGCGTGTGCCGGGTATTGTCGACACTGAGTCCTATCATGCCGCTCAACCAGGCACCGACTCCCGCCCCACTAAGGCCAGAGGCAAGAAGGACGCCTCCCGCGATCACGGCGGCACCGGGCGCCACCGCTATGGCAACCAGCCCGGCCAGCGATCCGATAACTCCCCCCAGGGCGAGTCCGCGCTGGACTGCCGGGACGAAATCGGATTTTTGCATCAGCGTGGCCTCAGGCAGCTCATGCATATCAGTGCCCTCCTTGGCCAGGATGTGCATGTGATGCTCGTCGACGCGGGCCAACAGCAACTCGTTCACGATCGTTCTGGCCACGTCGGCGTTCGGCACCATGAAATAGATTCGCTTTATCTTCATCTTGTTCTCCTGGAAGGACTGGAATGTCAACGTTTAAGCCTCAAGTATCCTCGTCCGCCGCACCCCGGTCAATGTCTGTTTTCATTCCGAAATCCCTGAGTCAGGTCAATTTTCAGGCACCGCTCACGAGGGAAAAGTCAGGCGTTGCTAGGACAGCGCTTGAATCCTCGGCGCCTTGTGCCGAGGACACCTTCGCATCCGCTGCCGGCCGGTATGCTGACGCCCATCTTGTTCGGCAAAGTGCGAACTGGCGCCGATCATTGTAGGCGTCCTGGCACTCTATCGTCCTATCCGCCGAAGAGCAAACATCGACTTGTCGGGTTTAAAGCAACGCGTTGCGGGTATATCTATAGAATACTCGGCATGGAATTTTTCGTTGTGCGCGTACGCTACTCGCTTGGGCTGGCTGTCATTGTTTCCCTGCTGCTGCACGCGGCTGTACTTTTCATCAATTTCTCCCCACCCGACCAGTCATCCTGGCTGGCAGACAATCCCGACACGTCGCGCGGCACGGCGCGACCCCGTTACTTCGCCACCCTGACCAGACCGGCGACTCCCCGGCCAGTGGAGCCATCCCCAAGCACTGCCGCCGCCGCGCAGAGCCCGCCCAGGAAACCTGCGGCATCGTCAGGGAAACCCTCTGAACCGCGCAAGTTGAGTGCCCCCTCCGGGGTCTGGGCGAATCGCACGTGGTCGAATGCCGAGCGGGCAGACATGAATAAATTCCTTAACGAGCTGGCGGCCGAGGCCAGAGCGCCAGACCCGCGCAATCTATCGCAACGGGCTCTGGCCATGGCAAGGGAGTTGGGCAAGCTGGGGCCAAAGGAGGGTGAAGACGAGGCTCTGGGCCGGCCGGAAGCCAGTGGCAAAGTCGTCGAGCCGTACAGTCTGGAAATGTATTTTGACGCCTTCGTGCGCAAGATGAACCGGAGTGCGGCCTTCGTCAAGAATGAACCGAGAGTCCGCGGATCGCGCAAGGCGCTGGTGGAGATTTCGCTGAATTCTGACGGCTCGCTGAAAAGCTACCGCGTGCTTCGCTCGGGCGATCAGGCGGCGGAGATTGCCTATATCAAAAGCGTGATTGACCGCGCGTCACCATTTTCAGCGTTTCCTCCCGACATCCGTCGGGCCAGGGATTCACTGTCGATCATGATGTGCATCATCCCGGCCAGTGCGGGAGGGAGCGGGGGCTTCTCGCGCAGCTTCGGCGCTCAGGATTGCACGGACTGAGTGCTCCCGACAGCCGGGTGTCCAAGCCTGTGGCCGGTCACGGCGGTGTCCAGCGTCACGCCATTGCGCCCCTTGTTTTTTAGAGACGTAGAGGGCGTTGTCCACGCGTTCGATAAACTCGCCGGCCGTTTCATCGGGGCGATACGCGGCAACCCCGAGCGATACCGCGATCCGGGCTATTTCCTGATTATTGTCGGCGTGACGAACCCGGCTTGCTTCAATCGTCAAGCTGGCTTTTTAAGCCACCGCACGTGCACCGTCAAACCTTGTCTCGGGAAGCGGAACGAAAAATGTCTCGCCGCCATGGCGGGCCGCTGTATCCTACCCTTTCATGCTGGCCTTCAGAGTTTTCGCCACGGCGCGAATCACCTTGTCGCCAAAGAGATGGCGATCCTGGGTCCCGGCTTTCGCCGGGACGACGGTTTCTGGATAAGAAAGGCTCTGTGGAGCCTCGAAAAAATGACAGATGCATTCATATGATTACCCTTCGGTGCTTGTGAAGGATTTGACGCCCCCTGGGGTAAAATCCACGCCATGACACTCTCCGATCTGATCAAGGCAAACAAGGAAATTCGGGAACGCGTCGAACCGTCGGTCAGGCGCACGCCGTTCGAGCGGGCGGACTGATGCGTGTCTATATTGCCGGGCATGATATCTTCCGCGCGGACGCTGCGATCTGGGCAGAATCGGTGCGCGATCTTCTTGACAGGCACGGCCATCAGGCGCTGATTCCCCTCGATGGCGAGGAAGTCACGGCCAGCGGCATCTACCAGGCCAACATCAGGATGATCCGCTCGGCCGATGCGGTGCTGGCCAATCTGAACCCCTTTCGCGGCGACGAGCCGGATTCGGGCACCTGCTTTGAGGTCGGTTTTGCTGTCGCCCAAGGCCTCCCCGTGATCGGCTACCTCAGAGATGGCCGCAGGCAGATAGACAAAGTGGGCGATGGCGATGCCGATAGGCCGCTCGATGCCAATGGCCAGCTCATCGAGAATTTCGGACTTCCGCTCAATCTGATGCTGGCGATACCCTGCCGCATTGTCGTCGGTGACCTGCGCGTTGCCGTCGCCGAACTTTCAACCCTGATTTCCTGACTCCCTGACTCCTGGATCGCCGATGCCACGTATAGCTGCCAACTCGATAGAACTTCACTACGACTCCTTCGGAGCCGCCAGCGCCCCGGCTATTCTTTTGATCATGGGGCTGGGCGCTCAACTGACGCGCTGGAACAGCGAACTCTGCGATCTGCTGGTTGAACGCGGCTTTCGTGTCCTCCGCTTCGACAATCGCGACTGTGGCCGCTCGACGCTCTGCGACGGCCTGCCCTTGCCCGACATCGGTGCCGCCCTGCGCGGTGGCTTGCTGTCTGCCCTGCCCTACACCCTGGAGACGATGGCCGCCGACAGCGTCGGCCTGCTTGATGCGCTGAGAATCGATCAGGCGCATCTGGTCGGCGCCTCGATGGGGGCATCCATTGCCCAGACCATCGCCGCCCGTTACCCGCAGCGAACACTCTCGCTGACCAGCATCATGTCAACCAGCGGCAACCCGCTGCTGCCGCCACCGACGGCGGCCGCCGCCATGTCACTCTTCGCCCCGCTCCCCGCTTCCCGCGATCGGGCAAGCATCGTCGCCGACGCCATCACCCGTCACCTGGCGGTTGCCAGCCCGGACTACCCCACGCCCCTGGCCGACTTGCAGCAAATGTTCGGCGAGGAATTCGATCACGGCTTCTACCCTCAGGGCGTCGCCCGGCAGCTCGCTGCCCTTCTCGCCAGCGGCGATCTTCGCCCGCTGCTGAGAACGATCACCTGCCCGAGCGTCGTCGTCCATGGCCGCAACGATCCGCTGATTCAACTGGCTTGCGGCGAGGATGTGGCCAAAAATATTCCGGATTCACAGATGCGGGTGATCGAGGGAATGGGGCATGATTTTCCGGTGGCTCTGAGCGGGGCCTTCGCCGACGCGATCTGCGCGGCGGCGGAGCGATCAAGGCGTTGAAAAGTCAAGACACTGGATACCGGCTTCTGCCCCGAAGGTGAAAGGGCCTATGGCTTGAACACGTCTGGACGTGCGCCGGTGTGACGGCATATTTGCGTTTCCCCAGGATAATTTTCAGCAGCGCGTCCCCGGTGCGCAAACCGCCATCGAAGTAGACGGCGGAACCAATGGCCGAGCGTCGCCGGCCCACGCCTTGATCCCCTGGCTGACGTTGTAAACCGTCTTATAGCCGGCTTGTTCCGCGAGGAACTGCGCTGCGGCTCTGGTGCGGTTTCCACTGCGGCAGACCAGAATCACCGGCTGCTCGGGTTTGGCGATCGGCTTGAGCTTCTCCAGCCATTGCGGCGGATTGCTTCGCCCGTTCTCGTTAAAGAAGGTGAGCAGCCGGCTACCGGCAATCACCCCGGTTTCCTTCCATTCGCCTTCAGTACGGATATCGATCACCGGAACACCACTGGCCGCCAGCCGCGCCAGCTCGGCATTGTCGATGTTGATGATCTCGGCACGCGCCGTCAGTGTGGAAAGGCAAAGTACGGCAAGCACCAGGAATGCTTTGATCATGATTACTCCTTTATTGATTATCAAGGTCGGCAAGTCGCCGACAGATCCATTGAACGCTCGTAAACCCCGGTGCGCACATCAAGCAGGCCGAGCACCGTATGAAACAGATTGTCGTGCGATGCAGGCAAGCCGGAACGCTGTTTCAGGCAAGCCTTGTCAAGCGAAAAACTCGCTGCAAAACCGGGCGAGAACCACATCACCATGGGCACCTCGATCTGCACCTTCGGCGCAATCGAGTAGGGCACGCCGTGCAGATACAGCCCGTTTTCTCCGAGCGACTCGCCGTGGTCGGAGAGATAGATCATTGCCGTGTCGAATTTGCCGTCCTGCCGCTTGAGGAAGGCGATCGTCTGCGCCAGCATGTGATCGGTATAGAGCAAGGCGTTGTCGTAGGTATTGACCACCGCCTCACGCGAACATTTGGCCAGATCGGCTGTTTCACAAACCGGCTCGAACTTGCGGAAAGCCGGCGGGTAGCGCTTGAAGTAGGCGGGTCCGTGGTTGCCGAGCTGGTGCAATACCAATACCAGATTGCCTTTGCTATCGGCCAGGATGCTGTCGAGACCGTGCAGAAGGATTTCGTCGAGGCAGCGATCCCCGTCGCACCATTCCGGCACTGTGGAGTTTCCAAGCTTGTGTTCCTCAACCCCCGTACAGACTCCCTTGCAACCGGACTGATTGTCCCGCCAGATGACCTTCATGCCGACTCGATCAAGTATGTTGAGCAGCGACTCGCTGTTGCGGATCTTGTCATCGTCGTACTTGCGTCGCCCGTAAACCGAGAACATGCAGGGCAGCGAAACCTCCGTGTTGGTTCCACAGCTTGTCACCTGAGTGAAGTTGATCACATCGAGCTGCGCCAGTTCCGGCGTAGTCTGCCGTGCGTAGCCCGACAAACCCCAGTTGGCGGCTCGCGCCGTCTCGCCGACCACGATAACGAAGAGCACCGGCTTTTTCCGTTGTTGCCAGCTCTCGGCCTTCACCGCATCGAGGCCGACCGGTTCGCGCGGGCGGGTGGCCGCGCTGGCATCAGCACCAAGCACCCGCGCCAGCGAGTAGAGATAATTACCCGGCGTAATGAGGTAGCGAATCTCCTTGTTGTTGCGCATCAGCGGTGCCACGTCCTTGAAGATCAGCAGCAGGGATCCCGCACCGACAAGCAGGGCGAGAGAAATCGAAAGGAGACGTACCAGCACGGCGCGCCGGAAGGAATCAAGGCGCAGACGTATCCTGAACAGCAGCAGCAGGGGCAGCAGCGCATAAAAAAACAGATGCGGCAACATGCCGAAACTGAACAATTCGCCCGCTTCCTTGACATCGGTGCGCAACACATTGCGCAGCATGCTCGGATCGAGGAATACGGTGAAGGTGCTCATGTAATACGCCGCAAAGGCGGTGACCACGATCAGCAGTCCAAGCAGGGGCTTTGCCGTCCACCGGTTGAGGGCGAGGCACAGCAGGGTAAAGTGAAGCGCCGTTAGCGCGACTAAAAGGCAGGCGGCAAATAGCCAGGTATCTGCCTGAGTGAATGAACGTCCGGCGAGCGTGGACTTCCAGAACAGCCCGTTGCAGGCCAGCGAGAAGTACAGGCTGGCGATCAGGGCCAGCGTTTCGACACGCAGGGTGGGTTGCCATTTGCGCCATCGGCCGAAAGCCGAAGCAAGGATTGTCATGCGTTGGGTCGAACGGAAAAAAGAAGAGGGCGTGAGTATACCTGCATGCCCCGTCGCTTTGTCGATTCGGCAACGCCTGGGCACATCGGCTGACACCCACAGCCTCAAACACTGCCCCCGCGCCGACATTCCGCAGCCGACCCCTTGCTTTCTCCGTGCAGCGCAGACCAGGCGCCAAGTTCGGGCGCGGCATACTACAATTCGACTATTCCGAGCACCGCACTGAGCTGAGACATGAACAGCCCGAATACTCTCTACGCCGCCCTCGGCATTACACCGGAGGCCACTGCCGACGCCATCGAGGCGGCCTTCCATGAGCGCAAGCAAGCACTGCAGGGGAATACCGATGCGCTCTCTCTCGTCCGCGTAGCCTACGACACCTTGCGCCACCCGGTAAGGCGCGCCGCCTACGACAGCACGCTGGAACAGCAGCTTGCGCGTAGCGAAACCATCGTCAGCGAATACGATGTGGCTCCGCAGCGGAATTCGTACGCCAGGAATGGGCTCATTCTGGCCCTCGTCGTTGCCTGCACTGCCGGTCTATTCTGGTTCAACAAGAAGCCTGTACTGAAGATGGTGACGCCAGGCGTCGCTAACCGGCCGGCAGCGGAGGCCAGTGCCGGAGAAACGCCCCCGTCAATACGCACAGCCGTCGAAGCGATAACGCCCAATGAGGCTCCTGCTGCAATCGTCAGCCGCGAACTTACAGTTTCTGCCGCACCGACGCTGGCGACAACAACGGTCATGCAATCGCGCGGTGTCAAACCTCCGGGATTCGATGCCCGCTATGTTGCATGGTCAGTATTCGCCATCCGTCAGCGCAATCGTTCCGGATCGGGGGTATTGATCGGCCCGGATCGCATTCTTACCAACTGCCACGTACTGGCTGGCGGCGCCACCAACGGACTGGTGGTCATCAACGGCATGACCGACAAAGTCAGCACAGTGGAAAAGTACGCTCGGCTCGATGACGAGGACGCTTGCCTGCTGCTGGCGCCGGGAGCAGGTAGCGACAGCATTGCCTGGGGCAGTTGGGCTGCGTTGCGCCAGGGCGACACGGTGTACACTTTTGGCCACCCCGGAGGTTCGAGCGACATCATGTGGTCGGAGGGATCGTTCCGCGCCCCGGTCGAACGGAGCGGTGAAACATTCCTGATCACCACCAACTATTGCCGCCCCGGCTCATCCGGCGGCCCGCTGCTCGATAATGAGGGGCGGCTGGTCGGCATCGTCACCGCCGTGCAGCGCTTCCAGGCCAGGGGCGGCGATCCGCAATATGGCGCCTGCATCTCGGTCACCGAAGCCTCGGCACGGGCGCTGCTCTCGAAACCGCTGTTTCCGATTGCCTTGGCGCCGGCGCAGTACATCTCGAACTACTGACAGCAGCTCTGCTGCACGCTCCAATTCCCTGACCTCGTAACCCGTCTTGTAGCCGGCCTGCTGCGAGAAGAACCGGGGATCCTCGTTCTCGCGCCTTGCGCCGGGCCGCCATACTGACGGCCTGACTGACTACTACACCACAACAGTGATTGAGGTAGAATCACACCGATTTTCGATGATCGGCGCGATCAAAAGGTGATAGCGCTTCAGGCACGCCGCGAGCGCCCTGTCAGATGGGTGACAGCGCAGTTTTGCAGCTCTTTTTTCTAATAAGGATCAAACCATGAGCACTCTGACAGAACAGTTACAGAAAATGGAAGCGCACCATTCGATTTTCGAATCGGCCGTGCGCCAGTTGCCGCTCCCCGTTTGCGCCGCCTTCGGCTCAGCTACACAGCCGCAAGCGGTCAGCTTCGCGAACAGTTCGCGCGTATTGAGTACCAAGGACAGCGACAGCGTCGCCAGGAGCTTCCCGAATTCGGTCAAAGCTTCGGGCAATGTCGTTCTTTCTTCTTCCGGCAGCAATGCCAAGGCGGCGCAGGGCAAGCGCGTTGCCGTACTGTTCTCCGGCGGCCCCGCGTCCGGCGGCCACAATGTGGTGTGCGGCATCAAGCGCGTGCTCGGCAAGGGCAACACCCTGTTTGGTGTCAAACCCGGCCCCAAGGGCCTGCTGCTCGGCAACCTGTTCGAGATCACCGATGCCGATGTCGACACCATCATCAATACCGGCGGCTTCGACTTCCTCGGCACCGACCGCACCAAGATCAAGACCGACGCGCAGTTCGCCGACGTCAAGACGACCTGCATCAAGCATAACCTCGATGCCATCGTCGTCATCGGCGGCGACGACTCGAATACCAACGCCGCCGTGCTCGCCGAATTCCTGTTCACCGGCGTCAAGGCCGACGGCTCCGGCGTGCAGGTGATCGGTGTGCCGAAGACCATCGACGGCGACCTGCAGATTGGCGACTTGCTGCCGATCTCCTTCGGCTACGATACTGCGACCAAGATCTACAGCGAAATGGTCGGCAATATCCTGCAGGACACCCGCTCGTCGCTCAAGTACTGGCACTTCATCAAACTGATGGGCCGCTCGGCCTCGCACGTGACCATCGAAGTGGCGCTGCAAACCAAGCCGGCGGTCACCATCATTTCGGAAGAAGTGGCCGAGAAAAAACAATCGCTGGCGTCAATCGTCGAGCAGATCGCCCAGGTCGTGGTGCTGCGCGCGAAGAAGGGCATGAACCACGGCGTGGTGCTGATCCCCGAAGGCCTGATCGAGTTCATCCCCGAGATGAACGCCCTGATCGCCGAACTCAACGACGCGCTGGCGCACAATGTGGCCGAGTTTGCCGCGCAAGCCGACGACGCCAAGGCAGCCTTCATCCAGGGCAAGCTTTCCGCCGACAATGGCAAGCTGCTGGCTTCGCTGCCGGCGTATGTGGTCAGGATGCTGCTTGCCGACCGCGACTCGCACGGCAACCTGCAGGTTTCGCTGATCCCGACCGAACAGTTGCTGGTCGATATGGTCAAGGCACGCGTCAAGCAGATCGATGCCAAGGTACCGTTCGATGCACACTGCCACTTCCTCGGTTACGAAGGCCGCTGCGGTGCGCCGACGCTGTTCGACGCCGCCTACACCTACAACCTCGGCCTCACCGCCGGCTCGCTGATCCTTGACGGCCGCACCGGTTACATGGCCACGGTGACCGACCTGACCCGCGGCGGCAAACCGCAGGCGATCCCGCTCACCGGACTGCTCAACATCGAGCGCCGCCATGGCCAGGACGAGTTCGTGATCGAGAAGGCGCTGGTCAAGATGGATTCCGCCGCGATGAAGTACTTCGTCTCGCGGCGTGCCGACTGGTCGGCCGACGACCTCTTCTCTTCGCCCGGCCCGCGCCAGTTGTGGGGTACTTCGGCATTCCAGCAACCAGTCAGCGTGGCGCTGAACTCCGGCTGCGATTCGCTGGCCTTCAAGATCGGCTGATCCGGAGGATGGGTCAAAAAAAGCCACCCTCACGTACGGGTGGCTTTTTTACGTCTGCCGGTGCGCCGTCTTGCGGCGGTCGGAAACGGCAACAGGCCGGCTACTTGGCCGCTTTCGGCGGGGAGTTTGCGTCGTAGAGGGTTTGCATCTGGCGCAGCTTGAGCACGCCGTAGAACAGGGTAATCACCATGGCGATGACCAGCACGCCTACCAGCGCCTTTTCGACGCCGAACGCGCCCTGGCGGTTAGCCACCGTGCTGGCGATGATCAAGCCCAGAATGCCGATGTTGATGGCCCAGTTCATCGGCCTGGACACGATGTAGTGCAGGGTGCCGAAGCCGGCGAGCTGATAGAGCATGAAGGGCAGGATCGCTACCGCCGGCAACAGTTCGGAGGCGCCCAGCGAGATGTCCACGGCGCCAGGGGTCAAGGCATGCAGCAGCTTGCTGTTGGCCAGCTCATGGAACAGCGAGGGTACCGCACAGAGGATCGGTACCACGGCGAGTAACTCGAGCACCAGCGACCCGCACCAGGTGCCGATGCGCGACGAATGGTCGGCCCCGGCACTTTCCGACTGCGTGCCGATATAAAGTCCGCCGACAATGGCCGACATGCTGCCCAGCATCAGCAGTTCCACCGAGATGCCAAAACCCGTCGGTTCGCCGACCTTGAGCAGCAGCAGGGCCAGGAAACCTGGGGTGTAGAACATGATCCGGCACAGGCGCGCCCAGACGCGCGGATCGCGTTCCGGCGGCAGGATGGGCAAGGCGAGTCCGTCGGTTCCTATGGTGGGTCTATCTTTCGACATTGCATTGTCCTCAAGGTGGAATTGTTTTTCGAGAGGTTATTACCTTAGCACAGCAGCGCCGTACCGGAAAAGAACGAGGCCTCGAACTTTCCTCATGCCGCAGGGCCTGACGTTACTTCAGCCCGCAGGCGATCTTCCAGAGTTTATCTTCCATGGACGACTCGGAGATCGAATACCAGCCTTGCGCCTCGTTGTTATCCGCGACCACTTTGGCACCGTTGCCCATCGAACCGGCGTAGGACGTCGATGAAAGGTATTTTTCCCGCTTGCCGATGCAATCGTAAGCCGTGCGTACGGTTGTCGACAGGTACGCCGGCAAGCCCTCATCTCTCTGTGGTTCACTCCAGCGTACGAGGTGTTCAAGCTTTGCCGTATCGCCGCTTCTGCGAACGCTCGAGCGTTCGACAAACACCCGTATTCCATCCTCGAATTTTTCAATCTCGACCCATTCGGCCAGCGCAGCGCCATTCAGCAAGGCCAGCGCGAGGGTCAGGGCGAATCGTTTCCTCGTTTTCATAGGTTCCCATTTTACCGTTCAAAGGCGCAAGGGAAAGCAGCCTGATCACTCAACATCAGGAGATGCGGCGTATTATCGGTTACCGGATTCAGTGATTGAATTTACTAATGTGCAGCGCAACAGAAGGAGTCATTGACTTATGGTGAAGGTTCTGGTTGTTGCCAAACGGCCCGTTCCTGTCATTGATGACACTCAGAATAGGGAATCATTGGCAACCGCTTCGCTCCCGGTGGCTGTCATTCAGTCACACAGGGGGTATCCTGTCTCCACTATGGCAGGCATCGATGAACGGTAAAACTCAAATGTTCAGCTCAGGGGTAGTTGCGGCGCTCGGTGCAGCACTGCTCTTTGGCGCCAGCACGCCGCTGGCGAAAATGCTGTTGCGCGATGTCGATCCCTGGCTTTTGGCAGGACTGTTCTACCTCGGCTCTGGTATTGGTCTGACACTGTGGCGCGTGCTCACTCGTGCCGCACCTGTCCTTCTTTCTCGAGGGGAAACTGGCTGGTTGGCTGGGGCCATCCTTACAGGCGGGGTGGTTGGCCCGGTCCTCCTGATGTTTGGTCTAACAGGCATGCCGGCATCAGGTGCAGCCCTGCTGTTGAATGCAGAGGGTGTTTTCACAGCATTGCTGGCCTGGATGGTCTTCAAAGAAAACTTTGACCACCGCATTGCGTTCGGCATGGCCGCCATTGCCGCAGGTGCTGTGGTGCTAAGTTGGCCGGGAGAGGCGAAGTTTGCCGGTACGCTGCCTGCCTTGGCGATACTGGGGGCTTGCCTGGCCTGGGGCATCGACAACAATCTGACGCGCAAGGTCTCTCTAACCGACGCAACATGGATTGCCGCGGTAAAAGGCATGGCTGCCGGTAGCGTGAATCTCGTACTCGCCTTTGCCCTTGGCGACCGTCTGCCTGATTGGCCCACCACGGCAGCAGCCATGGGGGTTGGATTGCTCGCTTACGGGGTCAGTCTGGTTTTGTTTGTCGTCGGCATGCGCCATCTGGGCACCGCTCGTTCAGGTGCTTACTTTTCAGTGGCGCCCTTCTTTGGCGCGCTCATTGCGCTTGCTAGCGGAGAACCGCTGACCCTTCGACTGACAGTTGCCGCCGCCCTGATGGCGATTGGCATCTGGCTGCACCTAACCGAGCGACACGAGCATAAGCACACCCATGAGGTAATGGAGCATAGCCATGAACACGAGCACGATGAGCATCATCAGCACGCTCATGATTTTCCTGTAGCCTCGGGTACAAAGCACACGCACCCTCACAGGCACGCCCCGCTACTTCATGCCCACGCTCACTTTCCCGATGCCCATCACCGGAATCACGCACACTGAGGAGCACGATACAAAGTGGCGCACCTTGTATCGTGCTCGTCGAGCAGCGACTGCTTCGGCGCATGTTACCGACATTCGGCAATTCATAACCCTGCTGGCCGTTTGAGGTCGATTCTTGCCCGACAATGTTTCAGAAAATGATCGGCGTTCAACTGCTTGTGAGCCGCATCGCGCTATCAGCATATCAATGACAGTATCCGGATAGCCCATTATATTAATAGCCACACGAGACTATAGGAACAGCGCAAAGCCTGCATCAAGAGTGACGACAATGATTTTCTCGGCGTTCTCTGCGCCTCGGCGAACTCTGCGTTGAAAGCGCTTCAATACGTTTCATGTTCACACCACAGTCTGCCGGGTTTGACCAGGCCAGCCGTGTCGAGGATACTTCGGCTTTGCCCGAAAACCCTGCCCCCCGGATAACCCATCATGAATATAACCGTTCTTGGCGAAGCCCGTTTTCCCTCGCCGCTTCCCTTCTACGTGAGCGACAAGGCGCGCGTTCTTTTCAACGTCATCGTCGATCCCGATGCGCCGCCGAAAGAGGAGCTTCTGTTTGAGGTCGCCGGTCCTCGCGAACACCTTTTTTTCGACCCGAAGGAAACGCGCGCCGGCATCGTCACCTGCGGCGGCTTGTGTCCCGGACTGAACAACGTCATCCGTTCGCTCGTTCTTGAACTGCATCACGGCTATGGTGTGCGAGAAATCCTTGGCTTCATGAACGGCTATCAGGGCCTCGATCCCTGGCGCGGTTCCGAGCCGATCCCGCTGACCCCGCAGTTCGTCGAGGATATCCACAAGGAAGGCGGCACCGAACTGAATACTTCGCGCGGGCCGGTCGATGTCAGCGTCGCGGTGGACAACCTGATCCGGCGCAAAATCAACATGCTTTTCGTCATCGGCGGCGACGGCACCCAGCGTGGCGGCGAGGCGATCTATCAGGAAGCCAAATTGCGCGGTCACGCGCTGGCCGTGGTTGGGGTCCCGAAGACCATCGACAACGACGTCGCATTCGTCTCGCGCACCTTTGGCTACGTCACGGCCGTCGAGGAAGCGGCGAAGGCGATCAACTGCGCGCATACCGAAGCGCACAGCGTGCACAACGGCATCTCGCTGGTCAAGATCATGGGGCGTCATGCCGGTTTCATCGCCGCCGGCGCAACGATTGCCAGCCAGGACGTCAATTTCACGCTGGTGCCTGAAGTGCCCTTCGTACTCGAAGGCGAGGACGGCTTCCTGGCCGCGCTCAAGCGGCGCGTGGTCAAGCGCGCGCATGCGGTGATTCTCGTTGCCGAGGGGGCCGGCCAGCATCTGCTGGAAGCCGGGGGTGAGCAGTACGATGCCTCGGGCAACCTCAAGTCCAAGGACATCGGCCACTTCCTTTGTGAGCGCATTGACGACTATTTCAAGGCCGAGGACATTCCTTTTGCCTTGCGCTACTTTGACCCGAGCTACATGATCCGCAGCGTTCCGGCCAGCGCCGAAGATGCCATCCTCTGCGACTTCTTCGCGCGCAACGCCGTGCACGCGGCAATGGCTGGTAAGACCGGCCTGGTCATCGGACTCCAGCACGACACCTTCACCCATGTGCCGATCGAACTGCTCACCCGGCACAAGAAACAGCTTGACCTGAACAGCCCGGCCTGGCTTGGCGTGCTGGCCGCCACCGGCCAGAAGTTCGCGCAGTTCGCGTTTTGAAAAGCCACGACGGGAAACCCGTAAGCGCACTGGCTCACTTCATCGCTAGTCAATAGAGTGAATCTTCTGCGACAAGGTGGCGAGCACCGCCGTTGACCAGCCGAACATCAGCATGCCGGTCATCGCCTCGAAGCCGCCGAAACCAGTCCAGTGCCCGCGTAATTCGTGGGGAGCGCCAATGGTGGTGTAGCTGAGCATCGAATACAGCATGGCATCCTGCGCACTCGCGATAATGCCGGCCAGAAAGTAAAACCCGGCCCAGATGACCACACCGAAAAAGTGTGTCACGAGCATGATGGCGACGATGGCGATCATGAAAAATGTGCGCAACCCGATGCGCCGACTGTCGAGCAAGTCCGCCCGGAAACGTTTGTAACATCGACGCACCACATCCATGCCCAGTCCGTGAAAGATTACCGTCAGTCCCAGAGGGATCAGGGCGGCCAGAACTTGATCTGCGTATTCGAATTTCATTTCGGCATTCGTTGGAAAAATTGGTGATTCTTCGCCTGGGATCAGAGGGATCCTGCTGGCTTCTGTGATCCTTGCCTATACTTGCTTTGCGGCTGGCCGATGTCAACCATTGCCGCACCATTCCTGTATTGCGCTGAAGTTAAATCCCCCCGCCAGCCCTGCGTCTTTTTTCCCTGCTGCCGCTTTTGCCCGAGCCTTCTTTCCGTGTCAGGCTGATAGAATGCGCCTTTTGTCTGGAAGTGCTCCGTGGATCCCATGCTCCTGCTCAAAGCCCTCATTCTCGGCCTCGTCGAGGGTGTGACCGAATTCCTGCCGGTTTCTTCGACCGGCCACCTGATCCTTGCCGGCGATCTGCTCGATTTCAATGACGAGCGCGGCAAGCTGTTCGAGATCGTCATCCAGTCGGGCGCCATTCTCGCCGTCTGCTGGGAGTACCGGGGGAAGATCGCCGAAGTCGTTCTCGGCCTGCCGCGTGAGCGGGCAGCGCAGCGTTTTGCGCTCAACATCGCTGTCGCTTTCATGCCGCTGGCCATTCTCGGCCTGCTCTTCGGCAAAACCATCAAGGCCTATCTGTTCAACGCCCCGGTCGTGGCGACGGCATTCATCGTCGGTGGGCTGATCATTCTCTGGGCCGAACGCCGCGAGCATCGCATACGCATCGAGTCGCTCGACGAACTGTCGCTGCTCGACGCCATGAAGCTTGGCCTGGCGCAAGCACTGGCGCTGATTCCCGGCACCTCGCGTTCGGGAGCGACGATCATCGGCGGCTTGTTCTTTGGCCTGTCGCGTCGCGCAGCGACCGAGTTTTCGTTCTTTCTTGCTATACCGACATTGATCGCGGCGACCTTCTACCAAGTCTACAAGGAGCGGGCGCTACTCTCCTTCGACGACATCGGCATGTGGGTGGTCGGCTTTGTCGCGGCCTTCATTTCGGCTTTCTGGGCGGTGCGCGGACTGTTGCGTTACATCAGCACGCATGACTTCAGCATTTTCGCCTGGTACCGCATCGCCTTCGGCTTCGTGGTGCTGGCGACCTGGAAACTGGATCTGATTGCCTGGTCAAATCCTTGAGCGCCAGCATTCTCTATCTGCACGGCTTCTGCTCGTCGCCGGCGTCGTGGAAAGCCCGGATTCTGGCCGACACGATGAGTGCGCGCGGACACGGCGAGCGGTTTTTCTGCCCGGCACTTTCACCCGTCCCGCATGAGGCCATCGCGCAGGCCGAGGCGATCATCGGCGCACAGGCCCGTCCGCTGACGCTGGTCGGTAGCTCGCTCGGCGGCTTTTATGCCACCTGTCTGGCCGAAAAGCATGACCTGCGGGCGGTGCTGATCAACCCCGTGGTCATCGCGCCGATCTCGTTCAGCGAATTCATCGGCACCCAGACCAACCTGTACACCAGCGAAACCTTCGAATTTACTGCCGAACACGTCGAGCAGTTGCGCGCACTTGATTTACCGATAATCACGCCAGAACGCTACCTGCTGCTGGTCGAAACCGGCGACGAAGTGCTCGACTACCGGCTGGCGCTGGCGCGCTACGCCGGTTGCCGCCTGCAGGTGCGGGCGGGCGGCGATCACAGCTTCACCTGTTTTCCGGATTTGTTGCCGCAACTGCTTGAATTTTGCGGGTTATAATCCTTCCGATGCATGTTCTGTTTGAAGAAGACGGCGCCTTCAAAACCGCCACCATACTGACCGACAACGAAGCTTCGTTGCAGGTCGAGACGGCCTCCGGCAAGCGCGCCAAGATCAAGTCGGCCAATGTTCTCTTGCGTTACAAGGAACCGGCGCCGGGGGAGTTGTTGAGTCGTGCCGAATCCATGGCCGAGGCTATCGAAACGGAATTTCTTTGGGAGTGTGCGGGCGATGGCGAATTTTCTTTTTCTGATTTTGCCGACGACTACTTCGGAGGCTCGGGGCACAAGGCGACTTCGCTCGAAGCGTCTGCGCTCCTGCTGGCCCTGCATTCAGCGCCCATCTACTTCCATCGCAAGGGCAAGGGGCGTTTCCGCAAGGCCCCTCCAGACATTCTCGCAGCGGCTCTGGCCGGTCTTGAAAAGAAGCGTCAGCAAGCGCTAGCCATCAAGCGCATGGTCGGTGAACTCAAGACCTTTACGCTGCCGCCGGAGTTTCCGCCGCTGCTCAATCAACTGCTTTACAAGCCCGACCGCAATCGCTTCGAAACCAGGGCGCTGGAAGCCGCCTGCACCGAGACCGGGCTCTCCGCCGTGCACCTGCTGGACAAATGCGGCGCCATCCGTTCAGCGTACGATTACCACGTACAGCGGTTTCTGCTCGAATATTTCCCGCGCGGCACCGAATTTCCGGCTACCGAGACCCCTGTGCCACCCCCCGGCTTGCCACGCGCCAGTGTTCAGGCCTTCTCGATCGACGATGCGGCGACCACCGAGATTGACGATGCCTTCTCGCTGCAAACGCTACCCGGGCTGGGCTGGCGTGTGGGTATCCACATCGCGGCGCCCGCTCTGGGATTTGCCCCCGGTTCACCGCTCGATGCCATGGCGCGCGAACGGCTATCCACCGTGTACATGCCGGGCAGCAAGATCACCATGCTGCCGGCGGCGGCAGTCGAAAACTTCACGCTGTCGGCCGGTCGCGATTGCCCGGCCGTCTCGCTTTACCTGACGGTGTCGCCCGAATTCGAGATCGTGGCGCACGAATCGCGGATCGAACTGGTTCCTATCGTCGCCAACCTGCGCCACCACGATATCGAGCCGCTGTTCAACGAACAGACGCTGGCCGCCGGTCTGCCTGCGAGCTTGCCCCAACTCCCGTTTCGTGATGAACTCAAAACGCTCTGGCACCTGGCCAATGCCTGCGAAGGCCGGCGCGGCAAACCCTCGGCGATGCACGGCAACAACGACTACAACTTCGCCATCGAAGGCGATCTGGCCGATGCCGAAAACTGCCGGGTAGGCATCAGCGAACGCCGGCGCGGCAGCCCGCTCGACAAGCTGGTCGCCGAACTGATGATCGTCGCCAACAGCACCTGGGGCGGCCTGCTCGCCGAGAAAGGCATAGCGGCGATCTACCGCGCCCAGTCCGGCGGCAAGGTGCGCATGACGACCTCGCCACAGCCGCACGAAGGGCTGGGTGTTGCCCAGTACGCCTGGTCGTCCTCGCCCTTGCGCCGCTACGTGGACCTGCTCAACCAGTGGCAACTGATCGCTTGCCTGAACGGCGAGACACCGCACTTCAAGGCCAAATCGGACGCCCTGTTCGCCGCCCTGCGCGACTTCGACCTGACCTACGGCGCCTACGCCGAATTCCAGCGCGGCATGGAACGTTACTGGTGTCTGCGCTGGTTGCGCCAGGAGCAAGTGCTCACCATCGACGCCACCCTCCGGCGCGACAATCTGGCCAAGCTCGACCACCTGCCGCTGCTGCAGCGCGTGCCGTCCGCACCCGAACTGAAAACGGGCCAACGCCTCCGTCTGTCGATCGAAACGCTCGATTACCTGACGCTCGATCTGGGTTGCCGCTTCATCGAGACGCTCGATCTGGCGGTGACGGCTGACGCCGCCAGCGAAAGTGACGAAGCGCTGGAGGCAATCGACTGACGTGAGCCGCGCTGACCGCCAATCGTCGGCTCCATCGACCAGCGAGCGCACCCTTTGGTTGGCGATCGGCGTCTCGCTGTTTCTCCACGCGGCGCTGTTGTCTCTTCACTTCAAATTCCCTGAGGCCTCACGCGCCTTTCAGGATCGGGGACTGGATATCATCCTGGTCAACAGCAAGTCGGCGCGCAAGCCCACCAACGCCCAGGCGCTGGCGCAAGCCAACCTCGACGGCGGCGGCAACACCGACGAGAACCGGCGCACCAGGACACCATTGCCGCCCTCGGACAAGCAGCAGAGCGGTAGCGAACTGGAACAGGCGGAAAAGCGCGTACAGGCGCTCGAAGCACAGCAGCAGCGATTGCTGACGCAAACACACAGCAAAGGAACGCTGGCCCAGAGAAACGGCGCGGATGCGCAGCCGGAACCCACCCGAAGCGTGAGTGGCCGTGACCTGGCGAACAGCGCACTGGAGATGGCGCGCCTCGAAGGCGAAATCGCCCGGGATAGCGATGAATACAACAAGCGGCCACGCAAGAAGTTCATCGGCACGCGCACCGACGAATATCGCTTTGCCCAATACATCGAAGACTGGCGTTTGAAGGTCGAACGCGTCGGTACGCTAAATTACCCGGAAGCGGCCAAAGGCAAACTCTATGGCGCGCTGGTTCTGTCGGTGACCATCAAGAGCGACGGCACTGTCGACAAGGTCGAGATCAACCGTTCGTCCGGCCACCGGATTCTAGACGATGCGGCGCGACGCATCGTCACCATGGCCGGCCCCTACGCCGCATTCCCATCGGACATTCGACAAGACACCGACATTCTGGTCATCACCCGCAACTGGAATTTCACCAGCAACAATCAGCTTGAGACCAAAGCGCGCTGAAGCCTCGACCATGACTGATCGCTACTGCGTTTTCGGCAACCCCATCGGCCACAGCAAATCGCCGCTGATCCACGCCGCCTTTGCTCGCCAGACCGGCGAGGACATCAGTTACTCGGCCATCCTTGCACCGCTCGACGGCTTTGCCGCCAGCGTACACGCCTTCGTCGCGGCCGGTGGGCGCGGTGCCAATGTCACTGTGCCGTTCAAGGAACAAGCCTGGCAACTGGTGAGCCGCCGCACTGCGCGCGCCGAGCTGGCCGGCGCGGTCAATACGCTGGTTTTTGGCAACGCCGAAATCGTCGGCGACAACACCGACGGCGCCGGCTTGTTGCTTGACATTGCGCTCAATCTGCGCTGCCCGTTGCTGGCCAGGCGCATTCTGCTGCTCGGTGCGGGAGGTGCGGCGCGTGGCGTCAGCGGCCCATTGCTCGAGGCACGGCCAGCCGCGCTGGTCATCGCCAACCGCACGGCAGCCAGGGCGCATGCACTGGCCGGGCACTTTGCCCCGCTCGGTGCCGTTACCGGATGTAGCTTCTCCGAACTGGCCGGCCAGTCCTTCGACATCGTTATCAACGCAACTTCCGCGAGCCTGGGCGATGCCTTGCCGCCCCTGCCCCCCGGCCTCTTTGCTGCCGGTAGCCTGGCCTACGAGATGATGTATGGCCGCGAGGACACCCCCTTCCTGGCGTTCGCCCGAGCGCAGGGGGCAGCGCAACTCGCCGACGGGTTGGGCATGCTCGTCGAACAGGCCGCTGAAGCCTTTCATGTCTGGCGCGGTGTGCGTCCGGACGTTGCTCCCGTGCTCGCCATGCTAAGGAACAGCGGCGCGTGAGACCGGCCCTGCCATTGCCTGTGCTCTGGCTAAAACGGCTGCTCCTCGGCCTGTTTGGCCTTCTGCTGCTTTACCAGTTGTGGTTGTTTGGCTGGGTGCTGTGGTGGAATTGGGTGAACCCCGAGAGCACGCGTTTCATGGAAATCCGGCTTGTAGAATTGCAGGCCAAAGACCCTAAGGCACAGCTTCAAAAGCAGTGGGTCAGCTATGGAAAAATCTCGAATCACCTGAAGCGCGCCCTCATCGTCTCGGAAGACGGGCTGTTTATCCATCACGAAGGATTTGACTGGGACGGCATCCAGAAAGCCATCGAGAAAAACCAGAAGAAGGGCAAGATCGTTGCCGGTGGCTCGACCATCTCGCAGCAACTGGCCAAAAACCTTTTCCTGACGCCTTCGAAAACCCCCTGGCGCAAGGCCGAGGAAGCCATCATCACGCTCATGCTCGAAGCCGTGTGGAGCAAGCAGCGCATCTTCGAGGTCTATCTTAACGTCATCGAATGGGGTAACGGCGTGTTCGGCGCCGAAGCGGCAGCGCGGCACTATTTCGGCATCAGCGCGGCACAACTCTCCGCCGAACAGGCGGCGAGACTGGCCGGCATGGTGCCGAGTCCGCGCTTTTATGACCGTAACCGCAGCGCACCGGGATTGGCCAGGAAAGCCGAAGTGATTCTGGGCCGCATGCCGTCTGCACAGGTTCCCTGAGCAAGACCCACAGCAGGCCATCCAGATCTTTCAAAGCCTAGCAGCCTGTCCCGGCAAGCTGTGCACTCCCCTGCATCGGATGTGCTGCACTGGATGTAGGGTTAATGTGTTTTTGACTTCGGTCACTTCGCTGCAGCGTGCTAAAATCCCCGTCTGTTTGACGCACTGCAACACCGTGGGAAATCTGCGCGATGAGTGAAGAAAAAGTCCTGGATAATCTGGGCCATGTGAAAGCCATGCTTGCCAAGCACAAGCTGGTGGAGGATCTCGTCCATCGTCAGGATATGCCGCGCCATGATCTTGTGGAAGGCGTGGTACACAAGCAACATCTGGCTGGTCTGCGCTCCCTGCTTGAGCGCATCCCTCTGGTCGAGATTGCCGGGATCATAGAAGCGCTGGCGCCTGAAGATCGCCTGCTGGTCTGGTACGAGGTACGCGAGGAACGCGGCGAATCGATCCTTGAAATTCTCTCTGACGAAGTGCGCCAGGACCTGATCGGCGACAGTCATTACCGCAACGAAAAAACCACGGTCAGTGCCTTCGAGTTGCGTAATGGCCGGCTCAGCCAGATCAGCGTCCATACCCCCTACGACCTGAAAAGCCTGAAGCCGATCTGGGTCGATCTGGTGGCACCGACGCCGGAGATTCGGGTGTGGGTTGGCCGGTTTTTCGATGTCCAGCTTCCGAATCCGAGCAACCTGACCGACCTCGAGGCGAGCGCGCGTTTCTACGTCGAGGACAACAGTGAAATTCACCTGCACTCCGACTTCCTGCTCGACACCAAAGAAGGGTCACGCAACGTGGCGGTGGCCCTGATTCTGCACCGCGATATCCTGTTCACCGTGCGCACAGAAGAACTGCCGGTCTTCCGCCTGCAGCGTTTGCGTGCCCGTACCCAACCCGGATACGTGACCGACGGCAAGGATGTTCTGCTCGACCTTTATGCCGCCGATGCCGAATATTCGGCCGATGCGCTTGAGGATGTTTATGCGGCACTCGAGGATGTCAGCAAGCATGTGCTGGGAACCGAAGTCACCGACACGGAAGCGGCCAAGATTCTGGCCGACATCGCCCGCGAGGAAGACCTTAACGGGCGTATCCGGCGCAACGTTCACGACACCCGGCGCGCGGTTTCCTTCCTGACCCGTGGCAAGTTCCTCAATGCCGATCAACTGGAAGATGCACGGCAGATTCTGCGCGACATCGAATCGCTCGACGGGCACACCTCGTTCCTGTTCGGGAAAATCAACTTCCTGATGGATGCCACGGTCGGTTTCATCAACATCAACCAGAACAAGATCATCAAGATCTTTTCCGTGGCCTCGGTCGCCATGCTGCCGCCGACACTGATCGCCAGCATTTACGGCATGAACTTCAAAAGCTTACCCGAGCTTGACTGGGAGTATGGCTACCCGTTTTCATTGGTGCTGATGTTCGTTTCCGTTGTCGTTCCATTCTGGTTCTTCAGGAAAAAGGGCTGGCTACGCTAGCAGCCTGCCGGACTTGACCACGTAACGAATACGTCCTAACCCGGAGGTCCACTTGAGTTCCCTTCCCCTGCCGGCAACGCTGTTGCCGCCCGACCATCCGCAACGCGCCTTGCTCGCCGCCGAGGTTCTGGCGCGGGTGCCGGAGCCGCTCTCGGCTCCATGCCGGGCCACCTATGTAGCGGTGCGCATCGATGCCGAGGCACTGGATGCCGAGTTGGCGCACATCGCCGCACTGTGCGCCAGCCAGGGGATGGAACCGCCGGCCGAGCACGCCACGCACTGGTCAGCCGCGCTGGGTGTGCTGCGCCTGAAGTGGGAGCGGCATGGCGAGTTTTCGAGCTACACCTTTTTTTCTGACGGGCTTAGCCCCAAGCCCTTCAGCGAGCCGGTGGCCGCGCTGCTGCCGCCGGGCTGGCTGGCCTCAGTGCCGGGGCAGACAGTATTCGCCGCCCACGCCAAACTGGTGGTGGCCAATGTGCAGCCTGACGGCGCCGCAGCAATACCCACGACCGAACAGTTGTCTACCCATTTCGGACAGAACATGGTGGTCGGTTCGCGCATCGGTGACGGCGCCGGACTGGCGTTCACCGATTTCGTGATCCATGACGACGGCTTTGCCCGCTTTCTGCTCCAGGACAGGGACATGACCGCGCGCTCGGCCGGCCGGATGCTGCAGCGGCTGTTCGAGATCGAGGCCTACCGCATGATGGCACTGCTGGCGCTGCCGATAGCGCGTGAGCTGTGGCCGCGGCTGATGACGATCGAGCGTACGCTGGTCGGGTTGATCGAACGCATTGCCCGCGACGCCAGCGAGGACGAGGATTTGCTGCATCGGTTGACGGCGCTGGCTACCGAGGTTGAAAGTGCGCTGGCTGCCAGCCAGTTTCGCTTTGGTGCCAGCCGCGCCTACCATGCGCTGATCACCACCCGCATTGGCGAATTGCGTGAACAGCCAATCCGCGGCCTGCAGAATTTCGACGAGTTCATGACCCGGCGGCTGAGCCCGGCCATGGCCACCTGCGCCACGGTATCGCAGCGGCTGGGCGACCTGTCGGACCGGGTGGCACAGGCCAGCAGCCTGTTATCGACGCGGGTGAACATCGTTCGCGAACGCCAGAATCAGGAACTGCTGGCCGCTACCGCGCGCCGCGCCGCACTCCAGCTCAAGCTGCAGCAGACCGTCGAGGGGCTGTCGCTGGCCGCCATCGTTTACTACCTGACGGGATTGCTGGGCTATGGCGCCAAGGCGCTGAAGACCCTCGGTGTGCCGATCTCGCCCGATCTGGTCATCGGTGCTGCGGTTCCGCTTCTTGCACTGGTCGGATTGCTGGTGTTGCGGCGCGCGCGCCGCAACATGGGCCAGGACTCCGATGCGGGGGCCGCGTAGCGCATTCAACGCGGTGGATTTTCAGTTTGCCGACAAACTCTCAAGGGGCATCGGTAATCGCTCCAAGACTGGCGCTGCCCACCTGTCTGGCGTATTTGGCCAACACGCCACGCGTATAGCGCGGCAACGGGGGCGACCAGGCTGCGCGCCGGCGGGCGATTTCAGGTTCAGCAACTTCGAGCTGGATCAACAGACGATGCGCGTCGATGGTGATCGCATCGCCCTCCTCGACCAGCGCAATCGTTCCGCCGACTGCAGCCTCGGGCGCGACATGCCCAACGACCATGCCCCAGGTGCCGCCGGAGAAGCGTCCGTCGGTGATCAGGCCGACCGATTTGCCAAGACCCTTGCCGATAATCGCCGCTGTCGGCGCCAGCATCTCGCGCATCCCGGGGCCGCCTTTAGGCCCTTCGTAGCGGATGACAAGTACATCGCCGGCACGGATGCGGTCGGCCAGGATTGCCGCAAGCGCCTCCTCCTCGGAATCGAAGACTCTCGCCGGGCCGGTAATGACCGGATTGGCCAGCCCCGTGATCTTGGCTACACAGCCTTCGCTCGCGAGATTGCCACGCAGGATCGCGAGATGGCCCTGGGCGTAGAGCGGCGCGGCGAACGTCCGGATCACCTCCTGACCGGGCCGTGGGGCGGCGGGGATATGCGCCAGGGTCTCGGCGATGGTTTGCCCGCTGATCGTCATGCAGTTGCCGTCGAGCAGTTTGTTTTCGAGCAGCATTTTCATCACCTGCGGAATACCGCCGGCCCGGTGCAGATCGGTAGCGACATAGTGCCCCGAGGGTTTAAGGTCGCAGATGACCGGCACCTTGCGGCGCACCCGCTCGAAATCGTCGAGCTCCCACTTGACGCCGGCGGCATCGGCGATCGCCAGGAAGTGCAACACCGCGTTGGTGGACCCTCCGACCGCCATGATCACAGCAACGGCGTTCTCGATGCTGGCGCGCGTGATGATGTCGCGCGGGCGCCGTCCGGCGCGAATCGCCGACATCAGCGCCTGCGCCGATGCGGCGCTGGAATCGGCCGTTTCACTGTCCTCGGCGGCCATTGTTGACGAGGCCTGCAAGCTCATGCCGAGCGCTTCGAAGGCCGAGGACATGGTGTTGGCGGTATACATGCCGCCGCAGGAACCACTGCCGGGGCAGGCATGGCGTTCGATACCGAGCAGGTCTTCCGCCGACAGCGTGCCGGCCGCATGCTGGCCGACCGCCTCAAAGGCCGAGACGATGGTCAGATCCTGCCCCTTCCAGTGTCCCGGTTTAATGGTGCCGCCATAAACGAAAATGGCAGGGATATTCAATCGTGCGATGGCGATCATCGCGCCCGGCATGTTCTTGTCGCAACCGCCCAGCGCCAGAACGCCGTCAAGGCTCTGGCCGAGACAAACGGTCTCGATCGAATCGGCGATGACTTCGCGCGAGACGAGCGAGCATTTCATTCCTTCGGTTCCCATCGAGATGCCGTCCGAGATGGTTATCGTGCCGAAAACCTGGGGCATGGCGCCGGCCACCTTCAATGCCGTTTCGGCGCGTCGCGCCAGTACGTCGAGGCCGCTGTTGCAGGGGGTGATGGTCGAATAGCCGTTGGCAATGCCGACAATCGGCTTGTCGAAGTCGGCGTCGGCAAAACCGACTGCGCGCAACATGGCGCGGTTGGGTGTGCGGGCGAGTCCGGCGGTAATCGTTCGACTGCGGTGGTTGTCGGCCATGAGCTAGCTCCCGATGAGGTGGCGTTGTCGAATAGTCCTGCCCCGAATGTTCAACGTGCGTGGCGTCAATCGGGGACGGACTCTCGATGATAGCCTGCTTTTGCGAGTCATGGATTGCAGTACGCGCAGCGGCCCGGGTCGGCATAAGGCGGGCCATGGCGCAGGTGGTCGATACGGTAAGCGCATTTGAGACAGCCATGAACTTCGCAAAGAACCTCGCCGGTCGGCGCACCGCACGCTTGACACGGCAACCCGACGACGCGCTCGACGATCCAGAATCCCGGAGTTGCGCAAACCGGACAGCAACTGCACAGTTTCCTGGCCAGATCCTCGCCAGCGCGACGAATGATTTCCATGCGTGCCGGATTGGCATGGGCGCGCCCGTCTGTCTCGACAAAGACGAGACCATTGGCCGAGTCGGCCAGCGCACAGAAAAAAGCGGTGTGCAGGTCCTCCCAGCGGCCGATTCCCTTGCAAATGCGCAAATCCTGTTCGCCGTCCGGGCGCAGCACCAGATGCTGTTCGGGAAAGCGCACCTGTTTGGCGAAGGCCTCGACCGCCGCCCACTCCGGCGCCAGCAGGTGGGCAAAATTCGCCTTGCCCTGCGCGACGCCAATGACTTCCAGTTCGCGCTCGTCGTCGAACCAGACCAAAATCTCCGTGTTCCAGGGGAAAAGTCCGGAAAACGGATCCGGCCCGTAGCTGCCTTCACTGGCCAGTCCCAGTGACAGCCCAGACCGCTCCATGCCGATGCGCGCCTTTTTCCGCGCTGCACCAAGCTGCGTGCCGGCGCGCGGGATCTCGCGAGTGAAGCTTCCCAACTGATCGGTGTCGTAGCCGGTAACCAACTGCACCCGGCAGCCGAGTGCTCGTTCCAGCGGCTGCGCCAGGACTTGCTCCTTGCCGTGCTGGGTGAGCAGCGCGACCGGGCGGCCGGAATAAGCGTCCATGATGCTCTCAGCCTGGTCCGCTTGCATCGGCAAGCGGTAACCCGTGCCGCCGACGATAGCGGCGGCTGGCTGCCTGTCGGACAAGACCGAGTCGGCTATGAAATCGGGAAGACGGCTGATCATGGTGCTGACTTGACTTCCTGCCATGCCCCGCCGGGGCGATAGCGCGAGACCGTCGTCCCGGCCGGCTCGATGTGGAACAGGTGCAGCCACTCGTTGTCAACGAGCTGTCTGACGAGGGCATGCTTGCCGATGATCTTGTCGATCTCGTGGCGCGGGGCCTCGATGAACACCGACAGGCGCAGCGGCGTGTGCACGAAGCGCTCGCCGTCGTGGATCGATTGCATCGGCAGGCCGATGCGCAGGTCACCGCCGTTGCCCTCGAATACGCCAATGTCACCACCGACCACGTTGTGCAGCACTTTGTCGCCGCTGCCATAGAGCGGGTTGTCCACCGTTGAGGCGTAGTACTGCATGTTGATCCAGTTGGTGACGACCATCGGCGCAGTCATGATCAACTCCAGCACCTTGAAGCCGGGGTCGCGCTGCCAGCGGTAGTCGTGCAGGAAGCTGCGACCGCCGAGGTTGATGTGCTGGCTGCGGCTGCGCGGTGCGACGACGAAGGCGGCACAGCCGGCGAGACCCCATTCGGGCCGCACCTGAGCCCAGTCGCTGGTGCGCGACTTGATGGACTCATGGAGAGCGGCGGGTGAGTCGATCTGGCTCGCAAGACCCAGCAATGCGGCGCGTTCGGTGCGCGCGCGCTGGCCTGCTTCGCCGAGCCAGCGGCGCAGCTCGTCCAGGTCTTTGGTATGGCTGGCGGGCAGGAGATCGGTGTCGTAGAGCAGCATCTCGTCGGTGGTGGTGTTGTGCAGGCCGCCGACGAAGATCGTGCTCTCGGGCACGTCCAGCCCGCGCTGCTGCAAGCCCTTGCGCACCGCCGGGTCGTTCAGCAGGGCGGCGAGCGAGCGCGAATTCACCTCGCCGGTCTGCCCGCCACAGGCGCCGCAATCGAGTCCCGCAGCATGCGGGTTGTTGGCGCTCGTGCTGCCGTGCCCGGCGAGCAGGATCACGCGCGCATAGCCAGTGGAAAGACCCATCGCGCCCAGCGCCGTGACCGCCATGTTGACGCGCGCTTCCAGGTCCGGCCCGCCGCGGGTGGGGAAACGCGGGCGCAGTAACTTGCGCTCGGCCTCGGGTAGACCGCTCTGTTCCACGGGCACGGGCTTCCTTTCACCGCCGAGGCGATTCTTGAGCAGCTTGCCGGCATAGAACAGCCCGCAGGCTTCCACGAAGGAGAACGTGGACCCGGCGCCGCCGCGGAATGTCTGCCACTGCTGGCGCATCAGCAGGTATTTCCTGCGGTGCCTGGCCAGCGCTTCAGTGTGGGCAGGCGAATCGCCTTCGTCGGTGACGCACAGCCCCGGATGGAGCAGGCCGGGCAACTGCGGCCGGACCATCTGGCTGCCGAGAGGCCGGTACTCGATGAACAGCGCGAAGAAGCCGGCAAAACCCATGGTCTGGACCTTGTTGGCGCTGCTCGCCTCCAGCGCGCGACGGTAAACCTCGGAGCGCACGTCGATACAGAACACCGCCTGCACGGCCGGCGCAGTCTCCACGGTATCGGGCTGCGCGGCTCCCGCCATCAGTGCCTTCGCTACCGGCCCCTGGTAGGCACGCTCGAGCGCTACCTGCCACAGCCAGTCGCGGCTCTGCGCGGCCTGTACGTGGGAGACCACTCCTTCTGCTCCGCGCCAGGCGAAAGCCAGACCTGCGGCCACCCCGGCCTCGGGGTAACCCTCATGCAGCAGCAACTCCCAGGCCAGGCGAATGGCGAGCAGATGCACGATGTGATCGTCATCGCGCTGGGCGAGCCGCGCCTGCCAGCGCTGGTAGGCACACCAGGACGACCAGCCGTTGATGCTCATCAGCAGCGCGGTGAAGTAAGCCTCGCGCCCCTCCTCCGGGATGCACAGCACGGACACGGCGGCGTCGATCAGCGTCATCGGGTCGGAGGGCAGTTTACGCAGCCGCTGGCTGAAGCCGTGGTAACCCATCAGCATCGCCGGGCCGAAGTCGTGCTCCGACTGCCGGCGCCAGCTCGCGTAGAGACCGCCGCTGTGGTCCGGCCCCCAGGTGGCCTGCCCCTGGTCGAAGTACGCAGCCGTGCCCTGGCTTACGTGATGCGTGACGTAGTCGCGCCAGGCCATGTGGTGGCGGGTGTCGCGGCGGGCGTCCACCAGATCGGTCGCCAGCGGCAGGCGTCCCGGAAAGGTCGGGGTCGCGCTCAGGCTCGCCACCAGTTCCTCCACCGTGCAGTTGGCTCCGCTCGCCTCGATGGCCTCCCTGAGGTGCGCCTTGGTGACACGGCCGGCCTGCCAGTGTTCGCGGTACCAGCTTCTCGGCATCAGCATCGGGCTCCCCGCCAGCGCGGCGAGCTTGGCCGCGGCGACCGCGATCGGCCGCTCCAGGTGACCCCAGTAGGGGTTGACCGCGATGAAGCGATCGAGCGGCCAGGTCGGGGCGATTCGCCCGCACGCGGCGTCAATCGCGGGTCTGAGGGCGGAGGGTGTCGCCCGGGTCGAAATTTCGGTCACAGCGTTCATCAGAGTGCTCCAGATGTGCGTACTTGTTCGTGAAGGATGGGTTGCGCTGTGACCGGCTTGGGCGGCAGACGAGCCGGCCACACGCGGAAGGTCAGGCGGGTGAAGACTTCATCCAGGTACAGGCCGGCGAACAGCCACGGGTAAAGCTTGCGGGACAGCGCGCCGTGGGGCCGGGCGCGTACCGCACCCTGGACGATGAACAGCAGCGCGAAGCAGCCGATCACCCAGGCCACCAGGCCCATGTTTGCTGGGGCGGGCGCACCCAGCCAGTGCCTGAACAGCAGGTGCAGACCAAAGTAAGCGAGTGCGACGGCGAAAGCCCCGGCGACACCTGCGAGGACCCATACGCCGCCAGCACGAAGCAGCGGCCCGGTGAGCAGCGGCACCAGAGCCAGCGCGAGGACTGCGCTCACCGCCCACAGCGCAGGCGCTTCGGCCGGATGGATGCCCCAGGCGAGCGCTGCCGCGGCGACGATGCCGACACCGACGATGGCGCTGGTGAACCAGGCGAAGCCGCTCAGCGTTGGCAGGGGCGTGGTCATCTGTTGCAGCCGGTTCTGCTCCACGGCCGTACCGGCGGTCAGGAACGCATGCGCCTTGTACAACGAGTGGGCGACGATATGCAGCAGCGCTAGATCGTAGAGGCCGAGGCCGCATTGCATGAGCATGAAGCCCATCTGCGCGCAGGTGGACCAGGCCAGCGCCACCTTGATGCTGATGCGGGTCATCATCGTTGCTGCCGCGACGACGGCGGTGATGCCGCCGACAACGACCAGCAATGCCTGCGCGTGCGGCACGTCGGCGACCAGGGTACCGAGGCGGATCAGCACGAAACCGCCGAGGTTGACGACACCCGCATGCAGCAGTGCCGAAACCGGCGTCGGCGCCTCCATCACCTGGATCAGCCAGCCGTGCACCGGCAGTTGCGCGCACTTGAACAGCGCGCCGATCACAAACAGTACCGCAGCCGCCTGCAGCGTGCCGGAGTACTCGGGGAGCGCCCGCGCGGCAGCGATCGCCTGGTCGATCTCGAACGTGCCGAGCTGCGACCAGACGATGGCGATGGCGCTCAGCATGCACACGTCGGCCACCCGGCTGGCGAGGAACTTCTTGTGTGCGGCGATGAGTGCTTGCGGCCGCTGATCGAAGAACGTCAGCAGGGCATGCAGCGCCAGGCTGGTGCCGATCCAGGCGAGCACCAGCAGCAGCAGGTTGTTCGACAGCACCAGCACGGTCACTGCGGCGAGCGTCAGCATCAGACTGCGGATGTAGCGCGGCTGGCCGCGCTGACCGCCGAGATACGAGTGCGAATAGCCGACGATGACCCAGCCGATGAAGCACACCAGCACCAGCATGACGTTGGCCAAGACATCGCTGCGCAGGCTGAAATGGACACCCGCGTCGGTGCCTGCGAGAACCGGCCCGCGCCAGACTCCGGGGCCGCCGGCAATCAGCCAGGCGAGCGAGGCGAGCGAGGCAGAGAGCGCCAGCACGGCGCCGACGCGCGACCAGCGCCACGGGGAATCGGGAGAATCCCGAGAATCCGATGCACTCGTCGTCAAGGCCGGCACGGCGGCGAAAACAAAAAGAAGCGGCACCGCGCACAGCAGGGCAACGCGCAGGGTCGGCAATTCGGCGAGCATTGTTTCCATCGGGGAGGCCTCGTTGAGTTCGTCGGATGCTGTACTGTGGCAAATCAACAAACTTTTGTAAAATACAATAATTGATGCTTATTGTTCTACAAATAAGAATGATCAGGGCGCACGGCGCGACAAGCGTGCGTCGATGGACGCAACTTTGCACAAGCTGATTGATTCTGTAATACTCATAGATCGCTACGCTACGTTTTATAAAAACGAATGAATTATCTGCATTGCCCATGTCCCGCCTGAACTATCACCATCTACGCTATTTCTGGGCCGTCGCCAGGGAAGGCAATCTGACGCGCGCCGCAGCGCAGTTGCATGTGTCGCAGTCCGCCCTGTCGACACAGATCAAGCAGTTGGAGGATCAGCTCGGCCAGGCCCTGTTCGCGCGCGAGGGCCGCGCTCTGCAGTTGACCGAAGCCGGCCGGGTGGCGCTGACCTATGCCGAAACAATTTTTGCGACGGGCAATGAACTCACCTCGCTGCTGCGCGACGGCACGCGCCGCGAACGACAGGTTTTGCGCATTGGCGGTGTGGCCACGCTGTCGCGCAACTTCCAGGAAAATTTCATCAAGCCGTTGCTCTCGCGAGCCGACGTCGCGTTAGTGCTGCAGTCGGGCAGCCTCGATGAGTTGCTGGCCAGTCTTTCCATACACAAGCTCGATCTGGTGCTTTCCAACCAGCGTGTTCACAGCGATTCCGATCATCCTTGGCGCTGCCATCGAATCGCACGCCAGCCGGTGAGTCTGGTGGGGAAAAAACGCTCGCGCGGGAAAGCCTTCCGCTTCCCGCAGGAGCTTGCTGAGGTGCCCTTGCTACTGCCTAGCCGCGCCAGCGATATTCGCACCGGTTTTGATCTCTTGTGCGATCAACTCGGGCTGCGCTACCAGGTGCAAGCCGAAGTCGATGACATGGCCATGTTGCGGTTGCTGGCCAGGGACTCGGACAGTGTCGCACTGCTGCCAAGGGTGGTGGTACAGGATGAGCTGCGCAACGGGCAACTTGAGGAATACTGTGTTGTACCGCAGCTTCATGAAAACTTTTACGCCATAACGGTGCAGCGCCACTTCGAACCGCCGCTGCTGAAAACCCTCCTGAAACGTCCGGAAGCCGACGTGCTGGAGGCGGGGATGGTTTCTTCCAGCGTAAAAGCCGGATCGGCAGGAAAAGTAAAATCCGGAGCAAAGCCGGGGGAGCGTCGTTAGGTCGACGACGCCGTCACCGGCCTTGTTTACCAAACCTTGAAAATCGACTCTGCCGCAGAGACCGTTTCGGCGATATCCGCATTGCTGTGTGCTGCGGAAACGAAGCCGGCCTCGAAGGCCGACGGGGCAAAGTAGTGTCCGGCGGCCAGCATGGCGTGGAAAAAACGGTTGAACGCGGCCTTGTCGCACTCCATGATTTCAGCGTAGTTCTGCGGGCAATGCGAGCGGAAGTAAAGGCCGAACATGCCACCCACCGATTGTGCTGAGAAAGCCACGCCGTGTTGCTTCGCTGCTGCAACCAGCCCCTCGCACAATTGCCGGGTGCGCAAGGTCAGCGTCTCGTAAAAGCCCGGCGCCTGTACCAGCTTCAAGGTCGCCAGGCCCGCCGCGACCGCCACCGGATTGCCCGACAGCGTTCCGGCCTGATAGACCGGGCCGAGCGGCGCGATCTGTTCCATGATCTCGCGTTTGCCGCCGAAAGCGCCAAGCGGCATGCCGCCGCCGATCACCTTGCCGAGCGTGGTCAGATCCGGTGTGATGCCGTAGTGCCCCTGTGCGCTTTTCAGATCGACGCGGAAGCCGGTCATCACTTCGTCGAAAATGAGTACGGCACAATGCTGGGTGCATAGCGTGCGCAGGGCCTCAAGGAACGCCTGCTGCGGCAGCACCAGATTCATATTGCCGACCACCGGCTCGACAATGACCGCCGCAATTCTTGCACCATGTTCGGCAAAGGCATTTTCGAGTTGGGCGACATCGTTGTAATCGAGTACCAGCGTGTGCTTTGCCAGATCGGCCGGAACGCCGGCCGAACTCGGGTTGCCGAAGGTCAGCATGCCCGAGCCGGCTTTCACCAGCAGGCTGTCGCTGTGCCCGTGATAACAGCCCTCGAACTTGATCAGCAGGTCACGGCCGGTGTAGCCGCGCGCCAGACGGATGGCGCTCATCGTCGCCTCGGTACCCGAGCTGACCAGACGCACCATGTCGAGCGACGGCAGCAGCGCACAAAGCAGGTCGGCCATGTCGACTTCGCGTTCGGTCGGCGCGCCGAAGGTCAGTCCCTGAGCCGCTGCCTCCTGAACGGCAGCAACGACCTGCGGATGGGCGTGTCCGAGGATCAGCGGCCCCCATGAGCCCACGTAGTCGAGGTAGGACTTGGCGTCGGCGTCGGTCACGTGCGAACCATTGCCTCGGGTGAAAAAGCACGGGGTGCCGCCAACTGAACGGAACGCACGCACCGGGGAATTGACACCGCCGGGAATGTGCCGCTGTGCGCGTTCGAACAACTGCTGATTGTGCGTACTCAAGCCGGTTCTCCTGTGAAAAGATTCTGAAAGCTTCTGGCGCGCGACTCGATGTTGGACGCTGCAAACAAATCGGTGATGACGGCGAGCAGGTCGGCACCGGCGGCAACAAGCGCAGGTGCGGTCTCCAGTGTAATACCGCCGATGGCGCAAGACGGAACTCCCAGTTCGTCCCGGCAACGCCCGAACAGCGACAGCGGCGCCCGTAGCGCCTGCGGCTTGGTCGGCGACGGATAGACCGCACCGAAGGCGACATAATCTGCGCCAGCGGCAACGGCGGCACCTGCCAGAGCGAAGTCAGCGTAGCACGACACCCCGAGCAGCTTGCGCGGGCCAAGCGCTTGCCTGGCAGTCGCCAGATCGCCGTCGTCCGCGCCCAGATGCACGCCGTCGGCATCGACGCCGAGCGCCAGTGCGAGATCGTCATTGACCATGAAGCAGGCGTCGTAGCGCCGACAAAGCGCGCACAGGGTGCGGGCAATTCCGGCTTGCTGCGCGGCATCGCGCGTCTTGTCGCGATACTGGAGCATCCTGACGCCGCCACGGAGCGCCGCATGCACGCGGGTCAACAGTTCATCCGGATCGATACCGTCAGGAGTGATGGCATAGAGTCCGCGCAAGGATTGCTTGTTGAGTTCAGGCATCGCTGCCATCTTCCGTCCGGCGCGCCCAGAAAAAACGATCCGGAATGAATTGTCCCATTCCTGGCCGAAACCCTGCGGCCAAAGTCTTCCAGGTGTACTCCTGCGCTTCGCGTACTGCCTCGCTGACCGATAGACGGTGTGCCAGACTGGCCGCCAGCGCCGAAGCCAGCGTGCAGCCGGAACCGTGATAACTGCCCGGCAGGCGCTGCCAGTTATCGCTACGCACCAGTCCGTCGCTGGCATAGAGGTCATTGACCACCTGCGGCGTGTTTTCATGGGTGCCGGTAAGCAGCACATACTCGCAACCATAGGCAATCAGGCGGCGCGCGCATTCGTTGAGCGGCAGATCGTTGTCCACCTCATCCGTCTCACCGCTCAGCCGACGCGCCTCAAGTGAATTCGGGGTCAGGATGGTGGTCTGCGGCAACAGCATCTCCTGAAGAGCAGAAATCATCTCTGCATCGGCCAGTTCGTCACCACGACCGGAAGCCAGCACGGGATCGAACACCAACGGTACATCCGGGTAGTCCGCAAGAATTGCGGCAATCACCGCAATATTCTCGATACTGCCGAGCAGTCCGATCTTGAAGACATCGACCGGCATGTCTTCAAGCAGCGTACGCGCCTGATCGTCGACCCAATCGGCATCAATGGCCAGCAGGCTGTCGATGCCGAGCGTGTCCTGTACGGTCAGTGCCGTTATCACCGACAGAGCATGGCAGCCCATTGATGAAATTGTCATCAGGTCAGCCTGAATACCGGCACCGCCCGAGGGATCACTGGCAGCGAAGGTGAGGACAATGGGCGGCGATAGTTGCGTCGAGCGAAAATCCATTGGGGAGAACCCACGCAAAAAGACTTGGCAGATGCAAGCGTGTTTGGCTAGAATCAAGACCATTTTCAATCGGCAATTCTAACCGAAATCCGACAATCGACATGAGCACGACCATTGACGCGGAATACAAATGCTGGATGTGTCTGACCTGCGGCCATATTTATGACGAGGCCGCAGGCTGTCCCGAAGACGGTATTGCGGCCGGTACGCGTTGGCAGGATGTTCCGATCAACTGGGTTTGCCCCGAATGCGGTGCACGCAAGGAAGATTTCGAAATGGTTGAATTCTAGGCCATTGATGTATAGTGCTGTTTAAACATTATTTTCCGATGTGATCATAGCCCCGTACCAGACTCCAAACCGAAGGGCACTGTGGAGGTAGAAATTGGCCGACGCTGCGAATTTGAGTGGCATCAAAGTGATGATCATTGACGACAGCAACACCATCCGGCGTAGTGCGGAGATCTTTCTCGTGCAGGCCGGATGCCAGGTGGTTCTTGCCGAGGATGGTTTTGACGCGCTGGCAAAAATTGCTGACCACCAGCCCGAAGTGATCTTTTGCGACATCATGATGCCCAGGCTTGATGGTTACCAGACCTGCGCACTGATCAAAAAAAACCAGCGCTTTCGCAATACACCACTGATCATGCTCTCCTCCAAGGACGGACTGTTCGATCGGGCACGAGGGCGAATGGTCGGTTCCGACCAATACTTGACCAAACCGTTTACCAAAGACAGTCTGCTCCAGGCCGTCGCGACATTTGCGCCGCCGAAGGCCTGAGACAATATCCGTACAATTAAAGGCAAACCAGGGAGTTATTGACATGCCTGTAAAAAAAATCCTCGTCGTCGACGATTCGCCTACTGAACGTCATGCGCTGTTTGAACTGCTGACCAAGCACGGTTACCAGGTGATCACGGCCGAGAGCGGTGAAGAGGGTATCGAAAAGGCCAAGTCCGAATTGCCTGATCTGGTCCTGATGGATGTCGTGATGCCAGGTCTTAATGGTTATCAGGCAACCCGAACGCTGACTCGCGACGAAGCAACCAAACACATCCCGGTCATCGTGTGCACTTCCAAGGGCCAGGAAACGGACAAAATCTGGGGTTTGCGCCAGGGTGCACATGACTATATGGTCAAACCGGTTAATGGCGAAGATTTGCTATTAAAAATTGCAGCCCTTTAAATACCAAGAGAACGTATGGCCAAAAAAGGCAGTCTCCGGGAGTTTCAGGCACACTTGGCCAAGCGGCTTGCCGGTGCCAGCGAGCAGACTGCCGCCGGGCTACTGGGTATCCAGTCGGGTACCGACTACTGGCTGCTTAACCTGACCGATTCCGGAGAAATCGTTCCGCTGACTTCGCTGACCGGCGTGCCTCTAACCAAACCGTGGTTTGTCGGAATTGCCAATATCCGTGGAAATCTTTATTCGGTCGCCGACTTTTCCGCCTTTCAGGGCAAGGAGGCGACACCACAAAACAACAGTTCGCGATTGCTGCTGATCGGCACCCGTCACGGCGATAACTCCGCCCTGCTGGTGACGAGAATGCTCGGCCTGCGCAACGTGGACGATTTGACACCCGTGGCCCCTGATCAAGATGCTCCAATCTGGGCCGACAAAGCCTATAGCGATAACGAAGGCCACCGCTGGAAAATGCTTAATGTTCGCCTGCTCCTGGCGGATGAGAAGTTTATGGATATTGGTATTTAAGCCCGTTTTGTATCCGCTCCACAAATGACAACCCGTACCTTCAAGACGGTAACCGGAGAAGCACTATGGCGTTCAATTTGAAATTGCCAAAATTTTTGACAGGCAGCAATGGCTCTGCAGATCATACCGTTTCTGCCGCCACGCTCATGGATGACGACCAGCCGGTAGCAGCACCAAAAAGCGAATACGGCCTAGGTTTTCTTGGTCAATACACCGTCACCAAGCAATTGCAAATCTTGGGTGGCATACTCCTCCTGATGATGGTGATTATCGCCATAGTTATCTATCATGACAACCGGGAATCGACTTATGGCAGCGCCTACATCGCCACCGCCGGAGAAATGCGCATGCTCTCTCAACGGCTGGCCAAGGCCTCCAGTCTTGCCCTGCAGGGTGACCCTGGGGCATTCAAACAATTGCGCGATTCGCACAGCCAGTTTGCCACCAACCTGGAACGTCTGACCAGTGGCGGGGAACTGGCCAACACCGTTGTGCCGCCCTCGCCCGATGGCGTGCAGCCGCAGTTGCAGACACTGACAAAAACCTGGAGCACGACCGATAAAGACGCGGTTCAGATGCTCGAGATGGAAAAAAACCTGGTCGCGTTGAACAAGGATGTAAGCGCCATCAGTGATAAAAACCCCCAACTACTTGAACTTTCGGAGCAGGTTGCAGCACTCAAGCTGCAAACCGGCGCGGGTGTTCGTGAAATTGCCGCCGCCAACCAGATGGTGATGTTGACGCAACGGATTGCAAAGAACGCCAGTTCATTGCTGGTCGGCGACGAAATCAGCCCGGAGATCGCCTTCCTGCTCGGCAAGGATACCAATACCTTCCGAGACTTGCTGGACGCCTTGACCAAAGGTAGCGACACACTGCGCATCTCAGGTACAAACGATGCAGAAACAAGGCGCAAACTTGGCGAACTCGATACCAGCTTCAAGGAATATCAGAGCGCCGTCAATGGCATTCTTGGCAACATGCAAAGACTGGTCGTCGCCAAGCGCGCAGGCTCCACAATCTTTCGCGGCAGTGAAGAGCTGCTCGACACGACGGACACTTTGGCACAAGCCTATCAGCGAGGCATTGCCGAGCGTGCGGCTTACGGCATCACCCTGGCCATCCTGATACTCGTTGCGCTTGCCGCACTGGGCATGATGGCCAAGGTTTACCTCGACGATACTCGCCGCCAGGCTGAAACGGCAGACTTGAGCCGGCAAGCCAGCGAATCGATAAACCGCCAGAACCAGGACGCCATTCTGCGCCTGATGAACGAACTGGGAGATCTGGCCGATGGCGATCTGACGGTCACCGCAACGGTCTCCGAGGATATTACCGGCGCTATTGCCGACTCGATCAACTACACCATTGAAGAACTCCGCGTGCTGGTCGGCCGCATCAACGATGCGGCGGGTCGCGTAACCATTGCTACCGGAATCGCTCAGCAAACTTCGGCTGAATTGCTTGACGCAACGAAACGGCAGTCGGTAGAAATTCAGGATGCCGGTGATTCCGTTCTGGCCATGGCCAGTTCGATGACCAAAGTGTCGGGTGAAGCTGACCAGTCAGCCCAGGTAGCGCGTCAGTCCTTGGCGGCTGCCGAAAAGGGTACGCAGGCGGTGCAGGATTCAATCAAGGGCATGAACGAAATTCGCGAACAGATTCAGGAAACCTCTAAGCGGATCAAGCGGCTTGGCGAATCATCGCAGGAGATCGGTGAAATCGTCGAACTGATTTCAGACATTACCGAGCAAACCAACGTGCTAGCCCTTAACGCCGCCATTCAGGCCGCTTCAGCCGGCGACGCGGGACGCGGTTTCACCGTGGTTGCTGAAGAAGTGCAGCGACTCGCCGAACGTTCCGGTGAAGCAACAAAACAGATCGCGGCGATTGTGAAGACCATTCAGACCGACACACAAAGCGCTGTCTCAGCTATGGAAGAATCTACGCGCGGTGTGGTCGATGGGGCGAAACTCTCCGACGCCGCAGGCCAGGCACTGGCCGAGATTGGGGAGGTTTCGCACAATCTGGCCGAATTGATCGAGAGCATTTCCGACGCAACGCGCCGTCAGGCCGACTCGGCGACTGGCGTGGCGGGCAAGATGCAGGACATTCTGCGGGTCACCGAGCAGACCACAGCCGGCACACAAAAAACTGCGTCTGCGGTCGGCGAACTGGCAGGTCTGGCAACGGAATTGAAGAGTTCGGTTGCCGGCTTCAAGGTGGGCTGATCGGCCTGCGCTGAGATTGGAGACACTGCCCCCATGAATGCCGTAACGGAATTCGATATCGGCCCGCTGACCTGGGTCAAGAGCGAGATCGATCTTGCGCTGGAGCGATCTGACCAGGCGCTACAGCAATACAAAGAAAGTGTTGCCGCTGATGCTGGCGACCTGACGCAAATAAAATTCTGTCGGACGCACTTGCACCAGGTTCAAGGTGCGTTGACCATCGTCGGCCTTGACGGGGTCACGCAATTTGCCGAAGCGGTTGAGGCAATGCTTGAGGCCATCGAGCAGCAGACCCGACCACCGAAAGAATCGTCGATCGCCCTTGCGCAACTCGCGCTGGCAACTATCGGCCACTATCTTGATGACTTGATCAACGGCCAGCCAAACCAGCCACTACGCCTCTTGTCTCTCTACCGCGAGGTACAGGGAGCACGCGGGCTGCAGAACGTCTCGGCAACGGATCTTTTCTTTCCTGATTTGACTGCCCGCCCGCCGCGTCGCGAAACACCGACGAGAAAAATTTCACGCACTCAATTTCAGTCAATCCTGCGCCAGGAACGGGGCCGTTTTCAGCGCGGACTCCTTTCGTGGTTGCGCAACCCGCAGGATCGTAAGGGCATCAGCGAAATGCTGGGCGCTGTGCAGCGCATCGAAGATACTCAGGATGCTGCATCGGCACGCGCTTTCTGGTGGATTACCGCTGGTTTTCTTTCCGCATTGGCCGAGGGTGCCTTGGCTCAGGAAACAGATGCCAAGCAGATGTGTGCGCGCATCGACATGCAGATCCGCCGACTGCTGGAAGGTTCAAAGAACGTCGCCGAGCGCTTGATGCGTGATGCGCTTTACTTGGTTGCCAGTGCGCACAGCAACAACAGCCTGGTACGACTGGTCAAGAAAACCTATCAGTTGCAAGCGGTCATCCCGACCACGGAAACCGCCGCCCCAGCCCCGGAAGAAACAGTTCGCCGCAAGTTGCGTGACGTGATCACGGCAACTGAAGAAGCCTGGAACAAGTACTGCACTGGCTCCATGCAGTCGCTGCCCTTGTTCAAGGATCATGCCAACGCGCTGACTGCTGTCGTCGAACAGCTTGGGCACACCGATTACCGTCGGCTGGTGCAGGCGATTGCTGCGGCCGCCAATTGGCTATCGGATGACAGTACCCGCCATTCTGAAGCGCTGGCGATGGAAATTGCAACGGCGATCCTGCTGACCCAGAATGCGCAGGAAAACTTCCAGCGACTGGGTAGCGACTTCGCACACCAGGTCGACGTAACGGTAGCGCGAATACATGGCTGTCTTGCCGGAGCACCTCCGCAACCCGGATCGGAAATCCCGCTGCTCGACGAGATGTCGCGGCAAGCACAGGAAAAGCTGCTGGTCGGGCAGGTGGCCAAAGAAATTCAAAGCAATTTTGCCCAGATCGAGCAGGTGCTCGATGGCTTCTTCCGCGATGTCGCCAGGCGTGCAGACCTCGTTAGTCTGGAGGTGCCGTTTCGCCAGGTTGCTGGCGCCTTGACCATGATGCGCCACGACAGCGCGGTTGAGGCCGTGCGCGAATGTTCAGCAGAAATCAAGCGCTTTACTGATCCCGAGTACGAGCCTCAGGAAACTGATTTCGAACGCGTCGCCAATCAATTATCCCTGATCGGCTTTTTTATCGATTCGCTGCAGCACGGCGCGACCGACTTCGAAAGTTTCGTAAGACAGATGCAGTCAGGTCTGGCGCAAGAGGTCAAGGGGTCGGAAGAGGCTGAGGAAGACGAAGGAGAAGAACCCGGCATAACGCTTGAGCAGGAAGTTGATCGGCAAAAACTTGAAACCCATGCGCTGCTTGGTGCGCTCAAGGAACAGCAGGGCGACACAGGGCTGCGTGAGGAAATCAAACTCAATCTGGTCGCTCTGAAAAACGACGCTGAACTCGTTGCCGACACGGCTCTCGGCGAACAAACCAAGGCCATGCTGTCAGCGCTGGCAACAGGTGAAGATGCGTCATCACAGATTGACCAGGTGATGGCAACGCTGAAGCCGCAACTGCCGGAATTGATTCAGCCATCGGCAGAAACCATTCAGCTGGCACAGGCCAGCACCGAAGAAGTCGACGCCGAACTGCTTGGTATTTTCCTGGAAGAAGCCAACGAAGTACTAGGCACCATCGATGAGAACCTCAAGATTCTGAAGAATCAACCGCATGACTTTGCAGTACTTACGACCATTCGGCGCTCTTTCCATACGCTCAAGGGGAGTGGACGCATGGTTGGCCTCAAGGATGTCGGCGAGGTCGCATGGTCTATTGAGCAAACACTAAACCAGTGGCTACAGCAGGAACTGCAAGTCGGGCCTTCCCTTGTCCAACTGCTCGAGCAGGCGCACTCAATTTTTTCAACATGGGTCAAGTATCTGGAAACCCATTCTGGCAGTGCTCCCGATGCCGGCGACCTTATTGCATTTGCCGAATATCTGAGGCACGGCAAAGAAGAGGATTCAGAAGAAACAGCGATTATCATAGCCGAGCCGGCAAGCCCCGATGTTGTCGCCGAGCCGGAGACCTCGATCGCCAACGATGTGACGCTGGAGGCGCCTCAAGAATTATTGGAACCTGTACCCAGTGCTGAAATCATTACACTCAGCATTTCTTCAGCTCAAGCCGAGAGAGAGGATGGTGATCTCGTCATCGATCTTGAAGCGGTCAAATCAGCAGAGATTACGAATGTCGACTTTGCAGCTCCCTTGGCCGAAATGCCAGTGCTGGTTGCTGATCAAGCACCGCTGAGCGCAGATGAACATACAGACGAGAGCGTACCGGACGAGCCGGGTACACATCAGCGAATTACCATTTCGCCAGCACTTTTTGCGATTTTTTCCGAGGAAGCCAGCACCCACCTGGCAACACTCCAACAAGAATTACCCGTACTTGAATCGGACGAGATTTCGCCAACCCCGCACGACATGTATCGGGCAGCGCATACGCTTGCCGGCATCTCTGCAACTGTCGGCATAACGCCAATCAATCGACTGGGGCTGGCGCTTGAACACGCCCTGTTGCGCCGTGACAACTCGGCGCAGCCCGGCAGCCTTGAAGCGCTTGGGACAATCAGGCTGGCGATTGGCGAACTTGAACTGATGCTATCTGCCCTTGCCGGGCAACAAGCACCCGATGTTCCCCTCGGACTGATCGAGGCGCTTGATGCGCTTTATCCCGCCAACGTGATTGCACCCCATGAACAGTCGGTGGCGGCTGAACAGCCGGCGATTGCTGAAGCAAGCCCGACGCCAGAAGAGGCCAGACCTGAATTCGCACCGCGCGCGGCTTTTGTTCCCGAACCCCAGAAATTGCAAGACGAAATTGACCAGCAACTGCTACCCATCTTCCTCGAAGAAGCGCTCGACCTGAACCAGGGTATCGCCACCCAATTGCGCGCCTGGCGCAGTGAACCGGGCAATGCCGAAGCCGTGCGCATGCTGACGCGTCTGTTGCACACCCTCAAGGGAAGCGCGCG
>NZ_JAEUOI010000158.1 GCF_016790145.1 Propionivibrio sp. | reverse complement strand
GCCCGATGATGATCAGCAGCGCATTCTCGATTTGCTGGGCGTTAAGCTCTAATCCCCCTGTAGCCACTCTGATGAAACAGTAAAATCGTCGTAAACCCTGCGGTACCAAAGGGTTTGGCTTGTCGGGGTAAACAAAGCGCGATAAAAAACGGGGGCCGAAGCCCCCGTTGATCGTTGTAGCCTGCTGGCCGGATTACTTGCTTTCCGGGCCGTCCTTCTTGCTCTCGTTGCCGGCGATGAAGGGGCTCCACGGTTGTGCGCGGATCGGTCCCTTGGTTTTCCAGACCACGTTGAACTGTCCGTCGCCCTTGATTTCGCCGATGAACACCGGCTTCCACAAGTGGTGGTTGGTTTCGTCCATCTTCAGGACAAAGCCTGAGGGCGCATTGAAGGTCTGGCCGGACATCGCCGCGATGACCTTGTCGACATTGGTGGACTTGGCCTTCTCGACAGCCTGCTTCCACATGTGGATGCCGACAAAAGTGGCTTCCATCGGGTCGTTGGTGACGACCGAGTCGGCATTGGGCAACTTGTTCTTCTTGGCCCAGTCCTTGTACATTTTCACGAACTTCTCGTTTTCCGGGTTCTTCAGCGACATGAAGTAGTTCCAGGCGGCGAGATGGCCGACCAGCGGTTTGGTATCGACGCCGCGCAGTTCCTCTTCGCCGACCGAGAAGGCGACAACCGGTACATCGGTCGCTTTCAGGCCGGCGTTGCCCAGTTCCTTGTAGAAAGGTACGTTCGAATCGCCGTTGATTGTCGATACGACGGCGGTCTTCTTGCCTTCGCCAGCGAACTTCTTGATCTTGGCGATGATGGTCTGGTAATCGGAATGGCCGAACGGCGTGTACTCTTCCATGATGTCGGTTTCCGCCACGCCCTTGGACTTCAGGAAGGCGCGCAGGATCTTGTTGGTGGTGCGCGGATAGACGTAGTCGGTGCCGAGCAGCACGAAGCGCTTGGCCTCACCACCCTCCTTGCTCATCAGGTATTCGACGGCCGGGATGGCCTGCTGGTTCGGCGCCGCGCCGGTATAGAAAACGTTCTTTTCGAGTTCCTCACCCTCGTACTGGACCGGGTAGAAGAGCAGACCGTTCAGTTCCTTGAACACCGGCAGTACCGACTTGCGGGAAACCGAGGTCCAGCAGCCGAAGACAACGTCAACCTTGTCCTTGGTCAGCAACTGGCGGGCCTTTTCGGCGAACAGCGGCCAGTTGGACGCCGGATCGACGACGACCGGCTCCAGTTTCTTGCCCAGCACACCACCGTTTTTGTTGATATCGGCGATGGTCATCAGGGCCGTTTCCTTGAGTGCCGTCTCGGAAATAGCCATGGTGCCGGAGAGTGAATGCAGGATGCCGACCTTGATGGTGTCGGCAGCGTGGGCAGCGAAGGAAACGAGACCAGCAGTGGCCAGGGCCGCAGACAGCACGGTGGCCTTGATGAAATTACGACGGGATTTCATGGAGAGGCTCCTTAAAGGGTGGGCTTGCGCAGGAACTGCAACGCATGCTTGCAGCGCAACAGCAGATTAAGGAACTCACGGGAATGCCGGAATACGTCAGATTGCGTATCCCGTTTTCCTGGGACTGAAATGGGGATCGGGAAGGGGTCCCTCAGCCCTGGTTGTGCAGGGTCTGACTGCGCACCCAGGGAACGTAGGCGACATCGACTTGCAGGATGTGGTTGGAGAACCAGCCGTAGATCAGGTACTGCACTTCATTGGCAATCTCGTCGAGCGTCATTTGCCTCGCGCTTTCGAGCAACTTGAGCAACAAGCCCTTGAATTCGGCATGCAGCAGCTTGTGGGCGTCGAGATCCGGGTAGTCGAGCGCGGCCAGCATCTCCTCTTCGGCACGAAAATGGACTTTGACATAGTCGCAGAGCATGACCAGGGTTTTCATCACCCGGATCTGGTCCCCATTGCCGGCGAAGGTAGCGGCCAGGTCGAACAACTGTTTGTGCTGGCTGTCGATCATCGGCAGACCAAACTCCAGCTTTTGCGACCATTCAACCAGTGCCACATCCATGGCGATCTCCTTTTTCAGGTGAGCAGGGTACAGATAACTTCCTTACCGATGCGCTATGATAATCGATGACAGCCCGTGGTTCCCCGTTCCGGTTTTTTCATTCGGATAAACGCAGTGGCAAGCCCCTTGCTGAGACCCGATGAAGTCTGAAACTGCCGTCATGCCGGCGCCAGCCGGTATCCAGTGCTGGCGTGGATTCGTCTCCTGAGTCCAGGCTATCAGGGTAGTCGCCCGCTGCGGATTGGCCGGCGTTCTGCTTGCAGCCTACGCCCCACGCATCCTGCCTAGCGCCAGATTGGCGGCCGCGGTGCGTGTTTCCACGCCGAGCTTCTCGAACACATGCTCCAGGTGTTTGTTCACCGTCCGCGGGCTGCTGCCGAGGATATCGCCAATGTCCTTGCTGGTCTTGCCCAGCGTTACCCAGTAGAGCACTTCGGCTTCGCGCTGGGTGAGGCGGAAGGCGGCGATCAGCGATTCGATGGCCGATGCGTCGTTTTCTTCCCGCAGGACGACCAGCCATTCCTGGTCGCCGGTCTGGTCGTGGAAGGAGGCGAGCAGCCGCCGGCTGCCATCGGCAAGCAGCAGGGCAGGTGGCTCGCGGCCGTTGCGGCGGGCGGTTTCGGCTTCGGCGATCCACGCCAGCAGGCGCGGCGGCGTTTCATCTTCGCCGCAGGTGAAATAGTCCTTGAGCAGCTTTCTCGACAATGGCGTCTGCCACACCAGTTTGCCGTCGGTGGCGCGCACGGCCACCGTGGCCTGGCCAAAGGCGTCCAGTGCGGTGCGTGCCTGCTTCATCTGGCGAGCGTTCTGCATGTGCGCGGCGATGCGGGCGAGGACTTCGGCGGGGCGGATGGGCTTGGTGACGTAGTCGGCGCCGCCGGCGGCGAAAGCGGCCACCACGTGTTCGGTCTCGGTAAGCCCGGTCATGAAGACGATGGGGATATGCTGGGTGGCGAAGTCGGCTTTCAGCCGCCGGGCGACCTCGAAGCCATCCATGCCGGGCATCAGCGCGTCGAGCAGAATGACGTTGGGAAGACTCTGGCGGGCACGCTGCAGCGCCGATTCGCCGTTGGTGGCGACGAGCACCGTGTAGCCCGATTCGTCGAGCGCATCGTGCAGGAAGGAGAGGTTTTCCGGGATGTCGTCCACGATCAGGACGATGTCGGAGATGGCACGCTCGATGGTTGTGTCAGGCGGCATCGCGGCCCTTTCTGAGTACTTCCTTCATGGCCTCGAACTGGAACTGGCGCGCCAGATCGCGCATGACGCGTACGAACTCACCGTACGCCGGATCGAGGCGCTCGATTTCACCGAGCTTGTTGAGAATGCCGCGCACATAACCGAGGGTAAGCAGTTCGTCGAGCGCCGAAAGGTGCTGCCATCCCGGCAGAATCAGGGGAGGCGGGTGTTGGACAGGTGCCGGGGAGATCAAGGGAGCATCGACGCTGACCCATTCCAGCCCCAGCCTGCGGCCGATCCAGTCGAGCAGTTCATCGACCCGTAGCGGCTTGACGATGAAGTCCTCGGTGGCGACGCCGACATCGTTTTCCAGCCCTTTGTCAAAGGCATTGGCCGAGAGGATTGCGATATGGGCCTCGCCAGGATTCGTGCGGCGGATGCGGCGTATCGTCTCCCAGCCGTCGATGCCGGGCATGGCCAGATCCATGAATACCAGGTGCGGGTTGAAGCGGGACATCACCTGCAGGCACTCCTCGCCGCTGGCGGCCTGTTCAACCTGGAAGCCCAGGGGGTCGAGGACGCTCTGCAGCATGTCGCGATCGACCTTCTCATTGTCCACTACCAGGATGCGGCGGCGGATGCCGACGTAACCGATTCGGCTGACCCGTGGCCGCTCGCGCGCGGCCAGCACCGAGTGTACCTGGGGCAGGAACAGACGGATGCGGAACCGGCTGCCCGCACCGGGGGCGCTGCTGACGCTCATTTCGCCGCCCATCAGGTCGGTCAGCATGCGCGCGATGGTCAGGCCGACGCCGCTACCCCCCGCCTGTGCGCTGCTGCCGCGGACGAAGGGTTCGAAGATGAGCTCAAGGTCTTCCGGCGGAATTCCCGGGCCGCTGTCGTCTATGTCAAAGACGGCCATGTCGCGCAGGAACTCGACGCGGAAGCTGACCTTGCCGCGCACCGTGAATTTGACCGCGTTGCCGAGAACGTTGATCAGGATCTGCCCCAGTCGCCGCTCGTCGGCGCGTACCACGGCCGGCAGTTGGCCCACCGGCTGGTAGTCGAACCCCAGACCCTTGTTACGCGCCTGCAGCTCGAACATGCCGACGATCTGCTGCAGGAACTCGGGGAAATCGAGTGCCTTGACCTCCAGTGTCAGTTTGCCGCCTTCGATGCGGGCGATGTCGAGCGTGCCTTCGATTACCGACAGCAGATGGTCGCCGCTCTTGCGGATGACGCTTATCGCTTGCCGGCGGCTGGCCGGGATGGCTTCGTCGCCATCGAGGATCTGCGCGTAGCCGAGAATGCTGTTGAGGGGCGTACGCAGTTCATGGCTGATGGCAGTGATGTAGCGGCTTTTGGCCTGGTTGGCCTGATCGGCGACCTGTTTGGATTTTTGCAACTGATCGTCGGTACGCCGGTGCGAGTCGATCTCCTGCATCAGCAGGTGCGTTTGCCGGTTCGATTCCTCCTGCGCGACCTGTCGGCTTTTGTGCGTCAGCACCATCCACCAGGCGCCGATGCCGGACAGCAGCAGCAGCGCCGAGAAGGCTTTGACGAAGGATTGTTGCAGGTGCGGAATCAGGTTGGCCTGATCGGGGTTCAGCGTCAGCACTGCGTGCGTGTAGAGCAGGCCGAGCAGTCCCGCCAGCAAGGGAACGATACCGGCCATCAGCAGCAGGTAATGGCCCAGCCCGGTCTCTAGATAAGGCAGGGCTGCTGCCGGAAGAATGCGGCGCAGCATGCCGTTCCATTGTGCTCCGAGATTGGCGCCTGGCTTGCACAGATCGTCGCAGCGCGCATCGAGCGAGCAACACAGCGAGCAGATGGTGCCGCCGTAGGCCGGGCAGTGGGCCATGTCCTCGCTCTCGTATTCGTGCTCGCAGATGCAGCAATGCCGCATGCCGAGTATCGCTGCGCTGTCGCTGTTGACCAGGTAATAGCGGCCGCCGGTGATCCAGGCGATCAGCGGTGTGGCGACAAAGGCGGTCAGCAAGGCAATGAAGGATGCATAAGGCTGCACACCGGCGCCGAGCAGTCCGCTGAAAGCGGCAACCGAAAGCAGCGAGGCCAGACCCATGGCGCCGATGCCGACCGGATTGATGTCATACAGACGGCTGCGTTTGAACTCGATATGCGGCGGTGAGAGACCCAGCGGCTTGTTGATGACGAGGTCGGCGACGACTGCCGCCATCCACGAAATGGCGATATTCGAATAGAGGCCGAGAATCTGTCCGAGCGCCTGGAAGACATCGAGTTCCATGAGCAGCAACGCGATCAGAATGTTGAAGACGACCCACACCACCCGTCCGGGATGGCTGTGGGTCAGACGTGAAAAAAAGTTCGACCAGGCCAGCGATCCAGCATAGGCATTGGTGACGTTGATCTTGATCTGTGAAATGACGACGAAGAGGACGGTGACGCCAATCGCCAGCGAGGTATTGCTGAAGACATGGGAAAAGCCGATCAGGTACATCTGGTTGGGATCGACCGCCTTCTCGGCAGGTATGGCGTTGCGCAAGGCGAGATAGGCAAGCAGGGCGCCGCCGAGCATTTTGGCCACCCCCGGGATGACCCAGCCGGGGCCGCCAAGCAGCAAGCCCAGCCACCAGCGGCGATGGTTTTTTGCCGTGCGCTCGGGCATGAAGCGCAGGTAGTCGGCCTGTTCGCCCATTTGCGTGACCAGGGCAATGCCGACGGTGAGTGCCGCACCGAAAAGCGGTATGGAAAACTCGCTGCCCAGCCCCTTTTCGCCGGGGTATTTCAGCAGTCCGCCGAGGACTTCGGGCTCCTGAACCAGCAGGAAAACATAGGGCAGAACCAGCAAAAAAAGCCACAAGGGCTGCGTCCAGGCCTGCAGGCGGCTGATCGCGGTGACGCCATGGGTAACCAGCGGAATTATCACCAGCGCGCAGATCAGGTAACCCCAGCTCGGTGGAATGTGGAAAGCCAGCTCGAGCGCATAGGCCATGATCGCCGCTTCAAGCGCGAAGAAAATGAAGGTGAAGGAGGCATAGATCAGCGAAGTGACGGTCGAGCCGATGTAGCCGAAGCCGGCCCCGCGCGTCAGCAGATCCATGTCCAGACCGTATCGGGCCGCAGCGTGGCTGATCGGCAGGCCGATCAGGAAGATGATCAGCCCGGTCGCCAGGATCGCCCAGAAGGCGTTGACGAAGCCGGCGCTGACCAGCATGGTCGCGCCGACGGCTTCCAGCACGAGAAAGGAGGATGCGCCAAAAGCGGTATTGGCGACGCGCATTTCCGACCATTTGCGAAAACTGCGCGGCGTGAAGCGCAAGGCGTAGTCTTCGAGTGTTTCGTTGGCCACCCAGGTGTTGTAATCGCGCCGTATCTTGACGACGCGCTGCAGCGGTTCAGGGGTGGCTTCGGAAGCGGGCGGACTTTTCATGGAGGGCGGACTCACGGAGAGCCCCGATTGTAACCTCCGGATGCTGTGCTTGTTGTGCTGTTCAGTTCACCGGCAGAGCGACTGCACCTGAAATCCGATCAACTGCGGCAAAGGCGAAAAGCTCAGGCCAAGGCAAGCGTTGTCAGCCCTTTGCCTGTCCTGGCGAAATCTTTCTCCGATGGTGTTTTTGCGCTGAATTCATAAATCTGTTCCACTGGCTCTGTTCTGGAGCCGCAGGCTCAGCGCGGGTTGACCGGTGACATCAGGAAGGCATGCAGAAAGCGGTCGGCGTGTCTGGCCGCCCACGTCAATGCCTTGCGCGCTCCGGAGAAGATCAGTATGCCGATGGCGTCGATTCGTTCCCTGTTCGCCTGGGCGATGATCGCGGTGATGTCCTGGGTTTTGAGTTCATTTTTCATTTCGATATTCCATTTGTATTGCCCGTGTTTCGGGTACGGCGTAACTATATTCAGCAAGGTGCATCGAAACAAACGATCAATTGTCAGTCGATGCGTGAGAAAATCTCAGCCATATGAGTTATCGACTCCCTCCGCTGAATGCGTTGCGCTCTTTTGAAGCCGCCGCTCGCCACCTGAGCTTCAAGAAGGCCGGTGATGAACTGGCCGTGACGCCCACGGCGATCAGTCATCAGATTCATGGTCTTGAGGACTATCTTGGCTTCGCGCTCTTCCGTCGATTGACGCGGGCGCTGGAGCTGACGAGCGAAGGGCAGGCCATGTTGCCCAAGGTGCGCGAGGGGCTCGAATGCTTCGCGGCAGCCGTCGAGAGCACGCGGCGCCATGAGCCCGGCGGACGTCTTCTGGTAACCTCGCCTCCCGTCTTTGCCTCGCGCTGGTTGATCAGCCATCTTCCCGGATACACCGCACGCCATCCGGAAGTTCAGTTACACATGACGGCGTCGCCGAAAATGATCGACCCGCCGGATGCCTTGCAGGTTTCGGGCTTCGAGACGATTGACGTGCGTGATGATGAAACCGAGCTGTTCATTCGCTTCGGTCGCGGTCGTTATCCCGGCTGCCGGGTCGATCGCCTGTTTTCTCCGGCCTACACGGCGGTATGCAGCCCGCGCCTGCTGTCGGGAATGCGCCCGCTGAATGTACCGAAGGATTTGCGCTATCACGACCTCCTGCACGACGATACCACCCCGGAACTGATGGATCGGCCAACCTGGGCCGAGTGGTTGCAACTCGCCGGCGTCGAAGGCATCGACGACAATGCAGGGACGCACTTCAGTGATTCCAGTCTCGCACTTTCGGCAGTAATCGACGGCCTCGGTATTGCATTGGCATCGATGCCGCTGGTTGAGGCCGAGGTTGCTGCCGGACGCCTGGTTGTTCCCTTCGATATCCACATCCGCAGACCGCAGGCATATTATCTGGTCACCCCCGAAGCCGTTGCCGAGCGCCCAGTTATTGGCGCATTCCGCGAATGGCTGCTCGCAGAGGCGGCCAAGGTTCAGGGCTAGGGGCTGTTGCTCCGTTTTTACAGTACCAGTTTGCGCTGTGCAAGATAGGTATGCAGAATCTGCAGCCGCGACAGCGGATCGTCCAGTTCCAGAAGCTTCTGTTTGGCGAGAGCCTGCACGGGGACAATCTCGGTCAGCCGATAACCGACCCAGGCCGCGTCGTCAAAGGCATGCGGTGCCGGCATCTTCTCCGGGCCGAGATCACCGGCGACTTTGTGCAGCAGCGGCAGCAAGCCCTGCTGCGCTGCCGGAACGTCCTGCCGCGCAGGCTCAGCGAGCAACTCGACCTGTGCGCGCAGCAATCCATCGGGCCGGGTGCGCGTTGAAACGATGCGGAAACGACGCCCGCCGCGCACCGTCAGCATCAGGATGCCGAGTTGCGGCATGTCGGCCTGGTCAATATGCGCCAGCGTGCCGACCTTGTGCGGTACTGCCGACTCGCCGACTTCCTTGCCGCTGGCTATCAGGCATACGCCAAAGGGGGCCTTGTCCTTCATGCAGGCCGCGGTCATGTCGAGATAACGCTGCTCGAAAACCTTGAGCGACAATACGCCGCCGGGAAAGAGGACGCCGCCGAGCGGGAAAAGAGGAATGTCGATTTCCTTCGATTCCTTGCGCTGAAAACCCAGCCAGTTCATTCCGCTTCCCTGCCCCAGCGCTGCATCAGTGCATGCGGAACGGCCAGTTGATCGAGAATGCGGGCGACCACAAAATCAACCAGATCCTCAACCTTTACCGGATGATGGTAGAAACCGGGATTGGGCGGAAGAATCACCGCGCCGGCGCGCGCCAGGCGCAGCATGTTTTCGAGATGGATCGCCGAGAACGGTGTTTCGCGCGGCACCAGAATCAGCTTGCGCCCTTCCTTGATGACCACATCGGCAGCACGTTCGATCAGGTTGCTGGCCAGGCCCTGAGCGATCGAGGCCAGCGTGCCCATGGTGCATGGGCAAACCACCATGGCCTCCGGCGGATTTGAACCGCTGGCTACCGGCGCAAACCATTCTTCGCGGCCGTAGACCACGAGTTCGCCGGGGAGTGCGGCATAACGTTCGCGCAAGACAGCCTGCGCCTCGCTCGCGCGTGAAGGGAGTTCGAGCGCCATTTCCTGTCGGGCAACCACCTGGGCGACCTGGGAATAGAGCAGCTGCACGCGGCAGCCGGCGGCGAGCAAAGACTCAAGCAAGCGTAGGCCATACGGCATGCCGGAGGCACCGGTAAAGGCTAGGCAGATGGTCCTGGGCATTTTCATTCCGCTGTCAGAGGTTCGGTGGCCGGGAGCTCGGCGAGCAGACGCGCAGCAATCAGTCCGTTGATGATACCGAAAGCCAGCGCTGCTGCGGAAAAAAGCGGCACCAGATAGAACAATCCGTTATGCGGGATCAGCCACAGCCGGGCGAGCAGCAACTGGCCACCGATATGCGCAAAGGCGGCCAGAATGCTCCAGCTCACCGGCCCAAACCAGCGCCCCGGCAGACGACTGGCAAACGCCAGGACGAGCAGGCTGAGCACTGCCCCGGTCAGGCTCATGAAAAAGCCGGGCGAAAGAAACTGGCCGAGCAGCAGGCCGCCGGCGAAAACGCGCAAACCGCTGACCCAGGCTGCCGTTGCCCAGCCGTAGCGGGCCAGCACAATCAGCGTCACGATGTTGGCCAGCCCCGGCTTGACGCCGGGCAGCGGCAAGGGAATCGCCGCGTCGATCAGCGCCAGGCCAATCGCCGCCGCCGCGAGCTGGGCGATGCGGTGATCTTCGGGGGTCGTGGTCAGCTTAGTAACTGAGCGAGTCATATGCCTCCTTGCCCCCCTGCACCTGTACGCTGACCTGATTCGGCGCGCAGATGGCGATTTCGCCGGGGCGTGCCAGCCAGCCCTGGCGTACGCAATACTGGCGTGGTCCGGGGTCGGAGACAACGCGCACGCGGCGTTTTTCAACGCGCACCGTGGTGATGCCGAGCGGGCCCGGAACCTCGATCTGGCGATTTCGGGACAGATCCAGCTCGGCGAAGACTTCGCCACCACGCTTGATGACGGCCTTCTCGGCAACGCCGCCTTGCCATGCCAGAGGAATGGATACGCCACAGATCGCCAGTCCCAGCGCAGCCACCAGCCAGTCACCGGGCCTGAGCAGCGCCAGCCAGTGCATCAGGAGTTGCCGGTGGGAGTGAACGCAGCGGCGGACGCGGTAGCCGCCGCAGGCGGCAGTTCGCGGTGACGAACCAGTACCCGCGCCTGTTTGCGGAATTCGCGTCCGAGCCACTCGGCCATATACACCGAACGGTGCTGGCCGCCTGTGCAGCCGATACCCACGGTCAGATAGTTGCGATTGTCGCGAACGTAGCAGGGTAGCCAGGTAGCGATGAAACGGGAAATGTCGTCACGCATGTGCAGCACGTCGGGTTCGGCCTCAAGAAAGGCGATGACCGGGTCGTCGCGTCCGGTTTGCGTACGCAGTTCCGGGTTGTAGTGAGGGTTGGGCAGGCAGCGCACGTCGAAGACGAGTTCGGCGTCGAGCGGAACACCGTGCTTGAAACCGAAGGATTCGAAGATCAGGGTCAGTCCCTGTTGCGCTTCGGTGGCGATGAACTGGCGTATCCATTCGCGCAGGGCGTTCGGTTTCAGATCGCTGGTATCGATATGATGACCGAGTTCGGACAGGCTTCCCAGGCGCACGCGCTCCTCGGCGATGGCTTCGGTCACGGTGCGCTGTTCATTGGCCAGCGGATGTCGGCGGCGGGTTTCGGAATAACGCTTGAGCAGTGTTTCGGTTTTGGTGTCGAGGAAGAGAAATTGCAGTTCCAGATCATTGACGCGCAGTGCGGCCAGTTGTTGTGGAAGCATCGCGATACTCTCGCCGCCGCGACTGTCGATGGCGACGGCGACCTTGTCGTAGCCTTGTTGACTGAGCTGGTCGATCAGTTGCTGCAACAATTGCGAAGGCAGGTTGTCCACACAGTAGTAAGCCGCGTCCTCAAGCATGTTGAGGGCGATCGACTTGCCGGAACCCGAGAGGCCGCTGATGATTACGATGTGCATGTGCCGGAGCATAGCGGAACCTTGCTGACACGGGCAAGCCGGGCTGACTTAAACTAGGAACTCTGTTGCCAAAACCGATGCCATGAAACTCCTTGATATTTCCTTCCTTGCCGATCTCGTCGCCATCCGTCATGACATCCACGCCCACCCCGAGCTGGCCTTCAAGGAAGTGCGAACCGCCGACATCGTGGCGCGCGAACTGGCCGCCTACGGGCTTGAAGTACATCGCGGGCTGGCCGGAACCGGTGTCGTCGGCGTTCTGCGCAAGGGCAGCAGCGCGCGCGCCATCGGCTTGCGTGCCGACATGGACGCCCTGCCGCTGCATGAAAAAAACGAGTTTCCTCATCGCTCCAGGCAGCAGGGGCAGATGCACGCCTGCGGCCATGACGGCCACAGCACCCTGCTGCTCGGGGCCGCACGTTACATGGCTGAACATCTTGAAAGTATTGATTTTGACGGCACCGTCTATTTCATTTTCCAGCCGGCCGAGGAGTCGGAAGGCGGCGCGGCGGTGATGATCGAGGATGGCCTGTTCGAGCAGTTTCCGATGGATGCGGTATTCGGCCTTCACAACTGGCCGGGGATCGCGGTCGGTGAAATGGCCGTAATGCCCGGAGCGGTGATGGCCGGCACCTGCGCCTTTGAAATCGCCGTGCGCGGCCACGGCTGCCATGCCGCGATGCCGCATCAGGGTGTCGACACGCTGGTCGCGGCCAGCCAACTGGTGCTTGCCCTGCAAACCGTCGTCGCGCGCAACCTGCACCCCTGCGAAGCGGCGGTGGTCAGCGTCACGCAGATTCACGGCGGCGAAGCCTGGAATATCATCCCCGACGACGCCGTGCTGCGCGGTACGATCCGCACCTTCAAAGCCGAAGTGCAGGAACTTGTCGAGCACGCCATCGAGCGCCTGTGCAGCGGTATTGCCAGCGCTTTTGGTGCCCAGATCACGGTCAATTTCGACCGCCGCTATCCACCGACAGTCAATAGCATCGCCGAAACCGAACTCTGCCGGCGCGTTGCCGCACAAGTGTTCGGCAACGACAAGGTGCACCAGGATGAACTGCCGTCAATGGGTGCCGAGGATTTCGCCTATATGCTGCGTGACAAGCCGGGCTGTTACGTGTGGCTGGGCAACGGGCCGGGAACTGGCGGTTGCACCCTGCACAACCCGCATTACGATTTCAACGACGAGATACTTAAATTCGGCATCAGTTACTGGGTCAGGCTGGTGGAAAACGCGCTCTAGAACGGGTCCGGACAGGATGACCGCCGCAGTTTGATGTCCCTCTATTTTTCCTGGCTGTTCCTTGTAGTCTCGTGGTTGATCGAGGTTTCATTGCTCGTAGCAGAAGATGAATGCGGGAGTGGCGCTTTTTCATTCAATCCGTCGCCGCCATATACCTGGCCAGCGATCGATACCGGTAACGGCGGGCGACCGCAACCCAGACAATAGCCGTTGTCGGGGTCGAACAGGCACACGCCGACACAGGGATAAGCGTCTTCCGCTTCATTCATTGACTGAGCTCCTTGCGTCGACGCGCCACAGCGTCCAGGATGTTCAGCCGTTCATCGTTTGAAGCACTGCTCCAGACGGAAATCTCGTCAAGGGTGCGAAAACAGCCCTGACACAATCCGTTTGCGGCATCCAGCGTGCACACATTGATACACGGCGATACTGCTGTATTCTGTTTTCCGGCTTGAATCATGAAATTTTCCTGGGGGCGTGAAGGTGGTGGTCAATGAGACACGCATCAACCGATCCAGTTCGGTTTGCGCTTCTCCAGAAAGGCGGCCAGTCCTTCCATTCCCTCCGGACTCGAGCGTACCCGGGTAATGCGCTGCGCCGTTTCTTCGATGCACGATTCGTCAATCGGCTGACCCGAAACAACACGAATCAGGGCCTTGCACTCGGCCTGGGCTTGCGGACCGTTTTTCAGCAGGCTGTCGACGATCTCGCCGATCGCCTCGTCGAGTTGTTCATCGCCCGGTACGATTTCGTGTACCAGGCCGATACGGTAAGCCTCCGCCGCAGAAAACCGCTCGGCGGAGAGCATGTAGCGACGGCAATAGCGCTCGCCGATGGCCGCCAGAAGATAAGGGCTGATCACGGCGGGCACAATGCCGAGCTTGACCTCGGTCAGGGCAAATAGTGCGTCATAGGTGGCGACTGCAATATCGCAGGCGGCAATCAGTCCCACCCCGCCGCCATACGCCGGCCCTTGCACACGGGCGATGGTCGGTTTGGAGAGCGTATTCAGGGTGCTCATCAAGCGCGCCAGGTTGCGTGCGTCCTGAAGGTTTTCCTGTGGCGTATAAGTCGCCGCACGCTTCATCCAGTTGAGGTCGGCGCCGGCGCAGAAACTCTTGCCGGTTGACGAGAGTACTAGGACACGCACCCGCGTGTCGGCCTCAAGATCGAGCAGCCCGCTCGTCATTTCCGCTATCAGCCGCTCATCAAAAGCGTTGTGGCGTTCGGCCTTGTTCAGCGTGAGGATACCGACGGATTCATCGACCTCGCAAATGATTGATTGATACATAAAACCTCCGTCAGGCGACCTGGATATCCTTTGTAATACGCATGAATCACCTAGGATTCGATCAGTTTTCCCTTGCCGCAGTAGTTAGCCCGGTAAATCCACGGATAACATGCGCCAGATTGAAAAAACTGGAATTTCAGAGTAACTCGCTGCCAAAGCAATCGAAAAAAATCGCTGAATGCTATATTATGTAGGGTATTAACCGAAACAGGTCGCTTTGGGGAAAGTTTATCGCTTCCTGAGGTTTTTCAATTCGCCTCCGCATTTTGCCAGGCGTTCCTTTCACTTTGTTGAGTACCCGTACACGGAGGTCTTTCAATGGCGCAGCCGAATAAAACTGAAGAAGTCAAATCAATGCCCGATCCCGCAGAGCTTGTCAAAAGCTATGCCGAAGTGGCCAAGCGTGCCTCGAAAATGATGGCGCAATACGTCGAGAAGAAGGCCAGTGAGGGAATCTCGATGCCGAAGGACGAAATGGGAATCGCCAAGGCCTTCTCGGATCTTTCAACATGCCTGATGGCCAATCCCCAGAAGATGGCAGAAGCGCAAATGAAGTTGATGAAAGATTACTTTGCGCTGTGGCAGTATTCGACGGCAAAAATGTTGGGCGAAACATCGCTTCCGGCCGTCGCCACACCCGACAAATCGGACAAGCGCTTCAAGGACGAAGAATGGGACAGCAGCTTCGTCTTCGATTTCATCAAGCAGTCTTACCTCCTTACGTCCAGTCACCTGAATGGCGTCGTTGCAGGAGCTGAAGGGCTTGACGAGTCGACGCAAAGAAAGGTCGATTTTTTCACGCGTCAGTTCATTGACGCGCTTTCGCCGACCAATTTTGCGCTGAGCAATCCGGCCGTTGTCCGCGAAACGGTCAACACCAACGGGCAGAACCTGATCAATGGTTTCAACAACCTGTTGCGTGACATGGAAGCCGGCGATGGTCAGTTGCGAATCCGCATGACCGACCCCGATGCCTTCGAGCTTGGCAAGAATGTTGCCACCACGCCGGGCAAGGTCATCTTCCAGAACGACATGTTCCAGCTCATTCAGTACGATCCAGCAACCCCGCAACAGTTCAAGAAGCCCTTGCTGATCGTGCCGCCGTGGATCAACAAATTCTATATTCTCGATCTGCGTGACAAGAACTCCTTCGTCAAATGGACTACCGATCAGGGCCACACCACATTCATCATAAGCTGGGTCAATCCGGACGAAAGGCACGCCGACAAGAATTTCGAGAACTACCTGCTCGAGGGAACCATGCTGGCCATCGACGCGGTTGAGAAAGCGACTGGCGAGAGCAAGATCAACACCGCCAGTTATTGCCTCGGCGGCACCCTGCTCATGTCAACACTGGCCTACATGACCGCCAAGAAAGACAAGCGCATCGCTTCGGCCACGTTCTTTACGACCATGCTTGATTTTTCCGAGCCGGGCGAACTCAAGGTCTTCCTTGACGAAGGTACCGTCGCCAGTCTTGAAAAGAGAATGAACGAGCGCGGTTATCTCGATGGTTCCGATATGGCCGGCACGTTCAACATGCTGCGCGCCAACGACCTGATCTGGTCGTTCGCGGTGAACAACTACCTGATGGGCAAGGAATCCTTCCCCTTCGACCTGCTCTACTGGAATTCCGACTCGACGCGCATGCCGGCCAAGATGCACAGTTTCTACCTGCGCAATTTCTATCTCGGCAACAAGCTGCGTGAACCGGGCGGCATCGAGCTCGGCGGCGTCAAGATCGACCTGACCAAGGTCAAGACCCCGTGCTATTTCGTCTCGGCGATCGAAGACCACATTGCCCCGTGGAAGAGTACCTATATGGGCGCATTGCTGCCGAGCGGGCCGGTGAAGTTTGTTCTTGGCGGTTCCGGACACATTGCCGGCATCATCAATCCGCCGTCGGCCAACAAGTACGGGTTCTGGACCAATTCCGAGTTGCCTGCAGCGTCCGACGATTTCCTCGCCGGCGCGACGCAGAACCCCGGTTCATGGTGGACTGACTGGCAGCAGTGGGTGACCGATCAGGTGGGCGGCAAGGAGAAGATTGCCGCGCGCACGCCGGGTTCGAGCGAACTTCCGGTGATCGAAGATGCACCGGGCGCCTTCGTCAAGATGCGGCTGGACAAGAAAAAGGCTGCCTAGCAATCATCAGGCTGCTTGAATCATCAAGGGGGCGCAAGCCCCCTTTTCCGTTGACGTACAATCGACCCCATCATGGATTCAACACGATTACCCGATTACGGGGGCGGCAGCATCGTTAACCTGATGCAGAGCATCGCCTCGGCCTGTGGCCGCAGCGGCGCGCACTATCCGCAACTGGGCGCCCTCTCTGCCTTACAACTCGGTGCCACGCGTCACATTGTTCTGCTGGTGATCGACGGTCTTGGGCAGCGCACGCTGGCCAATCATCCGGCCAGCCCGAATCTTCAGCGCCACACGCTCGGAACCATGACATCGGTATTCCCCTCGACTACCGCCAGCGCCATTACCACCTTCATGACCGGGCTCGCACCGGCGCAACACGGCCTTACCGGCTGGCACATGCACCTTGAAGAAATCGACCAGACGCTGGCCATCCTGCCGCTGACCCCGCGCGGGGAGCCGGCAAAAATGTTGCCGCAAGCGCTGCCCATGCGGCTCTTCGAGCATCAGGCGCTGTACCAGCAACTCGATCGCGAGTGCTGGGTGCTGGCACCACAGAGCATCGCCAGCAGTCCCTTCAACGCCTGGCATTCGCGCGGCGCTCAAAGCATTGCCTACAACGCCTTGCCTGAAATGTTTTCCCGGCTTGCCGGTCTGCTGCACGAAGCTCAAATTCCGCGCTTCATTTATGCCTACTACCCCGATCTCGATACGACTTCGCACCGTTACGGCACCGACAGCGAACAAGCCAAGCAGATACTGGCTTCGCTTGATGCCGCATTCGGCGAGTTTGTGCTCGACGTACAGGGTAGCGATAGCTGGTTGATCGCCACCGCCGATCATGGCTTCATTGATTCGCCGCCTGGCCGTGTAGTCAGTCTCGCCGATCACACGCATCTCGCCGCACTGCTGGCACGACCACTTTGCGGAGAGCGACGTGCCGCCTACTGTTACGTGAGCCAGGATCGTCGGCGGGCTTTCGAAACCTATGTTCGCCAAAACCTCGGGCACTGCGTCGACTTGCGGCGCAGCAGCGCCTTGATCGAGGCCGGCTGGTTTGGCCCGCCGCCTTGCCATCCGCGTCTGGCCTCGCGCGTTGGTGACTACACGCTGGTGATGAAGGACAACTGGACAATCAAGGACTGGCTTCCCGGCGAACGGCATTACCCGATGCTCGGCGTACATGGCGGCATCAGCAGCGCCGAGATGATTGTGCCGCTGATTGCCCTCAGGGTTTAGGGGGTGTTGGCATTCATTTCATGGGCGCGACGGTCTCTGTGCGGGATGTAGCGCAAGGCGCGGCGGCGCCGCCTGGCTGGTGCCAGGCTAGCCGCCGCAACGCGTTCCACGAAATGAATGTCAACACCCCCTAGATTGACACCCGACAGTCTTGTCTGTCGGTAGTACGATGGTCATAATTCATGCGATTACGCCTTGTCCCAAAAAGTTTCAGAAGACAGCAGCCAATCAGTTGTCTACTGGCTGAAATAGTTGCAGTTGGGCATATTTCACACATACCACAACCGGACCATCAAGCATGCCAACCAACAAGCCACCAACTTCCCGCCTGGATCAGGTAGTTGCCGATGCAATTCGCAATCGTCAGACACGCGAATCGGGTTACCGCGAACAAGCGCTTAAAATTTACCCATGGATCTGCGGTCGCTGCGCCCGCGAGTTTACGCGTGAGAACCTGCAGCAACTGACCGTGCATCATCGTGACCACAACCACGACAACAACCCGACGAATGGCAGCAACTGGGAACTGCTCTGTCTCTATTGTCATGACAATGAACATTCGCGCGAACTTGACGCCGAAGCAGCACGTCAGGCCGGAGTTGTCGGCAGCGGCAAGGCCGAGGTGAGTCGAGCCACGGCGCAACCCTTTGCCAATCTTAAGGATCTGCTCAGGAAAAACGAACGCTAAGCCGCGACGGGTTGAGTGCTTCCGAACAGTCGTGGCCGATGCGGCTGAATCGGGACGCACGGTCTGGAAACTGGCCAGACACCCCTGCACGGTTTTACAAGGCGAGTATCGGCTGGAGAGAACGAATCGGGGGTTTTCAGGTTTTCGATTACCCCGGAAGCAGGTAAACAAATAACCGGCAGGACAACAAATTCATTTATTCTTGTTTTACCTGCCGACTAACCGCACAATAGGCACTCGCTACAGGCACGAGCGGTAGCGCCATCACATAAAAATATTGAGGGGGCATCATGAACATCAAGAAAGTACCAGCCTGCTTGTTTGCGCTTGCGGCTATTGCTTTTGCATCAACCGTTTATGCCGATATCAATGTCGGTGTGACGCTTTCCGCAACCGGACCGGCCGCCTCGCTGGGCATCCCCGAGAAGAATACCTTCGCGCTGATGCCAGCGAGCATTGGGGGTCAGAAGGTCAACTACATCATTCTCGACGATGCATCCGATACGACGACGGCGGTCAAGAACACCAAGAAGCTTATTGCCGAGAACAAGGTCGATGTGATTATCGGCTCGACCATTACGCCAAATTCGCTGGCCATGATCGACGTCGCTGCCGAGGCGGAAACGCCGATGATCGCCATGGCTGCGGCGGCGCGCATCATCGAACCGATGGATGCGAAACGCGCCTGGGTTTTCAAGACACCTCAGAACGATGCCCAAATGGCCACGGCCATCGTCGAACACATGACCAACAATAATGTTACTACGGTGGCCTACATCGGGTTTGCCGACGCCTATGGCGAAGGCTGGTGGAATGAATTCTCAAAGATCGCCGAAGTGCGCAAGATCAAGGTGATTGCCAACGAGCGTTTTAACCGTGCCGATACTTCGGTGACCGGTCAGGTACTCAAGATTCTCTCCGCCAAGCCGGATGCCGTGCTGATCGGCGGTGCCGGAACGCCCGCCGCGTTGCCGCAGAAATCGCTCAAGGAAAAGGGCTACAAGGGCATCATCTACCAGACACACGGCGTCGCCAATGCCGACTTCCTGCGCGTTTGCGGCAAGGACTGTGAAGGCACCTTCCTGCCGGCCGGCCCGGTGCTGGTGGCCGCACAACTGCCGGATAGCAACCCGATCAAGAAGGTTGCGCAGGATTATGTGACGAAGTACGAAACAATGTATGGCAAGGGTAGCGTGTCGACCTTTGGCGCCCATGCCTGGGACGCCGGCAAGCTGCTGTCGAGCGCCATCCCTGTCGCACTGAAAAAGGCTCAGCCGGGCACGCCCGAGTTCCGCAAGGCGTTGCGCGACGCGCTTGAGGGCACGCAAAACCTGACTGGAGCGCATGGCGTATTCAATCTCAACGCACAGGATCACCTCGGTTTCGACCAGCGCGCTCGCGTCATGGTAAAAATCGAGGATGGCAACTGGAAGCTCGTCAAGTAGTATTCGGCTCGCCCTGAGTCCCGTGTGGCATCAAGGTGTTCAGGGTGAGCGCGTCCTTTGGTATCATTCATGGTTTGATCTATTGCTGGCACGGGAACGTATTGTCCTGGCGAGCACCCCCGTTTTGTTGCGCTAGTTTCGACCGGGTCGACGCCTCCGTCCGGCGTCCAGGCTCGAAGGACAGGCGGGGCTTCGACTGGAATTGCGTTTCATGGATCTGCAGATTGCATTGCTGCTTGCCCAGGATGGCATTACCAATGGCGCCATCTATGCGCTGCTGGCGCTGGCGCTGGTGCTGGTTTTCGCCGTTACCCGCGTTATCTTCATTCCGCAGGGCGAATTCGTCGCGTTTGGCGCGCTGACACTGGCCAGCCTGCAGACCGGCAAGTTGCCCGGAACGCTATGGCTGTTGCTTGGCATGGGTGCCGTCATCACCCTGATCGAATTCGCCAAGGCGTTGCGCGAGCGCCGGATTCGCCGCATTCCCTCGCTTCTGTTGCTCAACTGCGGTGTGCCGCTGATCCTAGCCGGCATTCTGTTCGCCGTATCGCCGGCGACATTGCCCTTGCCGGTGCAGGTGATCCTTGCCCTGATGCTGGTCGTTCCGCTCGGGCCGATGATCTACCGGCTCGCCTATCAGCCCATCGCAGAAGCGTCGGTGCTCGTCCTGCTGATCGTCTCGGTCGCTGTGCATGTCACGCTGATCGGACTCGGGCTGTATTTTTTTGGTGCCGAAGGCTCGCGCACCCCGGCCTTTACCGACACCAGCTTCGCCATCGGCGATGCCCTCTTGCAGGGGCAGACCTTGCTGGTGGTCGTCGCCAGCGCCGTGCTGATTGTCGCCCTCTTCCTTTTTTTCGAACGTACGATCTACGGCAAGGCGCTACGAGCCACCGCAATGAATCGCACCGGCGCACGCCTGATGGGCATCTCGGCAACTCTGGCCGGCCGGCTCTCATTCACGCTGGCGGCAATGATCGGCGCCTTTTCCGGCATTTTGATTTCACCGATCACCACCATCTACTATGACTCGGGTTTCCTGATCGGCCTCAAGGGTTTCGTCGGCGCCATCATCGGCGGTCTGGCCAGTTATCCGCTTGCTGCTGCCGGCGCCATCCTGGTCGGTCTGCTTGAGTCCTACTCGTCGTTCTGGGCCAGCGCCTACAAGGAGGTGATCGTTTTTACGCTGATCATCCCGGTGCTGCTCTGGCGTTCGTTGACCACGCGCCACATCGAGGAAGAGGATTGAAGAGGGTATGAAGAACTTCAGATTCCTCTTCGCTTTCATTGTTACGCTGGCGCTCGGGCCGCTGGTATTGCCTGAGTTTTACGTCACGCTGCTCAACTACATCGGCCTATACGCCATCGTTGCGCTCGGCCTGGTGCTGCTCACCGGGGTCGGCGGCCTGACCTCCTTCGGTCAGGCCGCCTTCGTCGGCGTCGGCGCCTACACCACGGCCTACCTGACCACCGTATATGGCGTCTCTCCCTGGCTGACCCTCCCCGCCGGACTCGCTGTAACCGCCGCCGTGGCCCTGTCGATCGGCTTCATCACGCTGCGGCTCTCCGGTCACTTTCTGCCCCTCGGCACCATCGCCTGGGGAATCAGCCTCTACTATCTGTTCGGCAGTGTCGACTTCCTCGGTGGCCACACCGGGATTTCCGGTATTCCGGCATTGCAGATTTTCGGTTTCGAACTCAAGTCCGGGCGCCAGTTCTACTACCTGATCTGGGCCTTGCTGCTGGTCATAGTCGTTGCCACGCGCAACCTGCTCGATTCACGCGAGGGGCGTGCCGTTCGCTCACTCAAGGGCGGCACGCTGATGGCCGAGTCCATGGGCGTCAATACGCCGCGTTCGAAGATCGTGATTTTTACCATTGCCGCGCTCTACGCCTGCCTTTCCGGCTGGCTTTACGCCCACCTGCAGCGCTTCGTCAACCCGACGCCGTTCTCATTGAATCAGGGCATCGAATATCTGTTCATGGTCGTTGTCGGCGGTGTGGCTTATGTCTGGGGTGCCATCCTGGGTGCCGGCCTTATCACCATCCTCAAACAATGGCTGCAAGACTGGCTGCCGCAGTTGCTGGGGCAAAGCGGCAATTTCGAGATGATCGTTTTTGGTCTGCTGATGATCCTTGTCCTGCACCGTGCGCGTGAAGGTCTGTGGCCGATCATCCTGCGCCTCATCCCGGAGCACCCCGAGCGTCCGCGTGTAGCCCACGCCGACGCATTGCCGCGCCGCGCCATCCTGCCCGCCGGCAGCGTATTGCTGGAGATCAATAACGCCAGCAAACGCTTCGGCGGATTGATCGCCAACGATCGCATGAACTTCAAGGTTCGCTCTGCCGAGATCATGGCGCTGATCGGCCCCAACGGCGCCGGCAAGAGCACCATGTTCAACGGCATCTCCGGCGTCGACCCGCTGACTTCGGGCGAGATCAGCTTTTGCGGCGAGCGTATCGAGGCGCTGGAAGCGCGCGAGATCGCCCGCCGCGGCATCAGCCGCAGCTTTCAACATGTGCGCCTGTTGCCGACCATGAGCGTGCTCGAAAACGTAGCCATAGGTGCCCATCTGCGTGGCAGCAAGAGCTTCATCCATGCCGCCTGCCATGCCGAGCGCGCCGAGGAAGCCCGCCTGTTGCACGAAGCGGCGCTGCAGATCGAACGCTGCGGTCTGGCCGAGCATATGTACGACGCCGCCAGCAGCCTGCCGCTGGGCAAACAGCGCATCGTCGAAATTGCCCGTGCGCTGGCCGCCGACCCCTGCCTGCTGCTCCTCGATGAGCCTGCCGCCGGCTTGCGCTACCTGGAAAAACAGGCCCTAGCCGACCTTCTGCGCCGCTTGCGTGATCAGGGGATGGGCATCCTGCTCGTCGAACACGACATGGATTTCGTGATGGGACTGGCCGACCGCGTCGTCGTCATGGAGTTCGGTCAAAAGCTGGCCGAGGGGTTGCCCGAAGAAGTTCAGCGCAATCCGGCCGTGCTGGAAGCCTATCTCGGGGGGGTCGAATGAGTCAGCCAGCCGGCATCGACGAAATTGAGGAGGCAAGGCCGCTGGTGCTCGAAGTGCGCGACCTGTCGGTCAGTTATGGCAAGGAAGAAGCATTGCACCACGTCAACCTGAAAATCAACAAGGGCGAGATCGTCACCGTCATCGGCCCCAATGGCGCCGGCAAGACGACGCTGCTGTGCGCGTTGATGGGCCTCCTTCCGGCGAGTGGAGAGGTGATCTATCTTGGCGAGCGACAAGGCGCCGCGCGCCAAGTCGAAAAGCGGGTACGTCAGGGAATCACCCTGGTTCCCGAAAAACGCGAGCTGTTTGGCGAAATGAGCGTTGCCGACAACCTGCTGCTGGGGGCCTTTGACCGCTATCGCGTCGGACATCGCGACGAACTGGAAACCATGGATCAGGTATTCGACATTTTTCCTCGCCTGCGCGAGCGCCACGAGCAGATGGCCGGCACGCTTTCCGGCGGCGAGCGCCAGATGCTGGCGATGGGCCGCGCCTTGATGGCCAAGCCGAAACTGCTGATGCTCGACGAACCCAGCCTCGGGCTGGCCCCCTTGATCATCAAGGACATCTTCCGCACCGTCGCCGAGTTGAAAAAGACCGGCGTCTCCATCCTGCTGGTCGAGCAGAATGCCCGCGCCGCGCTACATGTGGCCGATTACGGCTATGTGCTGGAAACCGGCGAAGTCTCGCTCGAAGGCCCGAGCAGCGATCTGGCCAGCGACGCGCGGGTCATCGAAAGCTACCTCGGCCTCGGCGGCCGGCACTAATTTTTTCGACAAGCCATGTATTGGGAAAAAGAGATAGAAATTCTGGAGCGGAAAAGCCTGGAAAGGCTTCAGCTTGAGCGCCTGGCAACGACGCTGGGTCAGGCCGCAAAATCACCGCACTATGGGCGAATTCCGGTTATCGGGCGCATCGCTCAGTCAGGAATGAAGGCGATCGAGCAGATACGCGAACTGCCATTCACCAGCAAGGAAGATTTGCGCAACAACTTCCCCTGGGGAATGCTTGCGGCGGACAAAAAAGACGTTATCCGGCTGCACAGTTCGAGTGGTACCACCGGCAACCCCACCGTGGTTTATCACAACCGGCACGATCTCGACAGTTGGGCGAATCTGATGGCCCGCTCGATGTATGCCGCCGGCGTGCGCGATACCGATATCTTCCAGAACATCTGTGGCTATGGATTGTTTACCGGCGGTCTCGGTTTCCAGTACGGCGCCGAGAAGCTCGGCTGTCTGAGCATCCCCGCCGGTGCGGGAAACAGCCTGCGCCAGATCAAACTGATGCGCGATTTCGGAACCAGCGTCGCCCACGTCATTCCGAGCTATCTGGGCCGCCTGTTCGAGGTGTTCAAGGATGAAGGGCTCGATCCCCGCAAGGACACAAAACTGCATACGCTGGTGATTGGTGCCGAGCCGCACACACAGGAGCACCGCCTGCGCATCGAAGAAATGTTTGGCGTCAAAGCCTACAACTCCTTCGGCCTTTCCGAGATGAATGGTCCGGGCGTCGCTTTTGAATGCACCGAGCAGAATGGCTTGCACATCTGGGAGGATGCTTTTGTGGTCGAAATCATCGATCCCGTATCACTGCAACCCGTTGCCGACGGTGAAGTCGGCGAATTGGTGATGACCACGCTCGACCGCCAGGCCATGCCGGTCATCCGCTTTCGCACCCGCGATCTGACCCGCTTCCTGCCCGGTGCATGCCCATGCGGGCGCACCCACCGCCGGATCGAGCGCATCTGCGGACGTTCGGATGACATGTTCATCATCAAGGGCTGTAATGTATTCCCGATGCAGGTTGAAGGCGTGCTCATGAAACTGCCTGAAGTTGGCGACGATTACCGGATCCTTCTCGACACCCTTGATGAGCAGGACGAAATGATTGTCGAAGTCGAAGTCAAAAAGGAGTGGTTCACGGGCGATCTGGCGTTTCTCGACAGGCTGCAGCGGCATATCACCCGCCTGGTTCGCGATGAAGTGCTGGTTCGACCGCTGATCAAGCTGGTTGAACCGGGTTCGATCCCCAAGGCAGAAGGCAAAGCCGTCAGGGTTCTTGATCGTCGTAATAAATAAGGTTTGCGGGAGCGCCGGACATGAGTTACCAGGTTTCAATTTTTCTTGAGAACAAACTGGGGCACCTCGAAAAGGTGACCGCCGTATTGAAAGCAGCGCAGATCAATATCCGTTCCATACACCTCAACCATACCGCCAACGGCTGGGGGATATTGAATCTCGTGGTCTCCAGCCCGCAGCGGGCACAGCACGTACTCAATGAAAATGGAATATCGGCGGCACTGCGCGAGATCGTCGTGGTGAAAATGGCCGACAAACCCGGCGGCCTGGACGAACTGCTGAAAGATGTCGTAAAAGCCGGCGTAAATTTCACCAATGCCCACGGTATATCGGTGAATCAGGGCGACAGCGCTTTCCTGGTTATTGAAATTCAGGATATTCCCGATGCCAGGGCGAAACTGGAAAATGTGGGACTCGAAATTGTTGCCGATGAGCAGGTGTACGGCCGTAGCCCTTGAAGCTCACAGATGTCGCCTCGGCAAACTGTGCTTGAGATAAGCCTTGGCGTGCCAGGACAACGTTATTTCAGTGAATGCTCATGTTCGGAGGGGTGCCTCGGGATCATGAGGGGTAGGGTTCGATCTTTGTTATAGGGGCTGCTTGAGCGGCCTGAGTTTCGCGCACAAGCCGAAAGCAAGCTGAATGGGGTCAACGTCGGATTAATTTTCACTGGAGAACATACCGATGCTGCCCCCTCGAGCACTGGTTCAAGAAACAATATGCCATTGGGCCTCAATGGTGTCCGCTGACAAGTCAGCACCACAATCCCACTCAATGAAATACCCTCCATTTGATATCTTCGAAAATTCACTTGGATCCCGCAGAGCGTCAAATGCCTCATATTCGAGATAAGGGCTAACATCGAAACGACCAATACGCCCATCTTCTGCAACAATGGCAAGCACATAGTTTGGTTTTACTTGAAGTTCCGTAATTCTCATTGGTCAAGTCCTTTTATTGGGAATGGTTTTTTGCCGTTTACAGCAAGAACCCAGTCAGCAAGTAAATCTTCCTGATGAATCTCGATCCATGCGACGACTAATTTGTGCTTATTCTGTGGCAAATCGCCTGCCAGAAGCGCGCCGTCAAGAATCGAATACACGGCCACTTTTCCTTGGTAATCGGCATGAATGTGCGGAACATGATGTTTCTGTATATCCCGGAAGAACATCCGAATGAGAATCCCATAAAACATGGAAATCGTAGGCATCTGTTTATCTCCATTCTCTGTCGACGGCAACGTTCAGAACAAATGAACAAATGTGATCAAAAACAAATGGGTCAGCATCGCATAGCATTTCTCAAAAGAAAGTATTCGAAGCTGACCCCTATGGCCGCTAGTGGGCCCGAACGGGACTCAGGGTCCGGGCTCGTCCAACAAACGGTTCAGATCGTGGCTTCGCACGATCTAACCTTTTTCGTTAGGCTCCACCGGCGTTATGCGGCGAGTTTCTCTCGCACAGCGACCTTGCGTTCGATGTCTTCGAGTGTAGGCAAGGTCTTCAAGTCGTAGTTTGCTTGCATGACCAACCAAGAGGTGGCATCGCCCCCGAGGTGCTTGGCCAGACGCGCAGCGGTGTCCGCGGTGACCGAACGACGTTCCTTGACGATCTCGTGAATGCGAGTCGCGGGTACGCCCAGAGCCACAGATAGTGCATTGACGCTGAGGCTGAGCGGACCAAGATAGTCTTCGCGTAAGACCTCACCAGGATGTACAGGGCGCATACGGTTAACAGGACGTGTCATTTTGATTCCTTCAGTGATAGTCAACTATTTCAATGTCTGAGGGACCCACATCATTCCAGATGAAGCAGATTCTCCACTGATCATTGATTCGGATGCTGTGTTGACCCTTGCGATCATGCTTCAGCGCTTCCAGGTGGTTTCCCGGCGGCGCCTTCAAGAAGTCCAGAGTCTGTGCAGCATCAAGCTGGGCAAGCTTTCGCTCCGCTACCGAAGCAAAGGCTTTGAACTTTCGAGGATTCTTGCCCTCGTAAAGCGCAAGTGTGTTTTTGCACTTGAACGACTGGATCATGCCGCAACTGTATTACGTACGGCGTAAGATGGCAAGTAGTGATTTTCAGGCGGATTGCTGAGGGGAAAAAAGAGGCCAGGCTCACACTTCAAGTGACATCTGCTCCTGTGGCCCCGTTTCTCCAAGCATTGCCTTCCGCGGCCTACCCCGCGGGCGAATTTCGCGCCGCTGCCCAGTGGCCCGTTCGATACTGTCGATAAACCGTGCATCCCCGAGCGGCTGCCCCTGATCCAGGGCCATGCGGATGTCGCCGATGGCCTCGGAATCCAGTTCCGGGCGGAACAAGGCCCGATAGTTCGCCAGCCGCTCGGCCTCGTTTGCCCCCAGACCGGAATACAACGCATGCGGAGTCAGCAATGAGTCACCTTGCCCCAGTCCGTTCGTCCGATAACTGCTCCAGCGATAGTGCGCCGGGTCATCGACCATCGCTGCGCGCACGGGATTGAGTTCGATATAGCGCTGGCAAAGAAGCAGATAGGCATCGGCCTGCACCAGGGAAGACTTGTAGCGGCTGTCCCACAAGGTGCCGGTACGACGGTACGTCCTGTTGATGTACTGCACGTAGCGCCGGCCCAGCGAGATCATCAGCCGGGACACGGCCCCGGAGTCCGGCGGCGTCAGCAAGAGGTGCACGTGGTTGGTCATCTGGACATAGGCATGCAGCGCGCAGCCGGTAGCTTTGCACGCCTCGCCCAGCCACTCGCGGTAGGCGAGGTAGTCTTCCTCGGCGAAG